>DATFMS010000112.1:0-4438 GCA_035266805.1 Burkholderiales bacterium | reverse complement strand
GGCGGAAAAGGACGAATGATGGGCCCGCTGACCCTCAACCATTACCTGGTGCTCGGCGCGGTGCTGTTCTCGATCAGCGTGGTCGGGATCTTCCTCAACCGCCGCAACATCATCATCCTGCTGATGGCGATCGAGCTCATGCTGCTCGCGGTGAACCTGAACTTCATTGCTTTCTCGCATTTCCTGGGCGACATCGCCGGGCAGGTGTTCGTGTTCTTCATCCTTACCGTCGCGGCAGCAGAGTCCGCGATCGGCCTGGCGATCCTGGTGGTCCTGTTCCGTAATTTGAACACGATCGACGTCGAGGACCTGGATTCCCTGAAAGGCTGAGAAGAATACAGATGATCGCGATGAAGACCCTCTATCTGATCGTGCCCCTGGTGCCTCTCGCCGGCGCGATCGTCGCCGGCCTGTTCGGGCGCGCGATCGGACGGGCGGGGGCGCACTGGGTGACGATCCTGTCGGTAGCCGTCTCGTTCGCCGCCTCGTGCGTGATCTTCGCCGACGTGATGGCCGGCCACAGCTTCAACGGCACCGTCTACACCTGGCTCAGCAGCGGTTCGACGAGCTTCGAGATCGGCTTCCTGGTCGACCGCCTGACCGCACTGATGATGGTGGTGGTGACCTTCGTCTCGCTCATGGTGCACATCTACACCGTCGGCTACATGGCGGACGACCCCGGCTACCAGCGGTTCTTCTCCTACATCTCGCTCTTCACCTTCTCGATGCTGATGCTGGTGATGAGCAACAACTTCCTGCAGCTGTTCTTCGGCTGGGAGGCGGTAGGCCTGGTGTCGTACCTGCTGATCGGCTTCTGGTACACGCGCCCGACGGCGATCTACGCCAGCCTCAAGGCCTTTCTCGTCAACCGGGTGGGGGACTTCGGCTTTCTGCTCGGCATCGGCCTCATCCTGGCGCACTTCGGCACCCTCGACTACGGCGCGGTGTTCAACCACGCGCCGGCGCTCGCCGGCACGACGCTCAATGTGCTGCCCGGTCATGGCTGGCAGGTGCTGAGCGTGATCTGCATCTGCCTGTTCGTCGGCGCGATGGGCAAGAGCGCGCAGTTCCCGCTCCACGTCTGGCTGCCGGACTCGATGGAGGGCCCGACCCCGATCTCGGCCCTGATCCACGCCGCGACCATGGTGACTGCGGGCATCTTCATGGTGGCGCGCATGTCGCCGCTGTTCGAGCTCTCCCAGACCGCGCTTTCGGTGGTGATGGCGATCGGCGCCATCACGGCGCTGTTCATGGCGATGGTCGCGGTGACGCAGTACGACATCAAGCGCGTAATCGCCTACTCGACCCTGTCGCAGCTCGGCTACATGACGGTCGCGCTCGGCGCTTCGGCCTACTCGGTCGGAATCTTCCACCTCATGACGCACGCCTTCTTCAAGGCGGTGCTGTTCTTGGGCGCGGGCTCGGTGATCATCGCGCTGCACCACGAGCAGGACATGCGGCGCATGGGCGGTCTGCGCCGGTACATGCCGATAACCTATGCTACGGTGCTGATCGGGGCGCTCGCCAACGCCGGGCTGCCGCCGTTCGCCGGCTTCTTCTCCAAGGACGCCATCCTCGAGGCGGTGCAGGCCTCGCACACGCCGGGCGCCGGCTTCGCCTACGCGGCGCTGCTGCTGGGCGTGTTCTTCGGCGGCCTGTACTCCTTCCGCCTGGTGTTCTACGCCTTCCACGGCGAGCCGCGCATGGACGCGCACACGCGCGCGCACCTGCGCGAATCGCCCTGGGTGGTGACGCTGCCGCTGGTGCTGCTCGCGATCCCGTCGGTCGCCGCCGGCTGGTGGATCGGCCCGGTCGTGTTCGACGGCTATTTCGGCTCGAGCATCGTGCAGCAGTTCCACGAGGAATACCACGGCGTGTGGAGCTTCATGCTGCACGGCCTGGCGGCGGCGCCGTTCTGGTTCGGCCTCGCCGGAGCCGGCCTTGCCGGATATCTCTACCTGGTGCGCACCGACCTGCCGAAGAAGATCGCCGTCGCATTCGGCCCGCTCTACGCGCTGGTCGACCGCAAGTACGGCTTCGACGAGCTGTACGAGTGGCTGTTCTCGCGCGGCGCGCGGCTGCTCGGCACGGCCCTGTGGAAGGGCGGCGACGAGGCGGTGATCGACGGCGTGGTGGTGAACGGCTCGGCGCGCGTCGTCGGCTGGGTCGCTTCGGTGGTGAGACTGTTCCAGTCCGGCTATGTCTATCAGTACGCCTTCACGATGCTGATCGGGGTCGTGCTGCTGACCTATTTCTTCCTGCGCACGTGAACAACAAGAAGAGACATTCGTGAACGCCAATCTGCTCTCGCTCGCGATCTGGATCCCGATCGTCGCCGGCCTGCTGGTTCTGGCCGCCGGCGGCGAGCGCAACGCTCCGATGCAGCGCTCGCTGGCACTGATCGGGGCGCTGATCGGTTTCGCGGTGACGATCCCGCTCTACACCGGCTTCGACCTGCACAACCCCGGCATGCAGTTCGTGCAGAACATTCCCTGGATCGAGCGCTTCAACGTCAACTACCATCTCGGGGTCGACGGCATCAGCGTGCTGTTCGTCCTGCTCAACAGCTTCATTACCGTCCTGGTGGTGATTGCGGGCTGGACGGTGGTGCAGAGCCGCGTCTCGCAGTACTACGCCTCGTTCCTGATCCTGTCGGGGCTGATGAACGGCGTCTTCGCCGCGCTCGACGGGGTGCTGTTCTACGTCTTCTTCGAGGCCACCCTGATCCCGATGTTCATCATCATCGGCGTCTGGGGCGGCCCCAATCGCGTCTACGCCGCGCTCAAGTTCTTCCTCTACACGCTGGCCGGCTCGCTGCTGCTGTTGATCTCGGTGCTGTACCTGTACAGCAAATCCGGCGGCAGCTTCGAGATTCTCGACTGGCACAACCTGCCGCTGCCGCTCGGCACGCAGGTGCTGCTGTTCTTCGGCTTCCTGCTCGCCTTCGCGGTCAAGGTGCCGATGTGGCCGGTGCACACCTGGCTGCCGGACGCGCACGTCGAGGCGCCGACCGGCGGCTCGGTGGTGCTGGCGGCGATCATGCTGAAGCTCGGCGCCTACGGCTTCGTGCGCTTCTCGCTGCCGATCCTGCCCGACGCTTCGCGCGAGCTGGCCTGGCTGATGATCGCGCTGTCGCTGATCGCCGTGGTCTACGTCGGCCTGGTGGCGCTGGTGCAGACCGACATGAAGAAGCTGATTGCCTACTCGTCGATCTCGCACATGGGCTTCGTCACGCTCGGCTTCTTCCTCTTCAATGCGATCGGAATCGAGGGCGGGCTGGTGCAGATGATCTCGCACGGCTTCGTCTCCGCCGCGATGTTCCTTTGCGTCGGCGTGATGTACGACCGCATGCACAGCCGCCGGATCGCCGACTACGGCGGGGTGGTGAACACGATGCCGAAATTCGCCTCGCTGATGATGCTGTTCGCGATGGCCAATTGCGGACTGCCCGCGACGAGCGGTTTCGTCGGCGAGTTCATGGTCATCCTGGGCGCCATGAAATCGAATTTCTGGATCGCGTTCGCGGCGGCCAGCACCTTGATCTGGGGAGCGGCTTACACGCTGTGGCTCTACAAGCGCGTGATTTTCGGCGCGGTGGCGAACGAGCGCGTCGCCAAGCTGACCGACCTGAACGGGCGCGAGGGGCTGGTGCTCGCCCTGCTCGCGGCCGCGGTGCTGTTCATGGGCATCTACCCGCTTCCCTTCACCGACATCATGCACGGCTCGGTAAACGAGCTGCTGCGCCACGTCGCGCTGCCAAAGACCTGAGATGAGCGCTCCCGCCACGCTGAACGACTTCCTCCTCGCGCTGCCGGAGCTGGTGCTGCTGGCAGGCGCCTGCGCGCTCATGATCGCGGACCTGTACGTCAAGGACCCGCGCCGCGAGACGAGCTTCATCATCGCCATGCTGGTGCTGCTGGGCTGCGCCGCGGCGACCGTGTTCGTGATGTGGGGCACCGGCGGCCACGTCGCCTACGCCTTCAACCGGCTCTATGTGGCGGACCTGATGGCGCACCTGCTCAAGCTGTGCGCCTACCTGGCGGTCGCCGCCGCGCTGGTGTACTCGCGCCAGTACCTGCACGATCGCGGCCTGCTGCGCGGCGAGTTCCTCACGCTCCTGCTGTTCGCGCTGCTCGGCATGATGGTGATGATGAGCGCCAACAGCTTCCTCACGCTCTACCTCGGCCTCGAGCTGCTGTCGCTGTGCCTCTACGCGATGGTGGCGCTCAACCGCGACTCGGCGCTCTCGACCGAGGCGGCGATGAAGTACTTCGTGCTCGGCGCGCTCGCCTCCGGCCTGCTGCTGTACGGCATGTCGATGATCTACGGCGCGACCGGCACGCTCACCATCACCGAGGTGGCGAAGCAGATCGCCGGGCAGTCGACCATTGCCGCCGAGCGGCATTTCCTCGTCTTCGGCCTCGTCTTCGTGGTCTCG
>DATFMS010000111.1:0-4733 GCA_035266805.1 Burkholderiales bacterium | reverse complement strand
TCTTTGGAGTGGCTGTCGACCGCGTGTACGATGCGACGGATCGCCGACAGCACCCGGGTTTCGGATTCGTTCATGACGTTAGTTTGACATCAAATCATATGTACTGTAAACTTATGACTTGTAATTATATCGCAAGTCATTGAAATCATGTGTGGAATATCAGGTGCAGTCACTTTTGATGGGGCGCCGGCCTCGGTTTCGGCGCTGCAGAGCATGAACGCCGCGATGGCGCCCCGCGGTCCCGACGGGGAAGGCGCGATCGCCCGCGGCCGGGTCGCGTTCGGCCACCGGCGGCTCAAGATCATCGACCTCTCCGAGCGCGCCGAGCAGCCGATGAGCGACCCCCTGCTCGGCCTGACGGTGGTGTTCAACGGCTGCATCTACAACTACCGCGAGCTGCGGCGCGAGCTCGAGGCAACGGGCTACCGCTTCTTTTCCGACGGCGACACCGAGGTGGTGCTCAAGGCCTGGCACGCCTGGGGCGCGGGCGCGCCCGAGCGCCTGCAGGGCATGTTCGCCTTCGCGCTGCACGAGCGCGACAGCGGGCGCGTGATCCTGGTGCGCGACCGGCTCGGCATCAAGCCGCTGTACTACTCCGAGACGCCGCGCGAGCTGCGCTTCGCCTCGAGCCTGCCGGCGCTGCTCGCCGCGGGCGGGGTCGACACCGCGATCGACCCGGTGGCGCTCAACTACTACCTGTCGTTCCACGCCGTGGTGCCGGCGCCGCGCACCATCCTCAAGGGCGTGCGCAAGCTGCCGCCGGCGACGCTGCGCGTGATCGAGCCCGACGGCCGCAGCAAGGAGCGCGAGTACTGGTCGCTGTCGTTCGCGCGCAGCTCGGCCGACCAGCTCAGGAGCAGCGCCGAGTGGCGCGAGCAGCTGGCGGCGGCGCTGCGCCGCGCAGTCGAGCGGCGCATGGTGGCCGACGTGCCGGTCGGCGTGCTGCTCTCGGGCGGGGTCGACTCGAGCCTGATCGTCGGCCTGCTCACCGAAGCCGGCCAGGTCGGGCTGAACACCTTCTCGATCGGCTTCGAGGCCGCCAACGACGAGTCGGGCGACGAATTCGTCTACTCGGACCTGGTCGCCGAGCGCTTCGAAACCGAGCACCACAAGATCTTCATCGAGTCGGCGCGCCTGCTCGACGCGCTGCCGGCGACCATCGCGGCGATGTCCGAGCCGATGGTGTCGTACGACAACGTCTGCTTCTACCTGCTCTCGCGCGAGGTGGCGAAGCACGTCAAGGTGGTGCAGAGCGGGCAGGGCGCCGACGAAGTGTTCGGCGGCTATCACTGGTACCCGAAGCTGGTCGGCTCGGGCAACCCGGCGGCCGACTACGCGCGCGCCTTCATGGACCGCGACTACGCGCACTACCGCGAGCAGGTGTCCGCGGAGTACGTCGGCAACGACCACGCCCGCGAGCTGATCGAGGAGCGCATGGCCCAGGACGGCGCAAGCGACCCGGTCGACCGCGCGCTGCGGCTCGACACCACCGTGATGCTGATCGACGACCCGGTCAAGCGCGTCGACAACATGACCATGGCCGCCGGGCTCGAGGCGCGGGTGCCGTTCCTCGACCACGAGCTGGTCGAGCTCGCGGCCCGCATCCCGCCCGACCAGAAGCTGCGCGACGGCGGCAAGGGCATCCTCAAGGACGTCGCGCGGCAGGTGGTGCCGAGCCAGGTCATCGACCGGCCCAAGGGCTATTTCCCGGTGCCGGCGCTCAAGTACCTCGAGGGACCGTTTCTCGAGCTGGCGCGCGACGCGCTCGGCTCGCGCGCGGCGAAGGAGCGCGGCATCTTCCGCCGCGGCTACCTCGACGCCCTGTTCGCCGATCCCAAGGAGCACATCACGCCGCTGCGCGGCTCCGAGCTGTGGCAGGCGGCGATTCTGGAACTGTGGCTGCAAGCGCAAGGAGCCTGATATGGCCACCCGGACCCAATCCGCGACGCGCACCCGCAAGAGCCGCAGCAAGGGTGCCTACGCCCACCGCATCCAGCGCCTGCACCGGGAGGCCCCGGGGCAGCTGCCGCAGCACAACGCGACGCTCGACTGCGGCTGGGGCCGGCTGCTGTTCGGCCAGACCTTCGACGATCCGGGCCAGCTCGCCGCGGCGCTGCTGGAGGAGGACCTCGAGCGGCGCGACATCGCGGCCTACGTGCGCGACCCGCACGTGGTGCTCGCCGCCGCGCCGCAGGAGCTGTTCCTCGACCCCTCGCACACGTTCCGCCTCGACCTCTCCACCTACCGCGCCTCGTCGCGCCGGCCGCGCGGCTTCATCGTGCGCTGGCTGACCAGCGCGGCGGACGCCGACGCGGTCAACCGCATCTACCTCTCGCGCAAGATGGTGCCGGTGCGCCCCGACCTTCTGCTCGACAAGCGCGACAGCCGCACCATCGTCTACCTGGTGGCCGAGGACGAGAAGACCGGCGAGGTGATCGGGACGGTGACCGGGGTCGACCACCGGCGCGCCTTCGGCGACCCGGAGGGCGGCGCCTCGCTGTGGTGCCTGGCGGTGCACCCGCAGGCGGTGCACGCGGCGGTGGGCGAGACGCTGGTGCGGCGCCTGGCGGAGTATTTCCAGGCCCGCGGCGCGGCGCACATGGACCTCTCGGTGATGCACGACAACCGGCAGGCGATCGAGCTGTACGAGAAGCTCGGCTTCGTGCGCCTGCCCGAGTTCACTGTCAAGCACAAGAACCCGATCAACGAAAAGCTGTTCGTCGGCTCGCCGCCCGAATCGCAGCTCAATCCCTATGCCCGCATCATCGTCGACGAGGCGCGCCGGCGCGGCATCGCGGTGGAGGTGATCGACGCCGAAGGCGGGTTCTTCCGCCTGACTTCGGGCGGGCGCACGGTGCGCTGCCGCGAGAGCCTGTCCGAGCTCACCAGCGGCGTTGCGGTCAGCATCTGCGACGACAAGGCGGTGACGCGCCGCATCGTCGGGCGCGCCGGGGTGCGGGTGCCCGAGCAGATCGAGTACAGCTCGCGCGAGCAGCTGGCCGAGTTCCTCGCCCGCCACCGCCAGGTAGTGGTCAAGCCGGCGCGCGGCGAGCAGGGCCGCGGCGTGTCGGTCGGGCTCGAGGACCTCGAGCAGGCGATGGCGGCGGTCGCGCAGGCGCGGGAGAGCTCGACCCGCGTGCTGGTCGAGCAGTGCGTGCAGGGCGAGGACCTGCGCCTGGTGGTGATCGACTTCAAGGTCGTCGCCGCGGCGCTGCGCCGGCCGGCGCGCGTCATCGGCGACGGCCGCAGCAGCGTGCGCGAGCTGATCGCGTCGCAGAGCCGGCGCCGCGCGGCGGCCACCGGCGGCGAGTCGAAGATCCCGCTCGACGCCGAGACCGGGCGCTGCGTGGCGGGCGCCGGCTACTCGCTCGACGACGTGCCGCCGCAGGGCGCCGAGTTCGCGGTGCGCCGCACCGCGAACCTGCACACCGGCGGCACGATCCACGACGTCACCGACGAGGTGCATCCGGCGCTGGTCGGGGCCGCGGTCAAGGCCGCGCGCGCGATCGACATCCCGGTCACCGGCATCGACTTCATCGTTCGCTCGCCGCGCGCGGCGCACTATGCTTTCATCGAGGCCAACGAGCGGCCCGGGCTGGCCAACCACGAGCCGCAGCCGACCGCCGAACGCTTCATCGACCTGCTGTTTCCGCTCTCGCTGCCGGCCGCCGCGCGCCAGGCGAGCGCCTGAATGGAGTCCTCGCGCACATGGCACGCTTGACCATCGACGTCGAATACCTGTCCCGCATCCTCGGCCGCTTTCTCGACACGCCGAGCCCCGCCGGCTACACCGACGCCATCGCCCGCGTTGCCGGCGAAGAGCTGGCCGCGATCGGCATCGAGTACGAGCTGACGCGCCGCGGCGCGATCCGCGCCCGCATGGCCGGTCGCCGGCGCCAGCCCGCGCGCGCGCTGATCGCCCACCTCGACACGCTCGGGGCGCAGGTCAAGAACCTGAAGGACAACGGCCGCCTCGAGCTCGCTCCGGTCGGGCACTGGTCGGCGCGCTTCGCCGAGGGCGCGCGCTGCACGCTGTTCACCGACAGCGGGTCGTTTCGCGGCACCATCCTGCCGCTCAAGGCTTCCGGCCACGTCTACAACGAGCAGGTCGACAGCCAGCCCACGGGGTGGGAGTACGTCGAGCTGCGGGTCGACGCGCTGGCGCGCCATGCGCGGGACCTGGCACGGCTCGGCATCGCGATCGGCGACATGGTGGCGATCGACCCGCAGCCCGAGTTTCTCTCCAACGGCTTCGTCGTCAGCCGGCACCTCGACGACAAGGCAGGCTGCGCGGCGATGTTCGCCGCGATCAAGGCGCTCAAGGATGCGGGCGAGCCGCTGCCGGTCGATACCCTGTTCCTGTTCTCGATCTCGGAGGAGCTCGGGGTGGGCGCCTCGTCGGTGCTGACCCACGACGTGGCGTCGATGGTGATCATCGACAACGGCACCACGGCGCCGGGGCAGAACAGCTCCGAGTTCGGCGTCACCGTCGCCATGGCCGACATGACCGGCCCGTTCGACTATCACCTGACGCGCAAGCTGATCCGCCTCTGCCGCGAGGACGACATCGCCTTCCAGCAGGACCTGTTCCGCTACTACCGCTCGGACAGCGCCTCGGCGCTCGAGGCCGGCGACGACGTGCGCACCGCGCTCATCACCTTCGGCATCGACGCCTCGCACGGCTACGAGCGCATCCACATGCACGCGCTGCGCTCGCTCGCCGAGCTGGTGAC
>DATFMS010000110.1:0-7670 GCA_035266805.1 Burkholderiales bacterium | reverse complement strand
TGTACCGGCTGATCGGCGAGCGCCTGCCCGGCACCACGCTGGTATCGATCGGGCATCGCGCGAGTCTGGCCGGCTTCCACGAGCGCCATCTCTCCTGGCAGCCTTCAGGCGAGGGCGCGCCGCGCCTCGCGCCCGCCTAGGGCGAAGGCGGGAAACGCCGCGATCAAGCGGCGGCGCGACGGCGCGGCTCGCCCAGGGCGTGCTTCAGGTAGCGTCCGGTGTAGCTCGCCTTGCTGGCGGCGACTTGTTCGGGGGTGCCCTCGGCGACAATGCGCCCGCCGCCGTCGCCGCCCTCGGGGCCGAGATCGACGATCCAGTCCGCAGTCTTGATGACATCCAGGTTATGCTCGATCACGACTACCGTATTGCCGGCGTCGCGCAGCCGGTGCAGCACGCCGAGCAGCATCTTGACGTCGTGGAAATGCAGCCCGGTGGTCGGCTCGTCGAGTATGTAGAGCGTGCGCCCGGTATCGCGCTTGGACAGCTCGAGGGAAAGCTTGACCCGCTGGGCCTCGCCGCCGGAGAGCGTGGTTGCGGACTGGCCCAGGCGCGCATAGCCGAGGCCCACGTCGAGCAGGGTGCGCAGCTTCTTCGCAATCGCCGGCACCGCGGAAAAGAATTCCGCCGCCTCGGTGACGGTCATCTCGAGCACGTCGTGGATGTTCCTGCCGCGGTAGCGGATGTCGAGCGTTTCCCGGTTGTAGCGCTGGCCGTGGCAGACGTCGCACGGCACGTAGACGTCCGGCAGAAAATGCATCTCGACCTTGATCAGACCGTCACCCTGGCAGGCTTCGCAGCGACCGCCCTTGACGTTGAACGAGAAGCGCCCGGGACCGTAGCCCCGCGCGCGCGCCTCGGGCACGCCGCAGAACAAGTCTCGGATCGGCGTGAACAGGCCGGTGTAGGTCGCGGGGTTCGAGCGAGGGGTGCGCCCGATGGGGCTCTGGTCGACGCTGATCACTTTGTCGAACTGCTCGATTCCGGCGATCGATTCGAATGGCGCCGGCTCCACTGCGCTGCCGTAGAGCTGGCGCGCGACCGCAGCGTACATGGTGTCGTTGATCAGGGTCGACTTTCCCGAGCCCGAAACTCCGGTCACGCACACGAGCAGGCCGATCGGCAGTTGAAAATCCAGGTTCTTGAGGTTGTTGCCGCTTGCGCCGCGAATCGCCAGCCGTTTGCGCCCGGCCCGGATGCGCCGCTGCGGCACCTCGATTCTGAGCGCGCCGGCGAGATACTTGCCGGTCAGGGAATCCGCCTCGGCGATGACCGCCGCAGGTGTCCCCTGGGCGACCAGATGCCCGCCCGCCTCGCCGGCCCCGGGGCCCATGTCGATCACGTGGTCCGCGGAGAGGATAGCCTCTTCGTCGTGCTCGACGACGATTACCGAGTTGCCGAGGTCGCGAAGGCGCTTCAGCGTCTCGATCAGGCGCGCGTTGTCGCGCTGGTGCAGGCCGATAGAGGGTTCGTCGAGCACATACATGACGCCGGTCAGACCGGAGCCGATCTGGCTCGCGAGTCGGATGCGCTGCGCCTCTCCGCCCGAGAGCGTTTCGGCCGAGCGGTCGAGCGACAGGTAGTCCAGGCCCACGTTCACCAGGAACTCGAGCCGGTCGGCGATTTCGCGCACGATGCGCTCTGCAACCTGCGCCCGGGTGCCGTCCAGCCGCAGGGTGCGGAACAGCTCCAGCGTCTGTCGCAGCGGGACATGCGAGATTTCGTAGATCGACTTGCCGTCGAACAGGACATGGCGCGCCTCGCGCCGCAGTCGCGTGCCGCCGCAGTCGGGGCAAGCCTTGTGGTTCAGATATTTGGCGAGTTCCTCGCGCACGACCACCGATTCGGTCTCGCGGTAGCGGCGCTGCAGGTTGTGCACGATACCCTCGAAAGGGTGCTCTTTGACCGTGCTGCGACCGCGCTCGCTCAGATAGGTGAAGGCGATCTTCTCCTTGCCGGAGCCGTAAAGGATCAGGTGCTGCACCTTCTCGTCGAGCGCTTCCCACGGCTGCTCGACGTCGAAGACGTAGTGCGTCGCCAACGACTGCAGCATCGAGTAATAGAAATGGTTGCGCCGATCCCAGCCTCGAATGGCGCCGCTCGCCAGGCTCAGATTCGGATGCGCCACCAATCGCTTGGGATCGAAGAACTCCACCGTGCCCAGGCCGTCGCAGGTCGGACAGGCGCCCATCGGATTGTTGAACGAGAACAGGCGCGGCTCGAGCTCGGCCAGCGCGTAGCCGCAGGTCGGGCAGGCGAACTTGGACGAGAACAGGTGTTCCTTGCCGTTGTCGGATTCGACCGCGACCGCGCGTCCGGCGGCATGGCGCAACGCGGTTTCGAACGACTCGGCGAGGCGCTGCTTGACGTCGGCTCTGACCTTGAGGCGGTCGACGACCACCTCGACCGTGTGCTTCACGTTCTTCGCCAGCCGCGGCGCGAGGTCGAGATCGAACACCTTGCCGTCGACACGCACGCGGGTGAAGCCCTGCGCGCGCAGCTCGTCGAACAGGTCCGCCTGCTCGCCCTTGCGCCCGGCAACCACCGGCGCGAGGACCATCAGCCTGGTGTCCTCGGGTAACGCGAGCACGTGGTCCACCATCTGCGCCACCGACTGCGCCTCGAGAGGCAGACCGTGATCGGGGCAATACGGCGTGCCGACACGGGCGAACAGCAGGCGCAGGTAGTCGTGGATCTCGGTCACGGTGCCGACGGTCGAGCGCGGATTGTGGCTGGCCGCCTTCTGCTCGATCGCGATCGCCGGAGACAGGCCTTCGATCAGGTCGACGTCAGGCTTTTCCATCAGCTGCAGAAACTGGCGCGCGTAGGCTGACAGCGACTCGACGTAGCGCCGCTGGCCTTCGGCGTACAGCGTATCGAAGGCGAGCGAGCTCTTGCCCGAGCCCGAGAGCCCGGTGATCACCACCAGCTTGTTACGCGGCAGTTCGAGACTCAGGTTCTTGAGGTTGTGGGTGCGCGCACCGCGTATGCGGATCGTGTGCATGTGACGCCGCCAGCGGGCGGCCAGGAAACTAAACCTGCTACTATAACGAGTTCCCGGCAGGTCGTTCCACTCCTTCGTTGTTTCTCTTTCCGGACACTTAAGTTCACGCCATGAATTCCGAGCGCATGAGCCCACAAGAGCGGCGCGCAGGCGCCTCTCTTGCCTCGTTATTCGGCCTGAGAATGCTCGGGCTGTTTCTGATCCTTCCGCTGCTGTCGGTCGACGCGCACAAGCTCGCCGGCGGTGACAATCTGACCCTGGTCGGCATCGCGCTCGGCGCCTACGGCCTGACGCAGGCTTTCCTGCAGATTCCGTTCGGCATGGCCTCCGACCGCTGGGGGCGAAAGCCCGTGATTCTGGTCGGCTTGCTGCTCTTCGCCGCCGGTAGCTTCGTCGCCGGGGCGGCGGACAACATCTTCGTGGTTATCGCCGGCCGCGCGATCCAGGGCGCGGGCGCGGTTTCGTCGGTGGTCGTGGCGCTCACGGCGGATCTGACGAGTGAGCGCCACCGCACCAAGGCGATGGCGATGATCGGCAGCACGATCGGCTTCGCCTTCGCGCTGTCGCTGGTCATCGCTCCGATTCTGTATCGCTGGATCGGCCTGAGCGGCGTCTTCTACGCCACCGGTCTGCTGTCGTTCGTTGCGATCGGGTTGCTGTTTGCCGTGGTCCCGAATGCGACGCAACCTGGCCATGCCGAGCAGCCTGCGCGCGCGCGCGATCTTCCGTCACTGGTGATGCAGCCCGAGCTGGTGAGGCTCAATGTCGGGATTTTCGTCCTGCACGTGTCTCAAATGGCGATGTTCGTGGTCGTGCCGCCGATGCTGGTGGAGGCGGGCCTGGCGCTGCCCTCGCACTGGAAGTTCTACCTGCCGGTGGTGCTGGTGTCGTTCGTCCTGATGGTGCCGGCCGTGTTCTATGCCGACCGACGCAACCATCACAAGACGGTACTGCTTGGCACCGTGCTGCTGCTTGCGGCGGTCGAAGTCGGGCTCGCGGCGGCGCCCGATCGCATCATGCCGCTCGCCGGCCTCATGCTCGCTTTCTTCGTTGCATTCAACGTGCTCGAAGCGCTCCTGCCGTCGCTTGTATCGCGCATCGCCCCGGCGCACGCACGCGGCACGGCGATCGCGGTCTACAACACGACCCAGACCCTGGGCCTGTTCGCCGGTGGCATGATCGGCGGCTGGCTGGCAAAGAATCATGGCCCGCAGGCCGTGTTCAGCACCTGCGCGGGACTTGCGGCACTTTGGCTGCTGGCGGCGGCCGGCATGCGCCCGCTGGCGCCGAAACGTGTCAACGAACTGGCCGAGTCCGACGTTTCCCGCTCACGGGGAGCCTGAGCCTCAAGGGGCGCTCAACGGGAGGGCGCGCAAGGGGCGCTCGATGAAGGACAACTCGCGATGGGGGAGGTTTAAATGGCTTCAGTGAACAAAGTGATTCTGGTCGGCAATCTGGGACGTGATCCGGAGACCCGCTACATGCCGGACGGCGCGGCGCTGACGAACGTGTCGATCGCGACGTCCTACCAGTGGACCGACAAGGCGAGCGGGGAGAAGAAGGAGGAGACCGAGTGGCACCGGGTGACGTTCCGCGCCCGTCTGGCCGAAATCGCGGGCGAGTACCTCAAGAAGGGATCCCAGATCTACGTCGAGGGGCGGCTGCGTACGCGTAAATGGCAGGACAAGGAAGGACAGGACCGGTACACGACCGAGATTGTCGCCGACACGATGAAAATGCTCGGCTCGCGCAGTGGCGCGGGCGAACCGCGCAGCGAGGCGCCGCGCGCGGCGCCGGCAGCGGCCACGGCCGCGGAGCCCAAGGCGGCTGCCAAGAAGCCGACGGGGAAATTCGACGACATGGAAGACGACATCCCGTTCTGACCTATAATGCGCCCCCGATAGCAGTTGAAATCAATGTGTTAGGGGCATCGCGATGCCGATCTACGAATACCGTTGCAGCGAGTGCGGCTTTCAGGAAGAGTACCTGCAGAAAGTATCCGAGCCGCCGCTGAGCGTCTGCCCGTCATGCGGAAAGGCAACGTTCCAGAAGCTGCTCAGCGCCGCGGGCTTCCAGCTCAAGGGCAGCGGCTGGTATGCCACCGATTTCCGCAACAGCGGCACGAAGGCCGCCAAGCCCGGCGATTCGAAGCCGGGGGCCGCTGCCGATTCAAAGCCGGAGGCCAAGGCCGAGGCAAAGACGGAGGCGAAAGGGGAATCGAAAGCGAAGGCCAAGCCAGACGCGCCTGCGTCGGGTGGGGGCGGCACCCCGGCCTGAACGATATAATCGCCAGCTTTCACGCTACGCGGCGCGCGCGCCGCGCCGGCCCACGGCACGGCCGGCCCTTCCGACCTTGAAAAAGTACCTGCTCACTGGTGTTCTGATCTGGATCCCGCTGGTCATCACGATCTGGGTCCTGAAGCTCGTGGTCGACACTCTCGACCAGAGCATGCTGCTGTTGCCGGAGCGCTGGCGTACAGAGTACTGGCTCGGAGTGCACATCCCCGGGCAGGGCGTGCTGCTGACGATCTTGATCGTGTTCGTCACCGGCGTGCTGGCGGCGAACTTCATCGGCGAAAGGCTGGTGCGGATCTGGGACGAGCTGCTGCACCGCATCCCGTTCGTGTCGTCGATCTACTCGAGCGTCAAGCAGGTCTCGGACACCCTCTTTTCTTCCTCCGGGCAGGCGTTCCGCAAGGCGCTGCTGGTGCAGTGGCCGCGCGAGGGCATGTGGACGATCGCGTTCCTGACCGGCGTTCCCGGCGGAGACGTGGTCAACCACCTTAAGGGCGACTACGTCAGTGTCTACGTTCCCACCACGCCGAACCCGACCGGCGGCTACTTCGTGATGTTGCCGCGATCCGAGGTGATCGAGCTCGACATGAGCGTCGATGACGCGCTGAAGTACATCATCTCCATGGGCGTGGTATCGCCCGTTGGCGGCCGGCCCGAGAAGCGCGCTGCGCCCGGCGGAATTTCGTAACGGGATCTCGCTCATGCGAACGCACTACTGCGGCGATCTTTCCGCCGCTCTCACTGGCCGCAGCGTGACGCTGTGTGGATGGGCGCACCGCAGGCGCGACCACGGCGGTGTGATCTTCATCGATCTACGCGACCGCGAGGGGCTCGCGCAGGTCGTGTTCGACCCGGACCGCCCGGAGGCGTTCGCCACTGCCGACCGCTCGCGCAGCGAGTACGTGCTCCGGATTACGGGCACGGTGCGCCGCCGCCCGGAGGGCACTGTCAATCCCAACCTTCGCTCGGGCGAGATCGAGGTGCTGGCGCACGAAGTCGAGGTGCTGAACGCGTCGTCGCCGCCGCCGTTCCAGCTCGACGACGACAACCTGTCGGAAACCACGCGCCTCACCTACCGGGTGCTCGACCTGCGGCGCGAGCAAATGCAGCACAACCTGCGGCTTCGCTATCGCGTCGCGATGGCGGTGCGCCGCTACCTCGACGCGCAGGGGTTCATCGACATCGAGACTCCGATGCTCACGCGCTCGACGCCCGAGGGCGCGCGCGACTACCTGGTGCCCTCGCGCGTGCACCCGGGAGAATTTTTCGCCCTGCCGCAGTCGCCGCAGCTTTTCAAGCAGCTGCTGATGGTTGCGGGCTTCGACCGCTACTATCAGATCGTGAAATGTTTCCGCGACGAAGACCTGCGGGCGGACCGTCAGCCGGAGTTCACCCAGATCGACATCGAGGCTTCGTTCCTGGACGAAACCGGCATCCAGGGCATAAACGAGGCGCTGATCCGTTCAGTGTTCAAAGAGGTGCTCGGCGTCGAGCTCGAAAGCCCGTTCCCGCGCCTGAGCTATGCCGAAGCGATGTCGCGCTTCGGCTCGGACAAGCCCGATCTGCGCGTCGCGCTCGAGCTCACCGAGCTCACAGATTTGATGAAAACAGTCGAATTCAAGGTGTTCCGCGGCGCTGCGGACATGCCCGGCGGGCGTGTGGCGGCGCTGCGCGTGCCCAAGGCCGACCTGACGCGTAAGGAGATCGACGACTACACCGCCTTCGTCGGCATCTACGGCGCCAAGGGGCTGGCGTACATCCGCGTCAACGACCGGACCAGGCTACCCGACGGGCTGCAGTCGCCGATCGTCAAGTTTCTTCCCGCCGACGTGCTAGCCAAGATTCTGGAGCGGACCGGGGCACAGGACGGCGATTTACTGTTCTTCGGCGCCGACAGGGCGAAGGTCGTAAACGACGCGCTCGGCGCGCTGCGCGTCAAGCTCGGGCACGACAAGCGCTACGCCGAGCAGGGATGGCGGCCGCTGTGGGTGGTCGATTTCCCGATGTTCGAATGGGACGAAGAGGCCAAGCGCTGGGCTGCGATGCATCACCCCTTCACCTCGCCCAAGGACGGGCACGAGGACCTGCTTGCGACCGAGCCCGGCAAGGCGCTGTCGAAGGGTTACGACATGGTGCTGAACGGCTCCGAAATCGGCGGCGGATCGGTTCGTATTCATCGCGCCGAGGTACAGTCGAAGGTTTTCCGCGCGCTTGGCATTTCGGAGGCTGAGGCGGAGCTCAAGTTCGGCTTCCTGCTCGAAAACCTGCAATACGGCGCGCCGCCGCACGGCGGCATCGCCTTCGGCCTGGACCGCATCGTTGCCATGATGACCGGGGCCGAGTCGATACGTGACGTGATCGCGTTCCCCAAGAC
>DATFMS010000109.1:0-4194 GCA_035266805.1 Burkholderiales bacterium | reverse complement strand
CCCGCGCGTCACGAACAAGATTCCCGGCTCGCCGGTCAGCTTGCCCCACGCGTCCGCCATGTATGCCGCGCCGCCTTCCTGGCGGCAGACGATGAACTTCAGCCGGTCGCGCACGTCGTAAAGGCCGTCCAGCACCGGGAGAAAGCTCTCGCCGGGTACGCCGAATGCCAATTTTGCGCCGTGGCCGACCAGCGCGTCGGCGAGAACCTTGCCGCCGTGGCGCAACTTGAAATCTTGTTGCTGCATCATTTCACTCCATCGTATGCGGCGCGCAACGCTTTGCAGCATTCTCCGACCGCCTCGTTGGCGGTGTCGAGTACTCCGCCCAAAAGCAGAAAGCCGTGCACCATGTCCGGATATTCGCGATAGACCGTCGCCACGCCTTCGGCGGCGAGTCGCTCGGCGTAGGCGCGCCCTTCGTCGAGCAGCGGATCGAAGCCCGCGGTGATCACCAGTGCCGGCGGCAGTCCGGCGAGGCTCCCTGCGAGCAAAGGCGAAGCGCGCCAATCCTCCCAGTCCTGCCGGCGCGGAAGGTAGTGGCCGCGGAAGTACACCATGGACTGCTTCGTCAGCAGATAACCCTCGCCGTTGCGATCGATCGACGGATAGCCATAGCGCTGGTCGGTCGCCGGATAGATCAGGAGCTGAAACGCGAGCGACGGGCTGCCTGCGTCGCGCGCCGCGAGGGCCACCACGGTGGCGAGATTGCCGCCGGCGCTGTCGCCGCCGACCGCGATGCGCTGCGCATCGACCCTAAGGTTGGCCGCTTCGGCCGCCGCCCAGCGCGTGGCAGCGACACAGTCGTCGACCGCGGCCGGAAACGGGCTTTCGGGCCCCATCCGGTAGTCGACCGAAATCACCGCGCAACGCGCGCCGTTGGCGAGCTGGCGGCAAACCACGTCGTGAGTGTCGAGGTCGCCGATCACCCAGCCTCCGCCGTGAAAGTACATCAGCAGCGGCAGAATTTCCTCCGTCGCGCTGCCCGCGGGCCGGTAGGCGCGCAGCGGGATCGGCCCCCCGGGCCCGGGCGCCAGCAGCAGCTTGGCCTCGGCCACTGCGGGGGGCACGGGCGACAACGCGCCTCGAGTGTCGCGGTAGATCCGGCGCGCGACGAACGGCGGCACGCTGGCGTACGGCGGCAGGCTCGAGCGCGCCACGCGCTCGAGCAGGGCCGCGACTTGCGGGTGGACCTGGACGCTCATTTTGTCGCCGCCAGCATCTTCTTGAGCCGCTCGACGAAGAACGGCGCGCACTTGAGGATGCGCGTGTCCTGGCTGACGATCAGTGGCCTGACCTTCGGCAGGTAGGCCTGCCAGGCCGGGTCGGCGTGCAAGGCGGCACGGCATTTCTCGCGCTGGTTGAGGTCATCATAGGCCCACAAGTGGATCACCATGTTCTGCGGACCGACCTCGGTAACGTAGTAGCCCACCATGTGCGGCAGATGCCTGAGTTGGACCACCATGCCATCGGCTTCGTAGTGCTTGAAGTACTCCGGCGCCTTGCCGGGCTGCAGCAGGTACATGCGTTCTTCGACGTACATCACTCCCCCCAGGTTGCGGATCGTTCGATTATAGGCGCAGCCTGCTGCGGTATATTGGCGTCATGGAAGACGTCGAAACGCTGCGCCGGATCCTGCGCGAGAACCGGATCGTCGCGATGGTCGGCCTGTCGGCCGACTGGTTCCGCCCGAGCTATTTCGCCGCCAAGTACCTGCAGGAGCACGGCTACCGCGTGATTCCTGTGAACCCGCGCTACGCCGGCAAGCAGGTGCTGGGCGAAACCTGCTATCCCCGCCTGGGCGAGATCCCCGAGAAGGTCGACGTGGTCGACGTGTTCCGCCGCACCGAGGACGTGGGGCCGATCGCGGACCAGGCGATTGCGATCGGCGCCAAGGTGCTTTGGCAGCAGATCGGGGTCAAGAACGAGGCGGCGGCCGGAAAGGCGCGGGCCGCGGGACTGGATGCGGTCATGGACCGGTGCATGAAAATCGAGCACGGCCGCCTGTTCGGCGGGCTGAACTGGATGGGGGTAAACACCCGGGTGATCTCGGCCAAGCGCCCCCGCCAGCTGGCGTATTGAGCCGACGCCCACGGACCCACTAGCGCGATTGGCGGCGGGAACGTATGCTGTCATTGCCATGAACCGGCCTATCCGCGTCTTCGACGGTCGTTTCGGGCGCCTGATCCTGCTGGAGGTCAGCGCGCCGGGGACGCCGCACGCGCATTCCGAGCCGACGATCCTACTCAAGCACGACGGCGCGGACACCGAGTATCTGATCGGCGACGAGCTCGTCCCGCTGACCCGCGGCGACATCGCGTTCGTAAATGCGCAGGATTTGCACGCCAACCGACGTGCCCCCGGTTCCGCGCCAACGCGGTTGCTGGTGCTGCACGCCTCGGGCGAGTGGCTGCGCAACAGCTTTCCGGCCGTGTTCGGCGCCAGCAGCGGGCAAGCCTTCCCGCACCGGCGCGAGGAGATTACTCCACGAATCCGCCAGCTGGCCGACACCCTCGCGGTCGAGATCGTGAATGACCAGTTCCTCTCCCCCGAGCGGCTCGAGTTCATGCTGCAGGAGCTGGTGCTGTCGATCATCGACACCTACATCGCGCGGCGGCGCGCGTCGTCGCCGCTGTGGCGCGGCTCGCGCTTCGAGGACTCGCGCATCCGGCGCGCCATCGCGCTGCTGCGCGCGCGGCCGAACAAGGACATGAACATGGACGAGGTGGCGAGCCAAGTTGGCCTGTCGCGCTCGCGCTTCTACGACCTGTTCCAGCTCTGCACCGGCCGTTCGCCGCGCGCCTACCTAGACATGTTGTGCGTCGAAACGGCGATTTCGAGGCTGGCGTCGGGCCGCGCCAAGATCGCCGATGTCTCGGCCGAGCTGGGCTTCTCGGCCCAGAGCAACTTCACCCGTTTCTTTCTTCACCAGGTCGGCATTCCGCCGTCGGAATATCGCCGTGCGGCCTCCAGGCTCGAGCCCGTTCCGGGGCGACCGACGCCGCCGGAGGAAGACGACTCCGGCAGCTCTACTTGAGCGCCGAGGCGCACCGCTGCGGTGCGCCTTGCTCCTTCCCTCCGCCAAGTCCCTGAGCCCGCGGTCAACGCGGGCTTGGCACGTCGGTTGCTTTGAAAACGTCTGAGGGAACGCCGTTGGAACGACACTATTACGACGAGATGCACGCCGCTCCGGACCAAGTCCGAGGGCACTACCGTGCGCTGGCGCAGTGGCTCGCCGAGACGCCTCCGGAGCGCGTATTGGAGAAGCGCCGCGAGGCGGATCTGCTGTTTCACCGCGTCGGCATCACCTTCGCGGTGTACGGCGACGCCCAGGGCGTCGAGCGCCTGATTCCCTTCGACACCATCCCGCGCATCATTCCACTGGCCGAGTGGGAGCTACTGGTAAAGGGGCTGACCCAGCGTGTCACGGCGCTGAACCGCTTCCTGCACGACATTTACCACGGGCAGGAGATTCTGAAGGCCGGCGTGATCCCTGCCGAGCAGGTGCTGACTCACGATGCCTATCAGGTGGCGATGCTGGGCCTCGACCTGCCAAACGAGACCTACTCGCAGATCGCCGGAATCGATCTGGTACGCAACCAGGACGGCCGCTGGCACGTGCTCGAGGACAATCTGCGCACGCCTTCGGGAGTCTCGTACATGATCGAGAACCGCAGGATGATGATGCGGCTGTTCCCGGAGCTGTTTGCCAGCCAGCACGTGCTGCCGGTCGAGCACTATCCAACCATGCTGCTCGAGACGCTGCGCGCCGCGGCGCCCCGCTCGCGACACGAGCCCACGGTCGTGCTGCTTACGCCGGGCCCCTATAACAGCGCCTATTTCGAGCACGCCTTCCTCGCCGAGGAGATGGGCATCGAGCTGGTCGAGGGCCAGGACTTGCTGGTCAAGGATGGCTTTGTATATATGCGTACCACGGGCGGGCCGCAGCGCGTCGACGTCATCTACCGCAGAATGGACGACGCCTTCCTCGACCCGCTCGCTTTCCGAGTTGAATCGTTGCTCGGCGTACCTGGGCTGCTCTCGGCGTACCGCGCGGGCAACGTCGGGCTCGCCAACGCCATCGGCACCGGCGTCGCCGACGACAAGTCGACTTATCCCTTCGTGCCGGACATGATCCGCTTCTATCTCGGCGAGGCGCCGCTGATCGAGAATGTACCGACCTGGCAGTGCAAACGC
>DATFMS010000108.1:0-7075 GCA_035266805.1 Burkholderiales bacterium | reverse complement strand
GGAGCTCAAGTTCGGCTTCCTGCTCGAAAACCTGCAATACGGCGCGCCGCCGCACGGCGGCATCGCCTTCGGCCTGGACCGCATCGTTGCCATGATGACCGGGGCCGAGTCGATACGTGACGTGATCGCGTTCCCCAAGACACAGCGCGCGCAGTGCCTGCTGACGCACGCGCCGAGCCCGGTGGACGAAAAGCAGCTGCGCGAGCTGGGCCTGCGCCTGCGAGACAAGCCCAAGCCGTGATCCGCCTGCTCGCGGCGGTCGTCGCGTTCGTCGTCGCCTCGAACGCCGCGGGATTTTCGCCGCTGGACGAGATCCGGGTCGGCGCGCTGCCTCCCGATGCGAGCCGAACCATCAGGCTGATCCACCGCGGCGGCCCCTTCCCTTTTGCCAAGGACGGCAGCGTCTTCGCCAACCGGGAGCAACGCCTGCCGTGGCGATACCGTGGCTACTATCGCGAATATACCGTTGCACCCGTAGGCGCCCGCCAGCGCGGCGCGCGGCGCATCGTTTCCGGCCGCGGCGGCGAGCTCTATTACACGCGCGACCATTACCGCAGCTTCCTGCGCATAAGGGAATGAGCATGAGCAAGCTGCTGGCCCGACTTCAGGACGCTACGCGCTCGGGCGTTTACCGGGTGCCGCAGGTCGACGAGATACTCGATGCGGTGCGCGGTACTGTGGTCGACCTCGTGCGGATCGACCTTGCCGCGGTGTCGGATAAGGAGCAGTTGCTCGAGCAACTCGCCTCCGCGCTCGCGTTCCCGCAATGGTTCGGAGGCAACTGGGACGCGCTCGAGGACTGCCTTGGCGACCTCGCCTGGCGTGCCGGCGACGGCCACGTGCTGCTGATCG
The DNA here is from genome assembly GCA_035266805.1 of Burkholderiales bacterium. Classification (GTDB taxonomy): domain Bacteria; phylum Pseudomonadota; class Gammaproteobacteria; order Burkholderiales; family SG8-39; genus DAHVFK01. The sequence goes on along the minus strand of DATFMS010000108.1, from coordinate 6,223 downwards.
AAGGATTCGAGCATCTTCGCGCGCGCCGACCGGATGATTTCGGCGTCCTGCTCGACATTCTGGCCTCGAGCGCGCAATTCTGGCTCGAGCGCGGCCGACCGTTCTTCGTCGCCTTCGTCGACCGCACGAACACGCTAGCGCTCCCGGATCTGTTCCGCGGCAAGAAGGCGTGAGCCTCAAGATTCCGGTTTCGGTGCTGGTCGTGATCCATACGCCGGCGCTCGACGTCTTGCTCCTCGAACGAGCGATCAGGCCCGGATACTGGCAGTCGGTCACGGGCTCGCTCGATACGCCCGACGAGCCGCTCGAGCAGGCGGCGGTGCGCGAGGTGCGCGAGGAAACCGGCATCGTCGCGGCGCCGGCGCGTCTGTTGCGCTGGAACGTGATCAACACCTTCCGCATCTGGGGCGAGTGGAGCCATCGTTTCGTTCCGGGGACCACGCACAATACCGAGCACGTGTTCAGTCTCGAGGTGGCGCAACGCGCGCCGGTGGCGCTTGCGCCCGACGAGCACCTTGCCTATCTCTGGTTGCCATGGCGCGAAGCCGCGCCGAGATGTTTCTCGTGGTCGAACCGTGAGGCCATCGAGATGCTTCCTCGGCGTGTTCGGATCGCGTTGGCGTAGAATTCCATGCCTATGTCCGAAAAAACAGAGGCAGCGTCCGAGACGGCGCCGCCTCCGGTGGAACTGGCGGCGCCTTGGCAGCCGGACGCCGAAGATGTCGAGGCGGCCGAGGGTCGCGGCGCCAGGCAGGGACTGCGCCGGCCTCACCGCCTGCTCCAGCTGTTTTCGCCGCGCCGCTGGCTGCAGCGATTTGTGTTCTGGGGCGGCGCCATCGCGGTGGCAGGCATCGCGATGCTGTTCGCGATCGGCGCCGAGCACGCCAACAACCTGCTGCATTTCGGCCTCGCCTGGTCGCCGTACCTCCCGCTGGTGCTGACGCCGCTCGGCATCGCCCTGGTGGTCGCGGCAACGCGCCGCTTCCCGGGCAGCGAGGGCTCGGGCATTCCGCAGACCATCGCCTCGCTCTCGATTGCCGATCCCGCCGAGCGCGGCCGGTTGCTGGGCTTGCGCACGGTGGCGGGCAAGATCGTTCTTACGCTCATCGGGCTCGCGTCCGGAGCGTCGGTGGGGCGCGAAGGGCCGACGGTGCAGATCGGCGCCGCGATCATGCACGCGATGGGCAGGCTGATTCGGTTCTCCCGCCACGACATGGAAAAGGGGCTGATTCTCGCGGGTGGCGCGGCGGGTGTCGCAGCGGCCTTCAATACGCCGCTGGCCGGGATCGTGTTCGCAATCGAGGAAATGAGCCGCTCTTTCGAGGAACGCACCAGCGGCACGATCCTTACCGCGGTGATCGTCGCAGGCGCCGCTTCGCTGGCGGTTCTCGGCGACTACACTTACTTCGGGCATACCGCGGCGTCGTTCGGTTTTGGCGAAGGCTGGATCGCGGTCGGCGTGTGCGGCGTTGCGGGCGGCCTAGCCGGCGGAATCTTCAGCCAGATTCTGGTGCTGTCCTCGCGCGGTCTGCCGGGAAGGCTGGGGACGTTCGCCCGCGAGCGCCCGGTCGCGTTCGGCGCCGCCTGCGGGCTGCTGCTGGCGGTGATCGGTCTCGCGTCGGGGGGCACGACATACGGTACGGGTTATCACGAGGCGCGCAAGATCGTCGAGAGCACCGAGGCGCTGCCGGCCACCTACGGCATATTGAAGCTGCTCGCGTCGCTGGTGTCGTACATAAGCGGGATCCCCGGCGGACTCTTCTCTCCTTCGCTCGCGGTCGGCGCCGGACTCGGCGCCAACCTGGCGTCGGTGGTGCCATACGCCCCGGCGGCCGCGGTCGCTCTGCTCGGGATGGTGGCGTACTTCGCAGGCGTGGTTCAGGCGCCGATCACGGCGTTCGTCATCGTTATGGAGATGACCGACAATCACGACATGCTCCTTCCGCTGATGGCCACGGCCCTGATCGCTACGGGCATTTCGCGGCTGGTGTGCAACGAACCCCTATACCGTGCGCTCGCCGTACCGTTTCTCAAACGTTCTACGGCGACTCCGCGGGGCCGAGCGTAGCGCTGAGAACGCCCGAGATCCGAAAGGGCCTGAGTAAGCCATGACCGGCCAGCTGCGCATCATTACGCTGAACGTTCACAAAGGGCTGTCGCAATTCAATCGGCGGATGGTGATTCACGAGCTGCGCGAGGGTCTTCGCTCGCTCTCGCCGGATCTCGTTTTCCTGCAGGAAGTGTTGGGTTTGAACGAGCGCCATGCGCTGCGCTTCGCGACCTGGCCCCGCGCTCCGCAATACGAGTTCCTCGCCGAGGACCACTGGCAGCACGCCTACGGGAGGAACGCGGTCTATGACCACGGACATCATGGCAACGCGGTCCTGTCGCGCTTTCCGATCCTGACGGCGTTGAACGAGGATGTGTCAGACCATCGTTTCGAAAAGCGCGGCCTGCTGCATTGCGAGGTCGCGGTGCCGGGGTGGTCCCAGAACCTGCACTGCCTGTGCGTTCATCTTTCACTGCACGAGCGCGGACGCCGCAAGCAGCTCGATGCGATCGCCGGCCGCTTAGAGGAGATCGTGGCACGCGGTGCGCCGGTGATCGTCGCCGGTGACTTCAACGACTGGCGCCAGCGTGCGACGGCAATCCTCGAGCGCGGACTTGGAATGACCGAGGTCTCGACTGCCCGGGGCGGACGCGCGGCGCGCACCTTCCCCAGCTTCCTGCCGATGTTGCGCCTCGACAGAATCTACATCCGCGGCTTCGAGGTGGTGGCCGCGCAGGTACACCGCGGCGCCCCCTGGTCCCTGCTTTCCGACCATCTCGCGCTTGGCGCGGACCTGAAGCGGCCGTAGCGAATGCAGTTCGTTCCCGGCAACCATCTGCGGCTTCTGCGCAACGGCGAGGAGTACTTCCCGGCGCTGGTCGCCGCCATCGACGCCGCCGCCGTGGAAGTGTTCCTTGAAACCTATATCTTCGCCGACGATGAGACCGGCAGCCTGGTGGCGGACGCGCTCGCTCGCGCGGCCGCACGTGGCGTGGCGGTCCACCTGCTGCTCGACGGCTTCGGCGCGCGCGAGTTCGCGGCGCGCTTTCGCGCCATGCTCACGCAATCCGGCGCCGAAGTGCTGGTGTTCCGGCCGCAGATCAGTCCCTGGTCGCTGCGCCGCGGTCGCCTGCGGCGAATGCACCGCAAACTGGCCTGCGTCGACGGCCGCATTGCGTTCGTGGGCGGCATCAACGTAATCGACGACTACGATACGCCGGACCAGACGCCGCCGCGCTACGACTACGCGGTACGGATCGAGGGGCCGCTTACGGAGGAGGTGCGCGCGGCGTCGGCGCGCCTTTGGGCGCAGGTGTCGTGGGCAACCTTCCGGCGACGCTGGCCGGGGTTCGCGCCGCTGTCGCCCAAGATCGTGCCCGCCCCCCCTGCTACGCCGGAGGCGATGCCGGGAGGGCAGCGTGTGGCGCTCGTCGTGCGCGACAGCGTGCGCCATCGCAACGACATCGAGGAAGGATACCTGCACTTCGTCGGCGAGGCACGCGAGGAAGTCGTGATCGCCTGCGCGTACTTCTTTCCGGGGCGGCGCTTCCGACGCGCCCTCACCGACGCCGTCGGGCGCGGCGTCCGCGTCGTGCTGCTGCTTCAGGGCAGGGTGGAGTACGCGCTGCTTCACTACGCGTCACGCGCGCTGTATGGGTCGCTGCTGGACGCCGGTGTCGAGATTCGCGAGTATCACCGCAGCTTCCTGCACACCAAAGTCGCGGTATTCGACCGTCGGGTCGCATGCGCCGGCTCCTCGAACATAGACCCGTTCAGCTTATTGCTGGCGCGCGAGGCGAACGTGTTTGTCGACGACCCCGGGTTTGCCGGGCAGCTGCGCTCGAGCTTGGAAGCAGCGATGCGCGACGGCTCTCGCGTGGTTCCGCCGCAGCAATGGAAGCACCAGTCCTTGTGGTTGCGCGCGCGTGTCTGGATTGCCTACGGGATCGTCAGACTGCTTACCAGTTTCGCGACCTACGAGCGCTTTCACTGAGCGGCGCCATACACGCGTTGGTTCAACCAGGCCGGCGGCCGAACATCCCCCAGCCCTCGAAGGTCAGGACCGCTTCGCCCCTCTGGTTTACCGCCTCGGTGCGTGACTTGACCAATCCCATGTCGGGACGGCTGTTCGAGGCTCGCGTTTCGAGCACCACGCGGCGGTAGGAGATCGTGTCGCCCGCGTGCACCGGCTTCAGCCAGCGGACGTTATCGATCCCGGGCGAGCCCAGGCTTGCGCTGCGATTGATGTAGTTCTCGCAAAGCAGCCGCATGGCGACCGCACAGGTGTGCCAGCCGCTCGCGATCAGGCCTCCAAAGTAGGAGTCCTTGGCGGCTACGGGGTCGACGTGGAACGGCTGCGGATCGAACTTGCGCGCGAAGTCGATCATGTCCGCTTCGACGAAGGTGTGGCTCCCCATCGGCACGCTCTCGCCGACCTTGAAGTCCTCCCAGTAGAGAGTCCTGCCCGCACTCATGACCGGGGCGCGACGCGCTCGTAGCGCCCGACGCGCTCGCGCAGCTCCTGCGGCAGCGGCGCGGGCTTCATGCTCGACGGGTCGGCGTTGACGTAAATCAACTCCGCGGTGACGAGCGGCGCTTGGCCCGGGTCCGGCTCATCGCGGAAGATTTCGAAGTGAAAGGTCATGCTGCTGCGGCCGAGCCGGCCGACGCGGCAGCACACCGCAAGCACCTCGTCGTAGTGCGCGGAACCAAGGTAGTCGACCGTCGCCTTCCGCAGGTAGACGTCGTTGGCGTACTTTTCGACGTAGCCATGGGGGTAGGGCAGGCCGATTGCGCGCCAGTATTCGGCAATCGCGGTATCGATGTAGGTCAGATAGTGGCCGTTGAACACGATCTTCTGCATGTCCACTTCGGCCCAGCGCACCCGCAATTGCGGCGCACAAACGAAGTCTTGCCGGGGCATCCTAGACGGAGGGAAAGATTGCTGGCAACATCAGACAGATACAACAATAAATTGCAGTGTAAACCAAAGGAGAGCTGTCATGGTGCGTTACATCCTCACGGCGGTGGTGCTCGCCTTGGCGGCGCCGCTCGCTTCGGCACAGGGCACGGTCAAGATCGCGGTCGTCGGTCCGATGGCATACGTCCAGGGCGGGAACCACTGGATGGGTGCCGAGCTCGCGCGCGATGACATCAACAAGGCGGGGGGCATCTCTGTCGGCGGCAAGAAGATGAAGGTGGAGCTGATCCGCGCCGACAGCAACGAACTTCAGTCGGTGTCCGACGCCACCAACGCCATGGAGCGCGTTATCACGCGCGACAAGGCAGATTTCGTGGTCGGCGGCTTCCGCTCCGAGGCGGTGCTGGCGATGCAGGAAGTGGCGATGGACTACAAGAAGCTGTTCCTAGGCTGCGGCGCGGCGGACGCGAAGCTCGGCGAGAACGTCGAGAAGAACTACGATCGCTACAAGTACTGGTTCCGGGTGACGCCGACCAAGTCGGCCGACCTGGGGCGCACGCTGTTCGCCGTGCTGGGCAGCATTGCCGGCCAGCTGCGCAAGGGCCTGCACAAGGAGACGCCGAAAGTCGCGATCCTGGCGGAGAAGGTGGTTTGGACCCGGGGCATCGTCAAGGCGCTGCAGGCCAACCTGCCGAAGATGAAGATGGAAGTGGTCGGCACCTGGCAACCTTCGCCGACGGCGACCGACGTCACCGCGGAGCTGTCGGCGATCGACCGCGCCGGCGCCGACATCGTCTTCACGGCGGTGTCCGGCCCGGTCGGCATCGTTCTCGGCCGCCAGATGGGCGAGCGCAAGATGAAGGCGATCGCGTTCGGCATCAACGTCGAGGCGCAGAAGGACGGCTTCTGGCAGGCGACGGCGGGCAAGGGCAATTACGTCTCCACGCTCGACACCTATGGCATGGTCGACGTCACGCCCAAGATGATCCCGTTCGTGAAGGAATTCAAGGCGCGCTTCCACAAGTCGCCGACCTACAATGCGGCGACCTACGACGCGATCATGGACCTCAAGGACGCGATCGAGCAGGCTGGCACGCTGGATTCGGACAAGCTGGTGCCGGTGCTGGAGGGTTTCAAGAACCACGTCGGCACGTCTGGAACGCTCACCTGGGACAAGCGCCACGATCCGGTGTGGGGGGTGGGCACGACCTCCGGCATTGCGGTGCAGTGGCAGGACGGGCAGAAAGTCCCGT
>DATFMS010000107.1:0-4814 GCA_035266805.1 Burkholderiales bacterium | reverse complement strand
TCCTCCGCGATCGCCCACTCGAGCTCCATCGCCGCCTGCCCTTCGTAGCTCGCGACCTGGCGCAGGCCGAGGAGCGCCGCCACGGCGTCGAACAGCCGCCCGGCGCTCGAGCTGCGCGGAGCCAGCGTGCCGGTCGTCATCATCGATTTCATGACCTGGATTTCGTTCCTGGTGAAGTGCAGGTGGGATGCAGCTTCCTCCAGGCCATTGTCTCCCAGTGCCTCGTACAGCGCGCCGAGCGCGGCGCGGCGCGGCTCGCGCACCGCGCGCTCGCCGCCCGGCAGGCGGAACGTTCTCAGGTGCGCGACGCGGCGCGCCGAGGCGCCCTCGAGCAGCAGGAATTCGCCGCCCCAGACCGTGCCGTCGGGCCCGTAGCCGCTGCCGTCCCACGCGACGCCTAGCACTTCGCCGCTCAATCCATTCTCCGCCATGCAGGCCGCGACGTGGGCGACGTGGTGCTGCACCCGAAGGAGCGGCAGGCCGCTCGCCTCGGCGAAGCGGGTCGAGGCGTAGTCGGGGTGCAGGTCGCAGGCCACGGCCGCGGGCGCGGCCCCGTACAGCGCGGCCAGGTCGCGCGCGGCCGCCGCGTGCGCGTCGCGCCCCTCGGGCGCGTCGAGATCGCCCAGGTGCGAGCTGGTCACCACCTGCCCCGCCGCGGCGAGGCTCACGGTGCTCTTCATGTGCGCTCCCACGGCGAGCAGCGCGCCGCCCTGCCCGGCCCCCGGCAGCGCGAGCGGATACGGCGCGTAGCCGCGCCCGCGCCGCAGCAGCACTTCGCCGCCCAGGACGACGCGCGCCACCGAATCCTCGACCGGGCGCGCGATCGGGCGGTCGTGCGTCAGGAACAGGTCGGCGATCCCGTTCAGGCGCGCGAGCGCCTCGCGCGCGTCGGTCGCGATCGGCTCCTCGCTGCGGTTGGCGCTGGTGGCGACCACGGCGAAGCCGAGCTCGCGCGAAAGCAGATGATGCAGCGGCGTGTAGGGCAGCATCGCGCCGAGCTCGGGGCAGCCGGGGGCGACCCCGAGCGCGACCCCGGGCGCGAACCCGGACCCGGCCAGGCGGGCGAGCAGCACGATCGGCGCCTGGGGCGAAGCGAGCAGCGCCGCTTCCTGCGCCGAGACCTCGCACGCCGCGCGAATCGCCGCGAGGTCGGGGAACATCAGCGCGAACGACTTCTCGGCGCGCCCCTTGCGCCGCCGCAGGCGCGCCACCGCTTCGGCATCGCGCGCATCGACCAGGAGGTGAAAGCCGCCCAGGCCCTTCAGCGCGACGATGCGCCCTTCGCGCAGCGCCTGCGCGGCCTCGATAAGCGCCTCCTGCCGCGCGGCGAGTACGCGCCCCTCGGCATCCCACAGCGCGAGCTGCGGGCCGCAGGCCGGACAGGCGTTGGGCTGGGCGTGAAACCGCCGGTCCGCCGGATCGCCGTACTCGGCACGGCAGGCCGGGCACAGCGTGAAGGCGCGCATCGTGGTGCGCTCGCGGTCGTAGGGCAGCGCCTGGACGATGCTGTAGCGCGGCCCGCAATGGGTGCAGTTGGTGAAGGGGTAAAGGTAGCGCCGGTCGCGGGGATCGAGCATCTCGCGCAGGCACTCCGGGCAGGTCGCGAGGTCGGGCAGCATCGCCGCCGAGAGGCGCTCGGCGCGCGCGCTCGGCCGGATCGAGAATCCGCGCTCGCCGCGCGGGGCGATCGGCGCGACCTCGAGCGACTCGATCCGCGCGCTCGGGGGGCGGCGCGTGCGAAGCGCGCGCACGAAAGCCTCGATCGCCTCGGCCCGCCCCTCGACCTCGATCAGCACCCCTTCGGCGGTGTTGCTCACCCAGCCGCCGAGCGCGAGCTCGTCCGCGAGGCGCCAGGCGTGCGGGCGGAACCCGACCCCCTGCACCCCGCCGCGGACCGTGACGCGCGCGCGCTGCACGGCCTCAGCTCTCCAGGCTCACGCTGCGCAGCACGATGTCCTGCGCCTGCGGGTCGCGCGGGTCGTCGGACACGACGAGCGCGAGCTCGGCGCCTTCGGCGAGCGTGCCCGCGGTCTCGCGCTCGAAATGCTCGCGGAAATGCCCGGCGGAGATGTGGCACAGCGCGCCGAGCCAGACCTCGACCCCGGCCACGCGCGCCGCGCCGTCCTCGCGCGCGAGGTGCTCGATCTTGCGCAGCAGGTCGGTCATCAGGTGCGCTTCGTGCATTTCTCGATGTCCTTCGTTATGTCTTCGGCCAGGCGCGGCAGCGCGCGCGCCACGGCGTCCGACATCGGCGCGCCGGTGTCGAAGCAGCCGCCCTCGAGCGCGTACACCACGCACACCGGCGGCAGCGCGCCGAGCGCGCGCGCGAGCTCGATGCCCTCGGCCACGCCGAAGCCATGCGTCGAGCAGCCGAACAGACCCTGCGGCAGCGGCTGTGCCGCCGCATCCAGGCGGTGCAGTCGGCCCGGCCGGGTGCCCGCCGCGGCATCGACAATGAGCGCCGCCGCGCGCCCGCGCAGCGCCTCCAGCAATGCCGTGGCCTCGCCGCTTTGCTCGCAAATCTCGACCCCCGGACAGGAGCGCAGCCGGCGCGCGACCAGAACCCCCGCTGCGTCGTCGGCGCGCATCGTGTTGCCGACCCCGATCACGACCACCGGCGCGCTAGCCACGCTCGAGCTCCAGCCTGAGAAAGTGGCAGGAGCAGGAAATGCACGGGTCGTAGTTGCGGATGGTCTGCTCGCAGCGCCAGCGCAGCGCCTCGTCGTCGAGCCCGAGCCAGTCCGGCAGGAAGGCGCGCAGATCGTCCTCGATGCTGGTCTGGTTCTGCGAGGTGGGCGGCACGATCCTGGCGTCGGTGATGGTGCCCTGCGCGTCGAGCGCATAGCGGTGATACAGCAGGCCCCGCGGCGCCTCGGTGCAGGCGTAGCCGCTGCCGGCGCGCGGCTCGACCGGCACCGCCGGCCGCGCCGGCTCCTGGTAGCCCTCGATCAGGCGCAGCGCCTCGTCGCAGGCGTACAGCGTCTCGACCGCGCGCACCACGATGCTGCGGTAGGGATTCGCGCACACCGGGCCGAGACCGGCCTCGCGCGCCGCTTCCTGCGCCAGCGGCGAGAGGCGGTCGAAATTCAGGCTGTAGCGCGCCAGCGGCCCGACCAGGTAGGCGCCGCGGCCCCGGATGACCGACTGCAGCGCGGTCGAGTAGGCGACGTGACGCTCCTCGAAGTGCGCCTCGTAGTCGCGCGCGCCGATGTCGAGGCCCTTGTTCGAGACCAGGCGGCCTTCGTTGAACGGGTATTCGCCGGCATGGCGCAGCGCGACGAACTCGTAGTCCCGCTCGCAGTCGGGGAACTCGAAGCCGGCCACCCAGCGCACCGTCTCGATCGCCGCGTCGCGCGCCCATTTCAGGCGCTCGGCGAGCGGCGCCAGCTCGCGCCGCGTCGGCGTGCGGTAGAAGCCGCCGACGCGCACGTTGATCGGATGGATCTCGCGCCCGCCGACGAGCTGCACGATCTCGTTGCCGACCTTCTTCAGCTGCAGCCCGCGCTCGACCTCGGCCTGGTGCTCGCGCGCCATCGCGATCGCGCTCTCGTAGCCGAGGAAGTCCGGCGCGTGCAGCATTGTGATGTGCAGCACGTGGCTTTCGATCCACTCGCCGCAGTACAGCAGGCGGCGCAGCGCGCGCAGCGGCGCGTCGACGACAACGCCGAACGCGTCCTCCATCGCGTGCACCGCGCTCATCTGGTAGGCCACCGGGCAGATGCCGCAGATGCGCGCCGTGATGTCCGGCGCTTCGCCGAAGGCGCGCCCGCGCAGGAAGGCCTCGAAAAAGCGCGGCGGCTCGAAGATGCGCAGCTCGACGTCGCGCACCGCGCCGTCCTTCAGCGTGACGTGCAATGCGCCTTCCCCCTCGACGCGCGCAAGGTAATCGACCTTGATCTTCTTAACCGCCATGACGCTCGCTCTCCTCGCGGAAGGCCCCGGCCTGGGCGTTGAAATTGCGGAACACGCGCTGGATATCGTCCGGCGGCATGCCGAGCGCGCGCAGGCGCTCGCCCAGCGCGCGGGCGTTCGGCGTCTCCATCGGCCCGAAGCAGCCGTAGCAGCCGCGGTGATACGACGGGCACAGCGCGCCGCAGCCGGCGTGCGTCACCGGCCCGATGCAGCCGGTGCCGCGAGCCACCATCACGCACACGTTGCCCTTCAGCTTGCACTCGATGCACACGCTGTGCGCCGGCGTCACCGGCTTGCGCCCGGCGAGAAAGGCGGAAAGCACCTCGACCAGCTGCAGCTTGTTGATCGGGCAGCCGCGCAGCTCGAAGTCGACCTTGACGTGGTCCGCGATCGGGGTAGAGGTGGACAAGGTGTCGATGTAGGCCGGATTGGCGTACACGATCGAGATGAACTCCTTCACGTCCTTGAAGTTGCGCAGCGCCTGGATCCCGCCCGCGGTGGCGCAGGCGCCGATCGTGACCAGGTGCTTCGACGTGCGCCGCACTTCCTGGATGCGCTCGGCGTCGTGGTGCGTGGTGATCGATCCCTCGACCAGCGACAGATCGTACGGCCCCTTCGCCATCGCGCGGCTCGCCTCCGGGAAGTAGGCGATCTCCACCGCGCCGGCGACCGCCAGCAGTTCGTCCTCGCAATCGAGGAGGCTCAACTGGCACCCGTCGCAGGAGGCGAATTTCCACACGGCCAGCCGGGGTTTGCGCGCCTTGGCCATCCTCACAGCTCCTTCAGCGCCAGGAGATAACGCACCTGGTCGTAGCGAAAGACCGGGCCGTCCTTGCAAACAAAGACCGGCGAGAGCTGGCAGTGACCGCAAAGGCCGATCGCGCACTTCATGTTGCGCTCCA
>DATFMS010000106.1:0-2584 GCA_035266805.1 Burkholderiales bacterium | reverse complement strand
CGGTCTGCTGCGCTTTGCGCTCGGCAGCGCCTGCGTTGCCGCCTGGGCGCTGGTGGCGCGCATCCCGCTGCGCCCGGCGCCTGGCGAATGGCCGGCGTTGCTCGGCATCGGGCTGCTGTTCACGCTCCAGATCGCGCTGATGAACTTCGGCTTCAACGCCACCGCGGCGGTGAACGGCGCGGTGCTGATCGCCACCAACCCGCTGTTCGGCGTCCTGTTCGCGCATTTCCTGATCCCCGGCGACCGCCTGAGGCCGCTGCGCGCGCTCGGCGCGCTGGTCGCCTTCGCCGGCGTCGCGCTGGTGCTCGCCCGCGGCGCCGCGCCCGGCGGCGCGGGCTACGGCGACTGGATCGTGCTCGCCAGCGCCTGCCTGCTCGGCCTGCGGCTGGCGCTCTCGGGCCGGCTGCTCAGGCGCGTCAACGCGGTGCGACTCACCCTGTGGCAGATGCTCGTTTCGCTGCCGCTGTTCGCCGTCGGCGCGCTCGGTTCCGAAACGATCCGCTTCGAGAGCATCGGCTTCGCGCCACTGGCCGGGATCGTCTACCAGGGGGTGGTGGTGGCGGGGCTCGCTTTCACGGTCAACTTCTATCTCATCCGCCGCTACACCCCGAGCGTGATGATCAGCTTCAACTTCATCGCCCCGGTCACCGGGGTGCTGCTCGGCGCCTGGATCCTCGGCGAGCCGATCACCGCCGGCCTGCTGGGCGGGATGCTGCTGGTCGCCGCCGGGCTGGTCCTCATCACGCGGCGCTGAGCGCGCGCAGCCGCAGCGTGCGCGCGCGCCAGCCGGCGGCGCCGGCGACGAGGCCGCAGGCCGCGGCAATGGCAAAGGCGATCGCGTAGCTGCCGGTGACGTCGAACAGGCGCCCCGCCATCCACGGCCCGAGCGCGCTGCCGAGCGCGCTGCCGAACAGGCACATGCCCAGGATCAGGCCGAAGCGCGCGCCGCGGAAGCGGTCGCTGACCATCGCCGGGGTGAGCGACGCGGTCGCCGAGTAGCCGACGCCGAGCATCACGGCGTAGCCGTAGGCGCCCCAGCGGCTGGGCATCGCGCCGACCAGCGCCAGCGCGCCCACCGCCGCGACCAGGATCACGATGCCGATGACGTAGATCACCTCGCGCTCGAAGCGGTCTGCGAGCCAGCCGCCGCCGGTCTTGCCGAACACGCTCGCCACCCCCACCACCCCGACCACCGACGCCGCCGCCATCGCCACCATGCCGTGGTCGACCAGGAACGCCACCTGGTGCACGTGCAGGGTCTGCGAGCAGACGTTGCCGAAGAAGTACGCCGCCAGCACCAGCCAGAACGGCTGCGTCAGCATCGCCTCGCCCAGCGTCGCCTCGTGCGCGCTGTCCGCCGGCGCCCTGCCCGCGCGCGGCGCGGGCGCGGGGCGCACCGCCTCGTCGCGCATCACGAACAGCGCCGCCGGCACGATCCAGCCGGCACAGATCGCGCCCAGGATCTGCCACGCGCTGCGCCAGCCGAGCGATTCGATCAGCGCCTGGCACAGCGGCACCACCAGCAGCATGCCGAGGCCGATGCCCGAGCTGACGATGCCGAGCGAGAGGCCGAGCCGGTCCATGAACTGGCGCTGCACCATCACCACCGCCGGCACCCAGCCCGAGCACGCCACCGCGAGCGCGGTGAACAGGCCGAAGCCGAGGTACAGATGCCCGGGCGAGTCGATGAAGCTGTTGCCGTACAGCGCCAGCCCGAGCGCGACGCCGCCGAACACCACCAGGCGGCGCGGGCCGATGCGGTCGCAGAGCATGCCGATGAGCGGATTGGCGCCGCCGTGCACCAGGGTGAAGACCGAGAACGCGCCCGCCAGCACCGAGCGGCTCCAGCCGAACTCGCGCAGCAGCGCGACCAGGAACACGCTGTACGAGTACCACACGCCGTAGGTCAGCCCGAGCGTGCCGCCGATCGCCGCGAGCGTGAGGTGGCGGCGGTTCATGCGTAACGCCAGCTCAGGGCCGCACGCCGAAGCGCACCGGGCCGGCCACCCGCAAGGGCGCGGCGAGCTCGGCGAACTCGCACAACAGCGGCCGCGTGTCGCGCGGGTCGATGATCTCCTCGACGTCGAACTTCTCGGCACTGCGCATCGGCGAGCCGAAGCGGCGGATGCGCGCCTCGATCTCGGCCCGCTTCGCCTCGGCTTCGGGTGCGGCTTCGATCTCGGCCCGGTAGGCCGCCTCCAGCCCGCCGGCGATCGGCAGCGAGCCCCACTCGGCCGACGGCCAGGCCATGCGCATGCAGTAGCGGGTCGAGTTCTGGTGCACCGCGCCGGCGACGCCGAAGACCTTTCTCACCAGCACCGAACACCACGGCACGCTCGACTGCAGCACCGCGCTCGCCGCGCGCATGCCGAAGCGTATCGTCGCGTCGCGCTCGGCGTCGGGACCGATCAGGAACCCGGGCACGTCGACCAGGTGCACCACCGGCAGGTGGAACACCTGCGCCAGGTCGACGAAGCGGGTGATCTTCTCCGAGGCCTTCGCGGTCCAGGCGCCGCCGTAGTGCATCGGGTCGCCCGCCATCAGCGCCACCGGCCAGCCGGAGAGACGCGCCAGGCCGGTGATG
>DATFMS010000105.1:0-32274 GCA_035266805.1 Burkholderiales bacterium | reverse complement strand
AGGCGGCTCGCTGACCATCATCGCCACCGCGCTGATCGACACCGGCAGCCGCATGGACGACGTGATCTACGAGGAGTTCAAGGGCACCGGCAACATGGAGATCCACCTCGACCGGCGCATGCACGAGAAGCGCATCTACCCGGCGATCAACGTCAACCGCTCCGGCACCCGGCGCGAGGAGCTGCTGATCAAGCCCGAGATCCTGCAGAAAGTCTGGGTGCTGAGAAAGCTCCTTTACCCGATGGACGAGCTCGAGGCGGCCGAATTCCTGATCGACAAGATCCGCGCCACCAAGAACAACGCCGAGTTCTTCGACTCGATGCGCCGGGGTTGAGCGGGATTGCCGACAGTCTTGTTTTAACCCTTTGTTTTACGTATAATTCCCGCCTTTCCCGCCGCAGGGCAGCCCCATGAAGAACGGAATCCACCCCGAATACCATACGGTGATCTTCCTCGACACCGCCTCCAACCATCCCTTCCTGACGCGCTCGACGATCGACGTCAAGGGGCGCGACAAGATGAAATGGGAGGACGGCAACGAGTATCCGGTGGTCAAGGTCGAGGTCTCCTCGGAGTCGCATTCGTTCTACACCGGCAAGCACAAGATCATGGACACCGCGGGCCGGGTCGAGAAGTTCAAGCGCCGCTACACGCGGACCAAGAAGACCGAAAAGACCGAGCCGAGCGCCTAGGGGCTTTCGGCGCTGCAAGAAGGGCGGCTGCGGCCGCCCTTTTGTTTTCCGCGCCGCGCTCCTGCCGCCTAGAATAGCCGCATGATTCGTAGGCTAGCGCTGCCGCCCTCGATCGCGGTGCTGGCGCTGATCGCGCTGGCGTTCGTCGTGCCCGGGCTTGCGGGGCACGATCCCTGGAAGACCTTCGACGCGATCACGATCGAGATCGTGCACCAGATGCAGCTCGGCGGCGACTGGCTGGTGCCGCACGTGGCGGGCGAGCCCTGGCTCGAGGACCCGCCGCTGTACGCCTGGGTCGCGCTCGGCTTCGCCAAGGCGCTCGGCTGGGCGGTGCAGTTCCACGAGGCGGTGCGCCTCGCCAGCGGCGCGTTCCTGCTCGTCGCGTTCGGCCTGCTCTACCTCGCCGCGCGGCAGTGGGCCGAGGAAGAGCAGCGGCGCGCCGCGGCGGCCTCCGCGGTGCTGCTGCTGGTCGGCTCGGTCGGACTCATGGTGCACGCGCACGAGGCGGTCTCCGACCTCGCCAGCCTGGCCGCGGTCTGCGGCGCGTTCGCCGCGCTGCCGCTCGCCGCGCGCCGGCCGCTCGCCGCGGGCGCCGCTTTCGGCGCCGCGCTCGGGGCCGCGTTCCTGTCCACCGGCTTCGTCGTTCCGCTCGCGCTCGCCGCCGCGGTGCTGCTCGCGCACCTGGTGTGCGACGAATGGCGCACCCGGCGCGGCGCCGCTTTCCTCGCCGCCGCGGCGCTGGTCGCGCTGGCGATCGCCGGCAGCTGGCCGCTCGCGCTGTGGCAGCGCTCGCCGGCGCTGTTCGGCGAGTGGTGGGCGCAGACCGCGCGCCTGCAGGGCGGCTTGCTGCACAACCTAGGCTACTACGTGGTCCTCGCCAGCTGGTTCGCCTGGCCGGCGTGGCCGCTCGCGGCCTGGGCGGTGTGGGTCCGGCGCCGGCGCTG
Source organism: Burkholderiales bacterium (assembly GCA_035266805.1). GTDB lineage: Bacteria > Pseudomonadota > Gammaproteobacteria > Burkholderiales > SG8-39 > DAHVFK01. The sequence goes on along the minus strand of DATFMS010000105.1, from coordinate 30,638 downwards.
GCGCGAGGCGCGCCAGTTCGTGCCGCTGGCGGCGGCGCTGTTCTCGCTCGCCGGCATTTCGCTCGCCGGCCCGGACCAGGACGTGAACGCGATCGCGCTGCTCGCGCCGCTGGCGCTGCTCGCCGCCCCCGTCATCGCGCAGCTGCGCCGCGGCGCCGCCGCGGCGCTCGACTGGTTCGGGGTCATGACCTTCGGCTTTTTCGCCGGCCTGGTCTGGCTCGGCTACGTGGCGATGATGACCGGCGTGCCGCCGCGCATCGCGCACAACTTCGCCAAGCTCGCGCCCGGCTTCGGCGCGCACTTCCATGCCCTGCCGTTCGCGGTTGCGTTCGCGGCGACGCTCGGCTGGCTTTACCTGGTGCTGTTCAGCGCGCCTTCGGCCACCCGCGGCGTGACGCGCTGGGCCGCGGGCGTGGCGCTGCTGTGGGCCAGCTTCGCCACGCTGTGGCTGCCCTATGCCGACTACCTGAGCAGCTACCGCCCGGTCGCGCTGCAGATCAAGTCGCTGCTGCCGCCGGGCGCGCCATGCATCGCGCGCGCCAAGCTCGGCGACGCGCAGCGCGCCGCGCTGAGCTACCATGCGGGCATCGTCACGCGCGAGCGCGACCCGCTCAAGCCCTGCCCGCTGCTGTTGACGCAGGGCTCGCCGGCGCACGAGGCCGACGCGCCGCCGGGGTGGAGCAAGCTCGCCGACGTCGGCCGCCCCGGCGACCGCGACGAGCGCATCAGGCTCTACCGGCGGCAGCGATAATCCACCCTTTCGACGGAGGCAGCATGGACCAGGAAACCTTCAACCTCAGCATCCGCAAGTTCCTCAAGATGGTGGGGGTGAACTCGCAGCGCGAGATCGAGCAGGCGATCGGCAAGGCGATCGAGGGTGGCAAGCTCAAGGGCGACGAAAGCGTGCCCGCGCGCGTCACGCTCGAGATTCCCTCGCTCGGGGTCAAGGTGCCCTTCGACGGCGACATCAGGCTAAAATGAACCTCCGCTGATCCCTTACCATCAGAGGGGAATTCGATGAACAAGGCCAGGGAATTCGACCAGTCCGTGGTCACCGAGCTGAAAGCGCTGCTCGGCGACCGCGTCACCACCTCGGCGAGCGTGCGCGAGCACCACGGCAAGGACGAATCGTACTTTCCGTACGCCCTTCCCGACGCCGTGGTCTACCCCCACAGCACCGAGGAAGTGCGCGACGTGGTCAACATCTGCCGCCGTCACCGCGTGCCGATGATCCCCTTCGGCGTCGGCACCTCGCTCGAAGGCCACGTGCTCGCGATCGAGGGCGGGGTGACGCTCGACCTGTCGCAGATGAACGAAGTACTCGCGGTGCACGAGGAGGACCTCGACGCCGTGGTGCAGGCCGGCGTCACGCGCAAGCAGCTCAACGAATACATCAAGCACACCGGGCTGTTCTTCCCCATCGACCCGGGCGCCGACGCGACGATCGGCGGCATGGCCTCGACGCGCGCCTCGGGCACCAACGCGGTGCGCTACGGCACGATGCGCGAGAACGTCGTCTCGCTCACGGTGGTGCTGGCCGACGGGCGCGTCATCAAGACCGCGCGCCGCGCCAAGAAGTCCTCCGCCGGCTACGACCTGACGCGCCTGTTCGTCGGCGCCGAGGGCACGCTCGGCGTCATTACCGAGGTGACGGTCAGGCTCTACCCGGTGCAGGAGGCGATGTCGGCCGCGGTCTGCGCCTTCGACTCGATCGACGGCTGCACCAACACCGTGATCCAGACCATCCAGGCCGGCGTGCCGGTGGCACGCTGCGAGATCGTGTGCGAGCACAGCATCGACGCCATCAACAAGTACAAGAAGACCAACTACCGCGTCGCGCCGACGCTGTTCTTCGAGTTCCACGGCACCCAGGCGAGCGTGGTCGAGCAGGCCGAGACGGTGCAGGAGATCGCGCGCGAGAACGGCGGCAAGGATTTCCAGTGGGCGACCAAACCCGAGGAGCGCAACCTGCTGTGGGAAGGGCGCCACCACGCCTACTTCGCCTGCATGCAGACGCGCCCGGGGGCGCGCGCCCTGTCCACCGACGTCTGCGTGCCGATCTCGCGCCTGGCCGAATGCGTGCGCGAGACGATGGAAGACGTGAAGAGCTACGTCGTGCCGGTGCCGATGGTGGGCCACGTCGGCGACGGCAACTTCCACCTCATCTTCCTCATCGACCCGAACAAGCCCGAGGAGCTCGAGCTGGCGAAGACGCTCAACAAGCGCCTGGTGCGGCGCGCGCTGGCGATGGAAGGCACCTGCACCGGCGAGCACGGCGTGGGCATGGGCAAGCAGGGCTCGATGCAGGAGGAGCTGGGCGAGGCGGTTGACCTGATGCGCGACATCAAGCGCCTGTTCGACCCCGAGAACCTGATGAACCCGGGCAAGGTCGTCACCCTCTGATGAGCGCCGAGAAGCGCCTCAAACAGCTGGGAATCGAGCTGCCGCAGACGCCGCCTCCGGTGGCGAACTACGTCAACGCGGTGCGCAGCGGGAACCTGCTGTTCCTCGCCGGCAAGGGGCCCTCGGCGGTCGACGGCCTGCGCCCCGTGGGCAAGCTCGGGCGCGAGTTCAACCTCGAGCAGGGCTACAAGTTCGCGCGCTCGACCGGCCTCGCGCTGCTGGCGGTGATGCGCGCCGAGCTCGGCAGCCTCGACCGCGTCAAGCGGGTGGTGAAGCTGCTGGGCATGGTGAACGCGGTGCCCGAGTTCACCGACCAGCCGCGGGTGATAAACGGCTGCTCGGACCTGCTGGTCGAAGTGTTCGGCGAGCGCGGCCGGCACGCGCGCTCGGCGGTCGGCATGGGCTCGCTGCCCAACGGCATCCCGGTCGAGATCGAGGCCATCGTCGAGATCGCCGCGGCGCCGAAAAAGCGGGCGCCGAAAAAGCGCGCCGCGAAGAAGGCCGCGAAGAAGCCCGCGCGAAGGCGGCGGCGCTAGATCGACATGATGGTGCGGCGGTAGTACCTGAGCTCCTCGATCGATTCGAGGATGTCCGCCAGCGCCTCGTGCTTGCTCTCCTTGACGAAACCCTTGATCACTTCCGGCTTCCAGCGCTTGGCGAGCTCCTTCAACGTCGAGACGTCGAGGTTGCGGTAGTGGAAATGCGCCTCGAGCTTCGGCATCCAGCGCGCGAGAAAGCGCCGGTCCTGACAGATCGAGCTGCCGCACATCGGCGAGGCGTTCGCCGGCACGTGCTGGGCGAGAAACTCCAGTGCCAGGCGCTCGGCCTGCGCCTCGTCGAGCGCCGAGGCTTTGACCTTGTCGATCAGCCCCGAGCGGCCGTGGGTGCCCTTGTTCCAGGCGTCCATCGCCTCGAGCACCTCGTCGGGCTGGTGCACCACCAGCACCGGCCCCTGCGCCACCGGCGTCAGATCCGACGCGGTGACGAGCAGCGCGATCTCGATGATGCGATCCGAGTCCGACTGCAGCCCCGTCATCTCCATGTCGACCCAGATCAGGTTGTTCTGGTCCTGCGCCACGCCGATTCACCTTTATCCGCCTGAAAACCCGCGGTATTCTCTCACAGCATGCCGAACGCCTTTACCTGGATCTTCCTCGCCGCGCTCGCCGCGGCGACGATCGTCCGGCTGTGGCTCGCGCAACGCCAGATCAGCCACGTGCGGGCGCACCGCGCGCAAGTGCCGCAGACCTTCGCCGCGACGATTTCGCTCGCCGCGCACCAGAAGGCGGCCGACTACACGGTCGCCAAGGCGAATCTCGGCACGATCGAGATCCTGATCGGCGCCGGGGCGCTGCTCGCGCTCACCCTGGGCGGCCTGCTGGAGCGCATTTCGGCCGCGTGGACGCGCGTGTTCGAGGTCGGCGGCATCGCGCACGGCAGCGCGCTGGTGGTCTCGGTGGTGGTGCTGTTCTCGGCGCTCGAGCTGCCGCTCACCGTCTATCGCACCTTCGTCGTCGAGGCGCGCTACGGCTTCAACCGCATGACGCCGGCGCTGTTCCTCGCCGACCTGCTGAAACAGGCCCTGCTCGCGGCGCTGCTGGGCATCCCGCTGCTGGTGCTGGTGCTCTGGCTGATGGGCGAAATGGGCGCGCGCTGGTGGCTCTACGTCTGGCTGGCCTGGACCGGGTTCAACCTGCTGGTGCTGCTGATCTACCCGACTTTCATCGCCCCGCTGTTCAACAAGTTCACGCCGCTCGCCGATGCGACGCTCGCCGGACGCATCGAGGCGCTGCTCGCGCGCTGCGGCTTCCGTTCCCAGGGCCTGTACGTGATGGACGGCTCGAAGCGCTCGAGCCACGGCAACGCCTACTTCACCGGCTTCGGCGCCTCCAAGCGCATCGTGCTGTTCGATACCCTGCTGGCGCGGCTCGCGCCGCCCGAGGTCGAAGCCGTGCTGGCGCACGAGCTCGGGCACTACAAGCGCCACCATGTCTGGAAGCGGGTGCTGCTGCTGTTCGTGTTCTCGCTCGCGCTGCTGTGGCTGCTCGGCGGGCTGATCGACCAGGCCTGGTTTTACCAGGGCCTCGCCGTCTCGACCCGCACCCCCGCCACCGGGCTGCTGCTGTTCGTCCTGGTGATGCCGGTGTTTACGTTCCTCCTGCATCCGCTTACCAGCCTGTATTCCCGCCGCCACGAGTACGAGGCCGACGCCTACGCCGCGGCCCACGCCAGCGCAGCCGAGCTGGTGAAGGCGCTGGTCAAGCTGTACCAGGACAACGCGGCGACGCTGACCCCGGACCCGCTGCACTCCGCGTTCTACGATTCGCATCCGCCGGCGGCCACGCGCATCGCCCGGCTGCAACATTCCGGGAGCTGAACATGGATGAAGACCTCGCGCAGCGCAAATGCAAGCCCTGCGAGGGCGGCGTGGCGCCCTACACGCCGCAGCAGGCGGCGCAGATGCTCGGCCAGCTCAAGGGCTGGATCATCGAAGACGGCAAGCTGGTCAAGCTCTACCCGTTCTCCAACTATTACCAGACCATGGCCTTCGTCAACGCGCTGGCCTGGCTGTCGCACCGCGAGGACCATCACCCCGACCTGACGGTGGGCTACAACAAGTGCCGCGTCGAATACTCGACGCACGCGATCGGCGGACTGTCGGAGAACGACTTCATCTGCGCTGCAAAGTGCGACGCGCTGTTCGGGCTCTAGGCGGGTGAGCGCGCCGGCGGCCTCGGGCACCGTCGTCGCCGGCTTCGGCCGCGAAAGCCTGGTGCGCGCCGACAGCGGCGAGCTGCTGAGCGCCACCGCGCGCAGCCGCCAGCTGCAGCCGGTCTGCGGCGACCGCGTCATGCTTTCCGCCATGGCCGGCGGACGCGCGGTGATCGAGGCGATCGATCCGCGCCGCAACGTCTTTTCGCGCGCCAGCCGGCACCGCACCAAGGTTCTCGCCGCCAACATCACCCAGGTGGTGGTGCTGGTGGCCTGCGAGCCGTCCTTTTCCGACGAGCTGGTGTGCCGCTTCCTCGCCGCGGCCGAGCTCGCCGGCCTGCCCGCGCTGATCGCGCTCAACAAGACCGACCTCGCCGCGCGGCGCGACGACGCGCTGCGCGCGCTCGAGCCGTTCCGAGGCCTGGGCTACCCGCTGGTGGAGCTGGTCGGCAAGCACGACGCGCAGCCGCTGCTGCCCTACCTGCACCGCCATCGCAGCCTGCTGGCCGGCCAGTCGGGGATGGGAAAATCCACCCTGGTGAAGACGCTGGTACCGCAGGCCGAGGTGCGCATCGGCGAGATCTCGCGCTTTCTGGACAGCGGGCGCCAGTCGACCATCGCCTCGCGCCTGTACGTGGTCGACGGCGCGAGCGAGATCGTGGATACGCCGGGCGTGTCCGAATTCGGCCTGGCGGGCTTGGGCGCGCGCGAGATCGCGGCCTGCTTTCGCGAGTTCGGCCCGCACGCCGCGCGCTGCCGCTTCCAGGACTGCCGCCACCTGTCCGAGCCGGGCTGCGCGGTGCGCGAGGCGACGCTTTCGGGCGCGGTGCACCCGCGGCGGCTCGCCTTGTACCAGCGCATCCTGCAGCAGGAGCTCGGCGCGGCGGAGGCGCGATGAAGCGCATCTTCAGCTCGTGGAATCTGGCCGCGGTCCATCACGCCAGGAACCTGCTCGAGGTGGAGGGCATCCGCGCCCGCGTGCGCAACGAGGTGATCTCCTCCGGGATCGGCCAATTGCCGCCGATCGAGTGCCAGATCGAGCTGTGGGTGGTAAACGATGCCGACGCCGAGCGCGCCGAGCGCATCCTCAAGCACGGCACCCTGCGGCCGGAGGAACGCGGCCGGGTCTGGCGCTGCGAGAGCTGCGGCGAGGTCTCCGAGGGTCAGTTCACGCAGTGCTGGCGCTGCGGCGCGTTCCGCAGCGCGTGAGCGCCGCGGCGCGCTAGCCCAGCAGGCGCCCGACCGAAAGCAGGACCAGGACGAACATCCAGACCACGAGCGCGCGCCACAGCAACCCGACCGTGGCGTCGAGCGTCGGCAGGTCGGCGTCCTCGCCCACCCCGAGCTCGGGGCGCGGCTGCCCGTCTTCCCCGGCGAGCGGCATGCCGAGCCGCACGCCCATCGCGCCGGCGCCGGTCGCGAGCACCACGCCTGCGCCGGGATCGGCCCAGTTGCGCGCCTGGGTGCGCCAGCAGTAGACCGCGTCCTCGAAATCGCCCACCACCGCGAAGGCGGCGGCGGTCAGGCGCACGGCCGGCCACTCGAGCACGAACAGGGCGCGTTGGGCGAAGTCGCCGAAGGCGCCGAGGCCGCCCCAGCGCCGCCACAGGAACACGGCCAGCCGGTACAGGATCGCGCCGCTCGGGCCCGGCAGCAGCACGTACCACAGCACGACGCCGAACACGTGCCGGTGCGAGGCGAGCAGCGCCTCCTCGATCGACAGGCGGACGATTTCCTCGCGTGTGCGCGGCGCGACCGGCTCGCCGCGCCAGTCGGCGATCAGCTCGCGCGCGCGATCGAGCTCGCCCGCCTTGAGCGCGGTCTGGATGGCGGTGAACGAGTGGCTGAATTGGCGGAAGCCGAGCGTCAGATAGAGCACTGCGACGTCGAACAGCAGCGACAGCAGCGGGCTCGCCATGTGCAGCAGCGCATGCAGCGCCCACGCCGCCAGCACCGCCGGCACCACCGCCACCAGCCAGGCGATGAGACCGTGTCCGCCCTGCTCCGCGTTGAAGGCGCGCTCGAGCCGGCTCGCCGCGTCCGCCAGGACGGCGAAGTAGATCTTGCGGTCACCGAGCGGGCGCCATTGCTCGAGGACCAGCGCAGCGATGATCGCGATGACGCTCATGACACCGATCGTCCTGGAGACGCGTCAAGATAGCATAGATGACGGTAGAGGTTGACCAGCATCCCGGCGGTGGCGCCCCAGATGTAGTAGTCGCGGTACGGAATGGCGTAGAACCAGCGCGTCTCGCCCTGGAACACGCGCGAATGCCGCAGGTGATTGCGCGGGTCGAGCAGGAACGAGAGCGGCACTTCGAACACTTCATCCACCTCGCCGGCGTCGGGCCGCAGCTCGAACGGCGCGGCCACGGCACCGACCACCGGCGTGATGCGGTAGCCCGTGCGCGTGCTGTAGTCGGCCAGACGCCCGAGCAGCCGCACCCGATCCGGGGCGAGGCCGATCTCCTCGTGCGTCTCGCGCAGCGCAGTCGACTCCGGGCTCGGGTCCGCCGGCTCGGCGCGCCCGCCGGGAAAGCTGATCTGCCCGGAATGGCTGCGCAGCTGCGCGGTGCGGCGCGTGAACAGCATCATCAGCTCGTCCGCGCGCTCGACGATCGGCATCAGCACCGAGGCCGGCGTGAGCGCGGCGTTCGTCTGCTCCATGCCGGGGTCTCCCGGCAGCACCGCGCCGGGTCCGGGCGCGGCGAGGCGCCGGCGCAGATCGTCCACGTCGAGCTCGACCGCCCGGCCGTGGATCAGCCTGGCGCGCATGCAGCCCCGCGGCGCCTGGTCCCCGTTACGGCGTCAGGATGATGGAGCCGGTGGTCTTGCGCGACTCGAGGTCGCTGTGCGCCTTCGCCGCGTCGGCGAGCTTGTAGCGCCCCGTGGTCTCGATCTTGACCTTGCCGGACTTCACCACGTCGAACAACGCGTTCGCGCGCTCGACCAGGTCGGCGCGGCTGGCGATGTAGGTGGCGAGCGTCGGGCGCGTGACGTAGAGCGAGCCCTTGGCCGAGAGGATGCCCAGATTGACCGGCGGCACCGCGCCCGAGGCGTTGCCGAACGTGACCATCAGGCCGCGCGGGCGCAGGCAGTCGAGCGAGCCCTCCCAGGTCGCCTTGCCGACGCCGTCGTACACCACCGGCACGCCCTTGCCGCCGGTGATCGCCTTGACCTTCTCGACGAAGTTCTCCTTGGAGTAGTTGATGACGTGATCGGCGCCGTGCGCCTTGGCGAGCGCCGTCTTCTCGTCCGACCCCGCGGTGGCGATGGTGGTGACGCCCAGCGCCTTCAGCCACTGGCAGGCGATCAGGCCGACGCCGCCGGCCGCAGCGTGCCACAGCACCGTGTCGCCCTTCTTCACGGCATAGGTCGAGAAGATGAGGTAGTGCACCGTAAGGCCCTTGAGCAGCATCGAGGCGGCCTGCTCCTCGGTGATGCCCTGCGGCAGCTTCACCATGCGGTCGGCCGGCACCACGCGCGACTCGCAATAGGAGCCGATCAGGCCGGTATAGGTGACGCGGTCGCCCGCTTTGAGGTCGGTGACGCCCGCACCGACCGCCTCCACCACGCCCGCGCCCTCGTTGCCCGCCACCTGCGGCAGCGGCATCGGGTACAGCCCCGAGCGCTGGTAGGTGTCGACGAAGTTGACCCCGATCGCGGTGTGCTTGATTCGCACCTGCCCCTGCCCCGGGTCGCCGACCTGGACGTCGTCGAGCTGCAGCACCTCGGGTCCGCCCGCCTTGTGAAAGCGAATAGCCTTTGCCATTTATGTCTCCTTCAGTGAAATATCGTCAGAACGCCGGTGTAGCCGTAGAGCCGGTCGTGGGAAATCTCGCCGCTACAGAAGAATCCTACCAGCGGCACCTCGCCCAGCACCTCGCGTACCGTTTCCATCTCCGCGCCGCGCCGGCCGAACATGTGCTCGCCGCGCCCGAGGCAGGAAAAGTACAGCGCGCCGCGGGGGACGGGGCCGCAATCGCGCAGCTCGCCAAGGATACGCCGCAAATCCTCGTCGGCGCTGGCGGCGTCGCGCTTGCAGAAAATGATTTCGTCGCCCTGCGCCACCACGTCGCCGATCGCGATCAGCTTGTGGCGCGGATCGACGCCCACCAGATTGCGCACCAGGTAGTCCCCGGTGTCGGAGCCGCGCACCGGCAGGCCCGCGTGCACGAATGAGGCCGCGCGCCGCAGATCGCGCGCCAGCAGCTCGCCGACCGCTTCGCGGAAGACGTCGAGCGCAGGCCGCCCGTCCAGCTCGGCGATCACGTTCTCCTCGCAGGCGGTGACGCGGTAGCGGCCGACGGCCGACCCGCCGCCGGGCGCCGGAAGCGGCGTGCAGCCCTGCGTGAGCCGGGTCGAAACGCTCACCGCGGAGGCGAGCACGACCCCGGAAAGTCCGCCCGAGACGACGTCGTTCGCCACCTGCACCGTCCGCTCGCGCGAGCTGGAGAGCCCGCCCACCAGATAGCCGCTGTCGACCTTCGAGGCCATGTCGGCCACCAGGCCGGCGACGTCCGGCGCCTGCGGGTCGGCGTGCACCACCGCGAAGTGGGCCGCGCGCGCGCCTGGCGCGGGCAGCCGCGCGCGGCCCGAGAACACGCTGTAATCCTGTGGCGCGAGCTCGGCGACCATCGCCACCAGGGCGGCTTCGCCCTGGTATTCGACGCCGGTCGCGAGCACACCGACGCCGACCGTTCCGACCCAGTCCTCGACCCCGGTGCGCCGGCGCAGCGCGCCGACGATGCGTTCGGCCTCCGGCGCCAGCGCCTCGGTGAAATAGACGAAGCCGAGCCCTCCCTGCGGGCGGCCGATGCGTTCCGCGCACGCGGCAACGCAGTGCTCCCAGTCCGCGCCCGCGGCATGGGCATAGGCGAAGCGGCTCATTCCTTGCGCTCGCCCTTCGGCTTGCCCTGCGGCCTGCCCTTCGGCTCGTCTTTCGGCCCGTCTTTCGGCCCGTCTTTCGGCGCCGCCGTCGCCTGCTGCATCATCGCCCACGGCCAAAGCATCGCGTTCGAGGCCCCCTGCTCGCCGCCGCCGGCGGGCGCCGGCGCGCCGCCCTGAGCGCCGCCATGCATGGCGTTCAGAGCGGCCTTCTGCACTTCGAGGCCCTGGATCGAAAAGCGCACCATGTTCAGGTTCAGCGACAGCCAGCCTTCGACCGAGCGCAGCTCGGCGATGCGCTTTTCGACTTCCTGCGGGTCGAGCGTGGGCATCGCCATCCCCGGGACGGGCAGCCCAAGCGGGCCCCACAGGCGGCGGAACATCTCGAATGGATCCTGGGACGGATTGTCGTTGGACATGGCAACTCCCGAAATTGGCTCGCGGGCAGACCGACCGTGCCGCTACGTGCCGTCGAAGAAGGTTCGCACGTCCGCTTCGCGCTCGAGCGTATCCTGATAGCCGAGGTCGATAAGCGCCTTGCAAAACGGCGCCTCGAACAGCAGGTAGCTGGCCAGGTTCGACCCGGAGCGGCTGAGGGCGCCGGTCGGACGCAGCAGGAAGCGGACCGAACGCGGAAGCTCGTGCAGGAAGCGCGCCGCGACGCGCTCGATCGGCTGCGACGGGGCGACGAACAGGACCTTGATCGGCCGCAGCGGCACGTTGGCACTGGTGCGCGCGTCGGCCGGAATCGCCTTCAGCGTGCGGTTTATGCGCTGCAGACGCTCGATGTCGACCAACAGGCTGTCGAGAAAGATGCTGTTGAGCGCGTGGCCCGCGATCTGCGCCAGCGACGGATAGATGCTCGAGCGCGCGCGCGCCTGCTCGAGCGATTGCCGCCCGGTGCCGACCACCAGCACGCGGTCCGCCCCCAGGTGGAGCGCGGGGCTGACCGGCGCGATCTGCCGCATCGAGCCATCGCCGAAGTACTCGCGATGCACCTTTACCGCCGGGAAGAGGAACGGCAGCGCCGAGGACGCGAGCAGGTATTCCGCCTTCATCGAAACCGCGGCGCCGGTTCTCTGGTTGCGCTCCCAGCCCTCGAGACCCGAGCCGCCCTGGAAGAACGACACGCTTTGCCCCGAGGTGTAGCCGGATGCGGTGACGCACAGGGCGTAAAGCGCGCCCGAGTCGATGTTCTCCTGAATGCGCTCGAACGACAGGCCGCTCTCGAGCATCATCCTCAGCGGCGTGTTGTCGAGCAGCGAGACCGGATTGCGGTGCGAAACCAGCATCATCGACGACAGCCAGCGCGCCCCGCTCTTCATGATGCTCCAGCTGTCGGTGCGGTAGACCTTGTCGCAGCGCATGTTCTCCCACTGCTCGAGCAGCCGAGCGACCGCGGCGTTGAAATCGTCCGCCTGCGCGGCGAGCGTCGCCGCATTGATCGCACCCGCAGAGGTGCCGCACAGGATCGGGAACGGGTTCTTCGCCGGGCCGCCGAGAATGTCGCGCACCGCCTTGATCACGCCGACCTGATAGGCGGCGCGCGCGCCGCCCCCGGTCAGAACCAGGCCCGCGCGCGGGCGCCCGGGCCCCGCAAACGGGGCGGCGTCTGCTGCGGAATCTGCGTTCGCCATGCCGGCCCGGTTCCCCGCCCTAGAAAAGGCTCTGGTCCTGGCCGCGCGGTGCGTTCACGTCCACCACGGTCAGCGCGGTCATGTTGACGATGCGGCGCACCGTGGCCGACGGCGTGAGGATATGCACCGTGCGCGCCGCGCCGAGCAGGATCGGCCCGATGGTGACACCGTCGCCGGACGCGGTCTTGAGCAGGTTGAAGGCGATGTTCGAGGCGTCGAGCGTCGGCATGATCAGCAGGTTCGCCTCTCCTTTCAGGCGCGAGTGCGGGAACACCCTGAGCCGGATTTCCTCCGACAGCGCCGCGTCGCCGTGCATCTCGCCCTCGACCTCGAGCTCGGGCGCGCGCTGTTGCAGGATGGCGAGCGCGCGCTGCATCTTGGTCGCCGAAGGCAGCCCGACCGAGCCGAAGTTCGACGCCGACAGCAGGGCCACCTTGGGCGTCAAGCCGAAGCGCCGCACCTCCTCCGCGGCGAGGATCGTCATTTCAGCGATGTGCTCCGGGTCCGGGTCGGCGCTGACGTAGGTATCGCAGAGGAAGATCATCCGTTTCGGCAGCATCAGCGCGTTCATCGCCGCGTAGTGCGTGACGCCCGCGCGCAGGCCGATGACCTGGTCCACGTAGCGCAGGTGCAGGGCGTGCGTGCCGAAAGTGCCGCACAACATGGCGTCCGCCTCGCCTTTGAGGATGAGCATGGCGCCGATCAGGGTATGGCGGCGGCGCATTTCGATCTTGGCGTACTCGGGCGAGACGCCCTTGCGCTCGGTCAGACCGTGATACGTGCTCCAGTAGTCGCGGTAGCGCGGGTCGTTCTCGGGATTGACGAGATCGAACTCGCGACCGGGCCGCATGCGCAGTCCGAGTTGCTCGAGGCGCTGCTCGATCACGGCGGGCCGCCCGATCAGCATGGGATTGGCGAGCCCTTCGTCGACCACGATCTGCACCGCGCGCAGCACCCGCTCGTCCTCGCCCTCCGCGTACACCACGCGCCTGGGCGCCGCCTTGGCCGCCGAGAACAGCGGCTTCATGATCAGCCCGGAGTGGTAGACGAATTGCGTCAGCGACTCCCGATAGGCACCGAGGTCGGCCAGCGGGCGGCTGGCGACGCCGGAATCCATCGCCGCCTTGGCGACGGCGGGCGCAATGCGCGCGATGAGGCGCGGGTCGAACGGCTTCGGAATCAGGTACTCGGGGCCGAAGCTTATGGATTCGATGCCGTACGCCTGCGCCACCTGCTCCGAGGTCTCCGCCTGCGCCAGATCGGCGATCGCCTGCACCGCGGCCAACTCCATTTCGGTGGTGATGCCGGTCGCGCCGACGTCCAGCGCGCCGCGGAAGATGAACGGGAAGCACAGCACGTTGTTCACCTGGTTGGGATAGTCGGACCGCCCGGTGGCGATGACCGCGTCCGGGCGCACCTGCTTGGCGAGCTCGGGCCGTATCTCGGGCTCCGGATTGGCGAGGGCGAGGATCAGCGGCCGCTCGGCCATGGTTTTCACCATCTCCGGCTTGACCACGCCTGCGGCCGAAAGGCCGAGCAGGACGTCCGCACCGGCGAGCACCTCGGCCAGCGTGCGCGCGTCCGTCTTCTTGGCGTAGCGCGCCTTGTCCGGGTCCATCTCCTCCTTGCGCCCCCGGTACACCACGCCCTTGATGTCGGTCACCGTGATGTTCTCGACCGGCATCCCCATCTTCACCAGAAGGTCGAGGCAGGCGAGCGCGGCCGCCCCCGCGCCCGAGGTGACCAGCCTCACCTTGGCCAGTTCCTTGCCGACGACCTTGAGCCCGTTCAGAATCGCCGCGCCGACGATGATCGCCGTGCCGTGCTGGTCGTCGTGGAACACCGGGATCTTGAGGCGCTCGCGCAGCTTGCGCTCGATCAGGAAGCACTCGGGCGACTTGATGTCCTCCAGATTGATGCCGCCGAAGGTCGGCTCGAGCGCGGCGATGATCTCGACCAGCTTGTCCGGATCGCGCTCGTCGAGCTCGATGTCGAAGCAGTCGATGCCCGCGAATTTCTTGAACAGCACCGCCTTGCCCTCCATCACGGGCTTGGCGGCGAGCGGGCCGATGGCGCCCAGGCCCAGCACTGCGGTGCCGTTGGTGATCACGCCGATGAGGTTGGCGCGCGAGGTCAGGTTGACCGCCTCGGCGGGGTCGCGCACGATTTCCAGACACGCCGCGGCCACCCCGGGCGAGTAGGCCAGCGCCAGATCGCGCTGGTTGGTCAGCTGCTTGGTCGGCAGGATGGAAATCTTGCCCGGGCGCGGCAGACGGTGATACTCGAGCGCGCTCTTCTTCAGTTGCTCGTCCACATTCGGCTCCTGGGGGGGCCAAAATTATAACGCACCGGTCGTCGCGCCCCGCCCTCGCCAGGGCGGGCGCGAGGCGAATGTCCGTATAATCAGTTCCGCCATTCGAACCCGCATCAAAACTTCACGCCGCGCCGCGGAAATCCAGCCATTCGAGGTCATGGAGGTGCAGTCGCGCGCCCGCGCGCTGGAGGCGGCGGGCCGGCGGGTGATTCACATGGAGATCGGCGAGCCGGATTTCACCGCCCCCGAACCGGTGGTCGAGGCCGGCGTGCGCGCGCTGCGCGAGGGATCGACTGCATATACCGCCGCGCTCGGGCTGCCGGCGCTGCGCGAGGCGATTGCGGCGCATTACGCCGACCGCTACGGCTTGGCGGTTTCCGCCTCGCGCATTGCGGTCACCGCCGGCGCCTCCGGTGCGTTGCTGCTGGTGCTCGCCCTGTACGTCGACCCGGGCGACGAAATCCTCGTTCCCGATCCCGGCTACCCCGGTTACAGGCAGTTCGTGCGCGCTTTCGAGGGCGTGCCCAGGGCGCTGGAGGTCGGCGCCGAGTCGGCCTTCCAGCCCACGCTCGAGTCGGTGCGACGCGCGTGGGGCCCGAAGACGCTCGGGCTGCTGGTCGGCTCGCCGTCCAATCCGAGCGGAACGCTGCTCGCGCGCGACGAGCTGCGTCGCATCGCGCTTTTTGTCGCCGAACGCGGCGGCGTGCTCATCGTCGACGAGATCTACCAGGGTCTGGTCTACGGCCAGGCACCGTCGACGGCGCTCGACCTGCCGGGCGAAGTCGTCCTGGTGAACAGCTTCTCGAAGTACTTCTGCATGACCGGCTGGCGGCTTGGCTGGACGGTGCTTCCGCAACCCAGCACGCGCGCATTCGAAAACCTCGCGCAGCACCTTTTCATCTGCCCGTCGGCCGCCGCGCAGCATGCCGCGCTGGCGGCGTTCGCGCCGCCGGCGATGGAAATCCTCGAGGACCGCCGCAGGGAATTCGAGCGCCGGCGCGATTTCATCGTGCCGGAGCTGCGGCGCGCCGGGCTTGCGGTCCCTTGCATGCCCAATGGCGCTTTCTATGTCTACGCCGATTGCGCGAGCCTGGACCAGGACGCCAAGCACTTCGCCCTGGGGCTGCTCGAGCGCGGCGGGGTCGCGGCGACCCCCGGGATCGACTTCGGCATCAACCAGACCCGGCATTTCCTGCGCTTTGCCTATACGCGCAGCATGGAGGACCTGCAGGAGGGCGCGCGGCGCATCGCGCGCTTCTGCGCCGGCGCCTGAGCGAGGCCCGGGGGCTGCTAGCTCTTGTGGCTCTGGCGGCGCAGCGTCCGCTGCAGACGCGCGCGCTCGGTGAGCACCTTGTTTGCGTACTCCGCCTTGGGCTCGTTCATTGCCCCGGCGTACTGCTGCAGCGCGGTCACGGTGTCGCCGAAGCGGCGCAGATACTCGCGCAGGATCTGGGTCCCGACCTCGATGTTGACGTCGGGATCGAGCAAGGCTTCCTCGCCTCCGTGCGCCGCCAGCTTCTCCAGGTGGAACCTGGGAAGGACCTGCATCAGGCCCTTTGCGCCCACGCCGCTTTCGGCCACCGGGTTGTAGCGCGACTCGACCGCCATCACCGCCAGAACCAGCAGCGGATCGACCGCGAACTTGCGCCCGGCCCGGTAGGCCGTGGCAACGAACCCCGCCACGGCCTCGTCGGCCACGTGGTAGCGCCTGGCGATGAACGCGGTCACGGCCTCCTGCTCCCGCTCGGTCCGTGCCGGCGGCGCGCTGATCTGGATCGTCTCCGCCGGCAGCGGCACGCTCTCGGCCATCGACTGGTTGGCGCGCGCGATCGCATCGGCCTGCCGCATCAGGACGTCGCGCGTGCCGGGCACCGCCACCACCAGCACCGCGCTCAAGCCGATCAGCGCGAACACTCCGCGCGCCAGTGAAAGCAGCCGGATCACGCCCGACAGCCCCGGGATCCGCATCGCTGCGCCGCCGGTCACCCCATCGCTAACTAGTTCCATCCTGCACCTCCTTGCTCGTCACGCCGCCGTCCGCTCCGGCGCCGCCCGTACCTGCGTACCGAGCCTTCGTGGAAGGCAAAAGTTCACAGGGGGGAAATCAGATTCTGGGCGAATCCGTGAATTAATACCGCAAGCATACCACCTCGGGCGGCGGATGCTGCACTGCAGCGAATGGGATAGTAACGTTAAATTCTGTGCTGCGTCAATCACTTCGAGCAGGCGCACGAAGGCCGTGACGGTGGCGTGCGAACTGCCGGTAACGGCACCGTTTTTTTCTATGCCGCGGGGATTGCCGCCCCGGTAAAATACGGGGGCGAGATTGAGCCCAGCCGACCCCTCGGCCGGGATCAAGCGAAGCTTCGCGGACCACCCCAGTCTTTCCGTCAAGGCCAAAACGACCAAGGCGGTCCGCTCAGCTTCAAGGGCCAGGTGAAGGGCTCTCGCCCCTCACCGCGTTCCCGATCGGTTCCCGGTTACGGCCGAGAGCCGGTTGGAAACGGCCATGCGGCCGCTGGATTCAGCGCGGTTCTCGCGCCGGGGGTCGCAGCGGTTGACGGCGGTGATACTTCGACCGACGTCATCTTGGCCGCAGGCTTGGCCTTAGGTTTCGCGGGTTTCTTCGCCGCTTTCTTCTTTTTCTTGGCAGCCTTTTTAGGCTTCTTCTTGGCTGCCTTTTTCTTTTTTTTGGCTTTTTTCTTACCCGCTGCCTTCTTTTTCTTGGCAGGTTTCTTAGAAGCCTTCTTCTTCTTCTTTTTCGCAGCCTTCTTTTTCTTAGCGGGCTTCTTCGCTTTCTTCGCTTTTTTCTTCGTTGCCATAACTATCTCCTTGATAGTAGTTACAAAGGAAGCCCGGCCGTGCTGGCCCGGACTATTCAACCGCCCGAGGAAACCATTTCCTCAGACGGACTGAATGCCGCGTCCTTCCGCTTCACCGCTCAAGCCTTGCCGCGAGGTCGTGGTACAGGATGTCCGGGTCCAGCCGGATGCCCCCTTCCCACGTCACCGTGGCCGATTCAGGGTCCACGCTCACCTTCTCGAATTCGCGCACATCGCGCCACAGCTTGAAGGCGCCGATCTCGAGCAAATTGCCGAGAAACACGCTTCCCTCAAGGCCGTCATCGAATCGCAGCCAGAGCTTGTAGTCCTCTTCGGCCTTGCAGTCGGTGACTCGGTGCATCTTGTTCATCTCCTGTCGCATGCTGGTGCGCAGCGATAAAAAAAGAGCCGGGATCAGTCCCAGCTCAGTGCCCCGCCAGTTTGATACTCGATGACTCTGGTCTCGAAGAAATTTCGTTCCTTCTTCAGATCGATCATCTCGCTCATCCAGGGGAACGGGTTGCTCGCGCCCGGGAACAGGGCATCGAGACCGATCTGCTGGCAGCGCCGGTTGCAGATGAAGCGCAGGTATTCCTTGAACATCGGCGCATTCAATCCCAGCACCCCGCGCGGCATCGTGTCCTCCGCGTAACGGTACTCGAGATCGACCGCCTTGCGGAACAGCTCGTGCAGCTCTTCGCGGAACTGCTGCGTCCATAGATGCGGGTTTTCGAGCTTGATCTGATTCACCATGTCGATGCCGAAATTGCAGTGCATCGATTCGTCGCGCAGGATGTACATGTACTGCTCTGCGGCCCCGGTCATCTTGTTCTGTCTGCCGAGCGAGAGGATCTGGGCGAAGCCGACGTAGAAAAACAGCCCTTCCATCAGGCATGAAAACACGATCAGGCTCTTGAGCAGCCTTTGATCGTTCTCCGGCGTCCCGGTCTTGAATCCCGGATCGGTCAGGATGTCGATGAAGGGGATCAGGAACTCGTCCTTTTCCCGGATCGACGGTATCTCGTGATAGGCGTTGAATACCTCGCCTTCCTCGAGATCGAGCGATTCGACGATGTACTGGTAGGCGTGGGTGTGGATGGCCTCTTCGAAGGCCTGCCGCAGCAGGTACTGCCGGCACTCCGGGGCGGTGATGTGACGGTAGGTCCCGAGCACGATGTTGTTCGCCGCAAGCGAATCGGCGGTGACGAAGAAGCCCAGATTGCGCTTCACCACGCGCCGCTCGTCCTCGGTCAGGCCGTTGGGGTCTTTCCAGAGCGCGATGTCGCGGCTCATGTTGACCTCCTGCGGCATCCAGTGGTTGGCGCAGGCCGAAATGTACTTCTCCCACGCCCACTTGTACTTGAACGGTACGAGCTGGTTGACGTCCGCCTTGGAGTTGATGATGGACTTGTCCTCGACCGAGATGCGGCGGAACTCGTTGCCGACCGCGAACCGGGCGTCCGTTTCCGGCACGCCGCCGGAAGCAGGCACGAACCCCTTCTTGGTCTGCAGCGATAATCCCGGAATCGAGTTCAACTTTCCTTCGTCCTCAAAGTTCAGCATGGCGTCCTCTACTCATCGGCTTCTTATTGGCACGCCTCGCACTCAGGATTGTCGATCGCGCAGAACGCCGGCTCGGTCGGGCCCGCGGCCGCCGCCATCCCGCCGTCGCTCGGCACTGCGTTCAGCTGCCCCGTCTTGACGGTCGATTTCTCGGCATGGGTGGCTCCCATCGCCCGCAGGTAATAAGTGGTCTTGAGGCCCCGGATCCAGGCCAGTTTGTAGGTCTCGTCGAGCTTGCGCCCCGAGGCCCCCGCCATGTAGATGTTGAGCGACTGCGACTGGTCGATCCACTTCTGCCGCCTCGCCGCGGCCTCGACCAGCCATTTGGGCTCGGTCTCGAAGGCGGTCGCGTACAGCCTGCGCAGCTCGGCCGGCACCCGGTCGATGCGCGCCAGGTTGCCGTCGAAGTACTTGAGGTCGGCGATCATCACCTCGTCCCACAGACCGCCCTTCTTCAGGTCGGACACCAGGTACTCGTTCACCACCGTGAACTCCCCCGACAGGTTGGATTTCACGTATAGGTTCTGGTAGGTGGGCTCGATCGATGCCGAAACGCCCACGATATTGGCGATGGTCGCCGTCGGCGCGATGGCAAGGCAGTTCGAATTCCGCATCCCGTGCTGCGTGATCCGGGCCCGCAGCGCGTCCCAGTCCAGCGTGGCCGAGCGATCGAGCTCGACGTATCCGCCGCGCTCGGCGGCCAGGATGTCCAGCGTGTCCTGCGGCAGCACGCCGCTGTCCCACAGCGAGCCCTCGAACGAGCCGTAGCGTCCCCGCTCCTCGGCGAGCTCGGTCGACGCCAGATAGGCGCAGTACGCCACCATCTCCATCGAGCGGTCGGCGAACTCGACCGCCTCGGGCGAGGCATAGGCGATGCGCAGCCGGTGCAGGCAATCCTGGAAGCCCATGATGCCGAGACCGACCGGCCGGTGGCGCAGGTTCGAGTTGCGCGCCTTGTCCACCGCGTAGTAGTTGATGTCGACCACGTTGTCGAGCATGCGCATTGCGGTGCGGATGGTGCGCTGCAGCTTCTCGAAGTCCAGCCCGTGCTGGCCCAGGTGCGCGACCAGGTTGACCGAACCCAGGTTGCAGACCGCGATCTCGTCGCCCGAGGTGTTGAGCGTGATCTCGGTGCACAGATTGGAGCTGTGAACGACCCCCACGTGCTGCTGCGGGCTGCGCAGGTTGCACGGGTCCTTGAACGTGATCCAGGGATGCCCGGTTTCGAAAAGCATGCTAAGCATCTTGCGCCAGAGCTGCACCGCCGGGATCTTCTTGTACAGCTTGAGTTCGCCCCGTGCCGCCCTGTCCTCGTAGCGCGAATAGGCTTCCTCGAACGCCTTGCCGAAGCTGTCGTGCAGCTCGGGAACGTCGGACGGGCTGAACAGGGTCCACTCCGCGTTTTCGAGCACGCGCTTCATGAACAGGTCCGGAATCCAGTTCGCGGTGTTCATGTCGTGCGTACGGCGGCGATCGTCGCCGGTGTTCTTGCGCAGCTCGAGGAACTCTTCAACGTCCAGGTGCCAGGTCTCGAGGTAGGAGCAGACGGCGCCCTTGCGCTTGCCGCCCTGGTTGACGGCCACCGCGGTGTCGTTCACGACCTTCAGGAAAGGAACCACGCCCTGGGACTTTCCATTGGTTCCCTTGATATGCGAGCCGAGCGCGCGCACGGGGGTCCAGTCGTTGCCGAGCCCGCCGGCGAATTTCGCCAGCAGGGCGTTTTCCTTTATCGCGTCGTAGATGCCCTCCAGGTTGTCCGCCACGGTCGTCAGGTAGCACGACGACAGCTGGGAGCGCAACGTTCCCGAGTTGAACAGCGTCGGCGTCGAACTCATGAAGTCGAACGTCGAAAGGACGTTGTAGAACTCGATCGCCCGTGCCTCGCGCTCGCGCTCGTTCAGCGCCAGCCCCATCGCGACGCGCATGAAGAACGCCTGCGGCAGCTCGATCCGGCGCTCTTGCACGTGCAGGAAGTAGCGGTCGTACAGCGTCTGCAGCCCGAGGTAGCCGAAGCGCAGATCACGCTCCGCCGACAGCGCCCTGCCGAGGCGCTCGAGGTCGAACTTGGCCAGCTCGGGGTCGAGCAATTCCGCCGCGATTCCGCGCTCGATGAACTGGGGGAAATACTCCGCGTAGCGGGTGCCCATGGCGGCCTGGCTCACCTCCTCGCCGATCACCTCCAGCCGGATGGTGTTGAGCAGCAGGCGTGCGGTAACGTAGCCGTACGCCGGGTCCTTCTCGATCAGCGCGCGCGCCGCCAGGATGGCCGACTTGCGCACCTCTTCCATCGGCACCCCGTCGTAGAGATCGCGCAGCGTGGCTTCGAGGATCGCATCGGGCGTCGCCGAACCCTCCAGGCCGTCGCAGGCGCCTGCAACCAGGCGCTCGAGCGCGGAGCGGTCGAGAATGCGGCGCTCGCCGCCGTCTACTACGTGCAGCACCGCGCCGCCGGGCTGCTGCGTGTCTCGCGCCGCCTTTTCCTGGGAGCGCGCCTTGGCGCGCCCTTCCCGGTAGAGGACGTATGCGCGCGCCACGTCGTGCTCGCCCGAACGCATCAGCGCCAGCTCGACCTGGTCCTGGATGTCTTCTATATGGAAGGTGCCGCCCTGCGGCTGGCGCCGCATCAGGGCTCCGACCACGCCGTCGGTGAGCCCGGCGACCAGCTCGCGAATGCGCGCCGATGCGGCCCCCTGGCTGCCGTTGACCGCCAGAAACGCCTTCGTCATCGCAACCGCAATCTTGCCCGGCTCGAAGCCGACCACCGCGCCGTTGCGGCGGATCACCTTGTACTCGGAATGTGCCGCCGGAGCGGCAGCGGACTCAGGGACGTTCACGCTCACTGCCAAGTCAGTCGTCGCGTTCTCCTGAGCAATCTGCATACTGTCCCCTTCCTCTCCCTGGCGATGACTACTACATGTAGTGCTGTAACAAGTGCTTCGAACTAAGTGTAGTGCGCGCAATTTACCATTGCAACAAGAAATTGCAAGTGGTATCGGCAGCAACAGGTGCTGCGCGAGGAATTCTTCACGCCAAGCGGATCGAACGCTGCGTCCTGCAGCGGCGTCGCGACGCGACTAGCGTCGCGCGAGTGCGGAGAGGAATCGCGCCCAATCGAACAGCGCGCCGGGGTCTGTCTTGCGCAGCGGAGCGATATCGCTGTGTGCCGCGACGTCGCGCAGCGGCAACACCTCGCGCAACGCCCGGGTCAGTTCGACCAGCCGCGCGTACTGCGCGTCGGTGTAAGCGTCTGCATCGCTGCCTTCCAACTCGATTCCGACCGAAAAGTCGTTGCAGCCGAGCCGCCCGCGCCACGTCGAATCGCCGGCATGCCATGCCCGCATGTGCAGCGGAACGAATTGGATGGCGTCTCCGTTGCGCCGCAACAACAAGTGCGCCGAAACGCGCAGATTCGCGATCTCCGCGTAGTACGGATGCTCGCCCGGATCCAGGCAGTTGGTGAACAGACGCTCGATCCCGGGGCCGCCGTAGGTCCCCGGCGGCAGACTGATCGCATGCACAACGAGCAAGGTGACGGCCTGTCCCGCCGGGCGCGGGTCGCAGTTCGGCGATGCGACATGGCGGGCGCCGGCGGCGAGGCCGTCGGCACCGATCAGCATCAGTGGCCGCCCTCGCCCTGCGCGCCGGGCTCGCGGATTTCGAGCCGTTGCATTCGGTAGCGCAACTGGCGGAAGGTGATGCCGAGGGTCTTTGCGGCCGCGGTCCGGTTGAAATTCGTCTTGGCGAGCGCGCCGAGTATCGCTTCGCGTTCGACCTGGTCGAGGTACGCCGGCAGCGAGCCGACGGGCAAATGCCCGTCCGCGCGCACGGCGTCCTCCGGCGCCCGCTCGTCGACGAACGGCTTCAGCCGCAGATCGTCGGGCAGGATGACCTCGGCGGACGATAGCGCGGTGGCGCGCTCGAGCACGTTCTCCAGTTCGCGAATGTTGCCCGGGAAGTCGTAGCGCGCGAGCTCTTCGAGCGCCTGCGGCGAGAGTTGCGCGGGCGCGGTGCCGTTCTGGGCCGAAATCCGCGCCAGGATGCTCGACGCGATCACCGGTATGTCCTCGCGGCACTCGCGCAGCGGCGGCATCTTGAGCTCGATCACGTTCAGGCGGTAGAACAGGTCCTGCCTGAAACGGCCGGCCTCCACGCACGAGCCGAGGTTCTGATGGGTGGCGGAAATGATCCGCACGTCGATCGGCTCTTCGTTCGTGGCCCCGACCTTGCGCACCTTCTTCTCCTGTATCACGCGCAGCAGCTTGACCTGCATCGCAAGCGGCAGATCCGCGACTTCGTCGAGGAACAGTGTGCCTCCGTTGGCGGCCTGAAAGAACCCGTCCCGGTCCCGGTCCGCGCCCGTGAAAGCGCCCTTCTTGTAGCCGAAGAATTCGCTCTCCATGAGCGTTTCGGGGATCGCCCCGCAGTTGACCGGCACGAACGGCTTGTCGCGCCGCGCGCCGTTGGCGTGTATGAATCGCGCCGCAAGCTCCTTGCCGCTGCCGGACTCGCCGGAGATGTAGACCGGCGCCTGCGTCCGCGCCAGCTTGGCGATCACCTCGCGCACCGCCTTCAGCGCGGGGCTCTCGCCGAGCAGCTGCTGGCCCGGCGCGGCCGCATGAGAGTCATCGGGAAGCGACAGGGCGGACTTGACCAGCGCGCGCAGCTGCTCGAGGCCCACCGGCTTGGGAACGTAGTCGAAGGCTCCCGCCTTCAACGCTGCGACGGCGTTTTCCGCGCTGCCGTAGGCCGTTATGACCGCCACCGGCAGATCGATGCCCAGGGTCGAGATGTGGCGCACCAGGTCCAGCCCCTCGCCGTCGCCCAGCCTCATGTCCGTGAGGCAAAGGTCGAAGCGCTCCGATTCGAGTTGCTGCCTGGCTTCCGTCACCGTGCCCACTGCCGTCACGCCGAGGCCCATCTTGACCAGGGTGAGCTCCAGCAGCTCTCGGATATCGGGCTCGTCATCGACCACCAGCACCCGGCGGTCGCGCGGCGTTCCGCGCCGTTCCGCTCGCTTCATTCCGCCCGCGCCTCCTGACAAAGGATCCTGAAATGCGCTCCCGGCATGTCGCCCACGTACTCCAGCGCGGCGCGATTCGCCGCGCACAGCTCGCGCGCCAGGTACAGGCCCAGCCCGGTTCCCTTGCTTTCAGTAGTGAAGAAGGGTTCGAACAACTGTCCCCGGTTTCCGGCCGGCACGCCCGGGCCGTTGTCGATGACGCTCAATTCTACTTGATCGCCATACCCTCCCAGCCCTATGCGCACGCTGCGCGGCTCGTCGCGGGCGTGGCGCACCGCGTTGCGCAGCAGGTTCCAGAGAATCTGGCGCAGTTGCTCGCGGTCGAAGCGCACCCAGGCATCGCGCGCGATCTCGAGCTGGAAACGCTCCGATGACACCGCCTCGTTGGCCACGAACTCCTCGAGAAATCCGGGCAGCCAGCTGTTCAGATGAATTCGCTCGCTCGACGCGCGGTCGCGGCGGCTGAGCTGCAGCACGTCCGATACCAGCTGGTCCAGGCGCCGGGTGTTGGCGTGGATGATGCGGTACAGGCGCTCGCGGTCGCGATGGCGCTTTTCCTCCCCCAGCAGCTCCGACGCGTGGCTGATGGCCGACAGCGGATTTCTGATCTCGTGCGCGATGTTGGCGGTCAGGCGCCCGAGCGCGGCGAGCTTGAGCTGCTGCGCCTGTTCCTGCGTGCGGGTCACGTCCTCGATGAACAGCACGGAGAATTCCTCCTCCGTTCCGGTATCGAGCAATCGCAGCCGGATGCCGCGACCGCGCACCTCGAAGTCCGTGCCGGCGGCGGACGCGCCTTCCACCCCCGCGCGCCAGTCACGCCAGCGCGGGGCGAACGCCGGAATCAGGCTTACCAGCTCGACGCCCAGCAATGGATCGGCCCCAAGCAGGCGCTGCGCCTGGGGATTGTGCTGAACCACGCGCCCCTCGCG
Source organism: Burkholderiales bacterium (assembly GCA_035266805.1). Lineage (GTDB taxonomy): Bacteria > Pseudomonadota > Gammaproteobacteria > Burkholderiales > SG8-39 > DAHVFK01. The sequence continues at coordinate 6,351 of DATFMS010000105.1, read as the reverse complement.
GTCGAGCACCAGCACGCCGTCGTGCATGTCTTCGATCACCAGCTGATTGACGCGCGTCTGCGTAGCCAGCTCGCGGCCGCGGCGGCGCGCGAGTATTTCGTTCGCGGCGACCCGCTGCGCAAGCCAGCCGGTCATGCCGGCGCTGGCGAAACAGCCGATGGCGAGCAGCCCCGGCTGCAGGTAATCGGCCGTCGAGGCGTCCTTGAGCAGCACCCAGTACGACTGCTCCAGCAGCAGGGCGATCGAGGCGAGCGCCGCGTAGAGAAAGGTCAGCCGGCGGGGGGCCACGAGCGCGGCGCCGATCAGGGTAATCAGCAGCATGACGCCGAGCCCGCTGCGAACGCCGCCGCTGGCGTACATGAGCAGGGTGATGGCGGTGATGTCGACGCAGACCTGGGTCGAGAGCTGGAGGTTGAAGCCCTCGCGCAGCTTTCGCAGGACCACCTGAAACGCGATCCCGAGAAGCAGGTAGCCGGCGGCGACGTAGCGGAAAAGTTCGAGGTCGCGCGAGCCGAGATTGAGCGAATCGTCGTAGGCCAGGGCGGTGCCGAGGAAGACGGCCGCGATCACGATGCGGTACATGTTGAAGTACCGCAACGAGATCCAGAACGACTCGGGTGCGCGCTCCTCGCGCGAGAACAGTCCCGCGTAGCCCGTTTGCGCCGCCATCACTCTCGCTCCGGGCCGAGCCGGGCGTGTTCCTCGCTGCAGTACAGGCGCCCTCCGGCGCCGCGCGCTTCCGCACGCGGCAGATGCAATCCGCAGTGCGCGCAGCGCACCAGGTCACCCGGGGCAGCGCGCTCGCCGGGGGCCTGCCGGGGGTTGCCGCCGGCGTGGCTGTCCAGGGCGCGCTTCAGCAGCCAGATCAGGCCGAAGACCGCGAGCGCGAATATGAGGAGGCGTCCCATGGCCCGCTATTATGATCAAAGTCGCGGGCGGCGCCTGCCGCGCGAAGAGGCAATTGGTCGGGGTGAGAGGATTTGAACCTCCGACACCTGCGTCCCGAACGCAGTACTCTACCAGGCTGAGCTACACCCCGACGGCGAGGCCGCAGCGCGCAGGTCAGCTGCGGCGCGTCACGGAAAAGGCCGACAATTCTAGCAAAGAATCCTTGTACTTTGAATTCGGCAGCCGCTCGATCGCCCGCCACGCCCGCTCGGCTTCGCGCTGCGCGACGGTGCGGGCATAGTCCAGCGCGCCGCTCGCCCTGATCGCGTCGAGCACGCCCGGAAACCGGTCCCGTCCGCCGTCCACGATGGCGCTTCGCACCAGCTCCGATTGCGGCGCCGTCCCGGCGCGCATGGCATGGATCAGCGGCAGCGTCGGCTTGCCCTCGGCCAGGTCGTCGCCGAGGCTCTTGCCGATCGCGCCCGCGTCGCCCGAATAGTCCAGCACGTCGTCGACCAGCTGGAACGCCGTGCCGACGTGCCTGCCGTAGCTCGCCAGCCCCTCCTCGAGCTCGGGCGCGACCCCGGCCAGCACGCCGCCGATCCGCGCCGCCGCCTCGAACAGCTTGGCGGTCTTGCGCCGGATGACCTCGAGGTAGCGTTGCTCGTCGACCTCGGGGTCGTGGCAATTCATCAGCTGCAGAACCTCGCCCTCGGCGATCGTGTTGGTGGCGTCGGCGAGCACCTGCATCACCCGCATGTTGTCCACGCTCACCATCATCTGGAACGCGCGCGAATAGAGGAAGTCGCCGACCAGCACCGAGGCCGCGTTGCCGAACGCCGCATTCGCCGTCTCCCGGCCCCGCCGCAGGCGCGATTCGTCGACCACGTCGTCGTGCAGCAGGGTTGCGGTATGGATGAATTCGATCACTGTCGCCAGCTCGAGGTGCGTTTGGCCTCGATACCCGGCGGCCCCCGCGCTCAGCAGCAGCAGGGCCGGCCGCAGGCGTTTGCCGCCCCCGGCGACGATGTATTCCGCCACCTGCCTGACCAGGGGGACGTCCGAGCCCAGCCGCTGGCGCACCAGGACGTCGACCTGCTGCATTTCTTCGGCTACGGGGGCGAGTTCGGTTAGGGTGGCCATGGCGGGATGCCCGCCCCGCCTCGGCGTTCTTTCGGGCGGCGACGGGGCGCGAAGCTTAGCATAGATGATTTTGACGCGCGGAGCCGAAATCCCCTATAATTCCAAGTCTTTGCAGGCCACGAACGGGATTTTTGTCATGTACGCGGTAATCAAGACCGGCGGCAAGCAGTACCGGGTCAGTTCCGGCGAGCAGTTGCGCATCGAGTTGCTGTCCGCGGAGGTTGGGGCGGCGGTGTCCTTCGACGAAGTGCTGATGGTCGGCGAGGGCGACCAAGTGCGTGTGGGCGCGCCGCTCGTTTCCGGCGCCAAGGTCCAGGCGACGGTCGTGTCGCACGGACGCGGCGACAAGGTCAAGATCTACAAGCTGCGCCGGCGCAAGCATTTCCAGAAATCGCAGGGGCATCGCCAGTCTTACACCGAGGTGCGGATCGACGACATCGTCGCCGGCGCCTGATAATTTCGGAGGGCATTCAGCATGGCACACAAGAAAGCCGGCGGCAGTTCGCGCAACGGGCGTGACTCGCAGGCCAAGCGGCTCGGCGTCAAGGTCTACGGTGGGCAGCAAGTCAGCCCCGGCGCCATTATCGTTCGCCAGCGCGGCACCCAGGTGAGCCCCGGCGCCAACGTCGGCATGGGGCGCGACCACACCCTGTTCGCCAAGGTGGCCGGCAAGGTGCAGTACGCGGTCAAGGGCGCCGACAGCAAGAGCACGGTTAGCGTCGTTTCGGCCTGACCTCGCGTCTACCCGCGAAAAGCCCTATCGTTCGCGGTAGGGCTTTTTTGTTTCCGCCAGCATGAAATTCATCGACGAAGCCAGGATACAAGTGAACGCCGGCAACGGCGGCGACGGGGCGGCGTCGTTTCGGCGCGAAAAGTACATCCCCCGCGGCGGCCCGGACGGGGGCGACGGCGGCCGCGGCGGAAGCGTTTACGCGGTCGCCGACCGAAACATCAACACGCTGATCGATTACCGCTTCGCGCGCATCCACCGGGCGCAGAACGGCGAAAAGGGCCACGGTTCCGACTGCTACGGCAAGGGCGGGCGGGATATCGCGCTGCGAATGCCCGTCGGCACCATGATCCGCGACCTGGACACGGGCGAGCTGCTGGCCGACCTGTCGAAGAACGGCGAGCGGGCGCTGCTGGCGAAGGGCGGCGCCGGCGGGCTGGGCAACCTGCACTTCAAATCGAGCGTCAACCGCGCGCCGCGGCAGTTCACGCGCGGCGGGCCGGGCGAGAGCCGCGAGTTGGCCCTCGAGCTGCGCGTCCTGGCCGACGTCGGCTTGCTGGGGCTGCCCAATGCGGGCAAGTCCACTTTCATCCGAGCCGTATCGAGCGCGCGGCCGAAGGTCGCCGACTACCCGTTCACGACGCTGAACCCTTCACTCGGCGTGGTGCGCGTCGGCGACGACGCGAGCTTCGTCATCGCCGATATTCCCGGGCTGATCGAAGGCGCCGCCGAGGGCGCGGGGCTGGGGCACCAGTTCCTGAGGCACCTTGCGCGCACGCGCCTGCTGCTGCACCTGGTCGACGTCGCGCCGCTCGACGAGGGCGCCGATCCGGTACGCGACGTGCGCGCGATCGCAAGGGAGCTGCGCAAGTACGACCAGAGCCTGTATCGGAAACCGCGCTGGCTGCTGTTCAACAAGATCGACCTGGTACCGGATGCGGATGTGCGGATTCGCCGCATCCTGCGGGCGCTGCGCTGGAAAGGTCCCTGGTTCGCCGTCTCCGCGCTCACCGGCGCGGGTTGCCGCGAAACTGCCGCCGCCGCGCACCGTTTCCTGAACGCCCGCAAGAAGCCCGCGTCGCGGGCGAGCCGCGCGGCCTGAGGCGCCTGCCGATGTCCGGGCCTATCGCCGCCGCAAAGACCCTGGTCATCAAGGTCGGCACCTCACTGGTGACCAACGACGGGCGCGGACTCGATGTCGAGGCGATCGCGCGCTGGGCGTCGCAGATCGCCGGGCTGCACCGGCTGGGCAAGCGCTCGATGCTGGTTTCGAGCGGGGCCATCGCCGAGGGCATACAGCGCCTGGGCTGGAGCCGCCGCCCGCACGCGATGAACCAGCTGCAGGCTGCCGCGGCGGTCGGGCAGATGGGCCTGGTTCAGTGCTACGAGACCTGCTTCCGGGAGCACGGCCTGCCAACGGCGCAGGTGCTGCTTACGCACGCCGACATGGCCGATCGGCGGCGCTACCTGAACGCGCGCTCGACGCTGCGCACGCTGCTCGACATGGGCGCGATCCCCGTCATCAACGAGAACGACACGGTGGTCACCGACGAGATCAAGTTCGGTGACAACGACACTCTGGGCGCGCTGGTCACTAACCTGGTGGAGGCAGATGCGCTCATCATCCTCACCGATCAGGCCGGTCTCTACGACGCCGACCCGCGCCGCAATCCGGGCGCGAAGCTCATCGAGCACGCCGATGCCGATGACCCGCGCCTCGAGGCGGTCGCCGGAGGCACCGGGACTGCGCTGGGCAAGGGCGGAATGATCACCAAAGTGCTGGCCGCGAAACGCGCCGCGCGCAGCGGCGCGCATACGGTGATCGCGTCGGGTCGCGAGCATGACGTGCTGCTGAGGCTGGCGCAGGGCGAGCGGCTGGGCACGCTGCTCAGCGCGCGGACGGTTCCGCTCGCGGCGCGCAAACAATGGCTGGCCGACCACCTGACGGTGAGCGGACAGCTGCGCCTCGACGCCGGCGCGACCAAGGCCTTGCTGCGAGACGGCAAGAGCCTGCTGCCGATCGGCGTGGTCGACGTCAGCGGGACCTTCGAGCGAGGCGAGGTCGTGGCCTGCATCGACCCCGACGGGCGCGAGGTCGCGCGCGGGCTGGTGAACTACGCGGCGGCGGAAACGCGGCGCATCATCCGCCGTCCGTCGAGCGACATCGAGGGGATTCTCGGCTACGTCGAGGAGCCCGAGCTCATCCACCGCGACAACCTGGTGCTGCTCTAGGCTTGTCTCAAGGAGGGTTGTCTCAAGGACCCTGCAGGTGGCTGTCTGCCCTGGGGTTCCTGCCTTGCCTCAGCGCATCGACGCCCTCGGCGGCAGTTCGGATCGGTGTCCTCTGCGGACAGAAGAAGTCGTCCGCCAGGGTGCGATGCCAGCTGCCCGCGCTCTGCTCCACCGGGCGCCAGCGCGGGTCGCGGGCCTCGCTCCAGGTGCGGTCACTGCGCCCGGTGGCGTAGATCTTGTACTCGCCGTCCCTGCAGCGCAAACCCTCGAAACTGTCGTTCTCCACCCCTTCAGGACTGCGCGCCACCAGAACGTAGTGCACGATGCCGTCCGAGCCCACGCTCAGCGAGGTGGCATCGACGAGGAAATGGAAGTCGGGCCCCGCGTCGACCTCGAATTCAACCAGGTTTGCGCGCTCCGGGTAGGGCGGCAGCGCAACCGTGTCTTCCTGCCGATTCTGCTCCTGGTGCGCGCGCTCCCAGTCGCTCTGCAGCGGAGGTTCCTGCGCGCATGACACCAGCGCAAGGCAAAGCGCAACCGACGCGAGGCCGCGCACCGTGCCCTTAACGCAGGTCCGAGACCAGCGACGCCCGCACCTCCGGCGCGAGAGATTCTATGCTCGCGCGATACTCCGGATGGTCGATGCCGACGGCGACGCCAACACCGTACTTCAGCGCCTGGCGCATCTCGTCGCTCAGCTCGAATCGCAGGAAATGCACCGACGAGGTCTTGTCCTCGTTCTCGCGCTCGAGATCCTCGTCGGCGATGGCGTACACGCGCTCACAGCCCTCGACCTGAACCCAGGTCCGGTCCTCGATGCCCTTGAGCTTGGCGAGCATTCGCTGGCGCTCCACGGGGTCCGGATACTCGATCATCATCGTCGCCTTGAGGTTGGCGCCGTCCGGGATCAGTGGATTGTAAACATCCAGCTCTTCCTGGATGCCCTCTTGTTCAAAAATGCGCTCGATGCGAAGCATTTCCTGGATCTGGTACCGGACCGTCAGTTCGTCCTCGAACTGCAGCGTGACGTGCTCGCCGACGTGCACGTTGCGAAGCTTCTTGTGCTCGATGACCTTGGCGCGGAACTCTTTGCGCTGCTTGGCGTAGGCCTCCAGCGTCATCAGGCTGTCTTTTGCAATCTGCGGCATTGGCGTATCTCTTCAGGCAGCAGGACGGGCGGCCTTTGCGACCGCCCAGCCCACGTCACGTGCACCGACTCAGTCCTGCAGCGCGTCGAGCGCTTTCTGGAAGCGGTTGGCGTGCGAGCGCTCGGCCTTGGCCAGGGTCTCGAACCAGTCCGCGATCTCGTCGAACTTCTCGTCGCGCGCCGCCTTCGCCATGCCCGGGTACATGTCGGT
>DATFMS010000104.1:0-14663 GCA_035266805.1 Burkholderiales bacterium | reverse complement strand
CGGGCGCGGGCCCGATGCACACCGACTCGTCGGGCAGCTTGACATACTTTGCCTCGGTGTCCGCCTCGGAGTGCACGACCACGGTGCGGATTCCGAGTTCGCGGCAGGCGCGCTGGATGCGCAGCGCAATTTCGCCACGGTTGGCAATGAGAATTTTCTCGAACATCTAACCGATGACGAACAGTGGCTGGCCGTACTCGACCGGTTGTCCGTTTTCCACCAGGATCGCCTTGACCACGCCTGAAGCGTCGGCCTCGATCTCGTTCATCAGCTTCATCGCCTCGATGATGCAGATCGTCTGCCCCTCTTTGACGGTCTGACCGAGCTCGACGAAGGCCTTGGCGTCGGGCGAAGGCGAGCGGTAGAAGGTTCCAACCATCGGCGACTTCAGAACATGCCCTTCCTGCTGCGCCTCGGACGGCGTGGCCGGTGCCGCCCCGGGCGCTGCCTTGGGCGCGGGGAGCGCCTCGACCGCGGTGCTCACGCCATGCGCCGCCGCGACCTGCGTCGTAGGCGTGACCCCGACGCCGCCTTTGACGATCTTGACCTTCTCTTCGCCTTCGGTGATCTCGAGTTCCGAGATTCCCGATTCCTCGACCAGGTCAATCAGCTTCTTCAACTTGCGCAAATCCATAGCAATCCCCTTGGCCGGGAACCCACCCGGCGGATCGGTTACCACAGGATCTAAGCCCTGCGGCCCCCTGAAGTAAGTCGCCCGAGCGCATAAGCCAGCGCCAGGTCGTAGCCCTGGCTGCCCAGCCCCGCTATAGTCCCGAGCGCGGTTTCGGCGAAGTACGAATGGCGTCGAAACGGCTCGCGCGCGTGCACGTTAGAAAGGTGGACCTCGATGAACGGGATTTCCACCGCGGCGAGTGCGTCCCGCAGGGCAACGCTGGTGTGGGTGTAGGCGGCGGGGTTGAAGATGATGAAACCAACCCCCTCGCCGACCGCTTGGTGGATCCGATCCACCAAAGCCCCCTCATGGTTGCTCTGAAAAGTATTCAACACCACCCCCGCCGCACGTGCCGTCGCCGCAAGGCGGCGGTCGATCTCGGCCAGGGTCTCTCGCCCGTAGATCTGCGGCTCGCGGCTGCCGAGCAGGTTCAGATTGGGACCATGCAGAACCAGCACGCCCCCCGGCTCTTGTCTCGCTTTTTTGCTCATTTTCGCCGCAGAACGCGGCATCTTACCGCACTTTGAGGCCGCGATTCCGGGACGGCGGGCGTGCCGCCACCTCAGGACCGGAGCATTTCGGCGAGTCGTTCGTTGACCTCTGACTCCTTCAGCGCGCCAAGCTTTGTGCCCACGATCTTACCCTTGCGGTCCAGGAACGCGGTGTACGGCAAACCACCAACTTGGTTGCCCGCCTCACGCATCAGGTCGATGCCATCGGGACCCGCGATCAGGATCGGATAGGTAATTTTGTAGTCTCTCGCGAGAGAAGCCACTTTAGCTGCAAAATCGACGGCGATGCCAACAACTTGGGCGCCTTTCGGCTCCATTCGACTGTTCAGGGCAACCAGCATCGGGATCTCCTCGCGGCATGGTGGACACCAAGTTGCCCAAAAGTTGCAAACGACAACCCTTCCCGTCCACTCGGCGAGCTGGCGCGTCCTGCCCTCGAGGTCGGTGAATTCGGCCGCCTGCAATGCGGCGCTGCCGCCATCGGACCGCAGCAGACCGAGGGCCGTCAGTGCGCCGGCTGCGGTGGCCGCGACGCCGACGGTGCCGAGGATCAGCGCCTTACGCCGTCCGAGCGCCATCCAGGCCCCGCGTTGATCAGTGCGCCGACCTCGGCGATACCGGCGCGCTCCATCACTCTCCCGGCCTGCGTGGTCTTGAGCGCCAGGCGCTCATCGCGCGGATCGAATATGGAGAGCCGCAGCGGAGCCCCCTGCCACGTCAGCGAAAGGACGGTGACCGCGCGCACCCGGTCGCCCGAGTAGCGGCGCCCCTCGGAAGTCGAGTAGGGTAGGTTGCGATCGAGCAGAAAGATTTCCACTTCCTTGGTGCTCTCGGGAAACAGCTGCAGGTCGATTTCCGCGTAGCGACCTGCGAGGCCGGTCAACACCGCGCCGGTAAGGTAGGGATTGAAGCCCTCCAACTCGCGCATCGCGTCGAGCGCGATTCGCCGCAGCTCGGCGATTCGCTCCGGGTGCTCGGACGGCTGATAGAGCGCCCGGTAGGCGCGCAACTCGGCCTCGATCTCGTCGTTGGCCGGGAGTGCCTGGGTGTCCTCGGCGCCGACTTGCCGCGCGGCTTTGCGCTTGGCGAGCGCGAAATCGTCGATGCCGTCCTCGGCCATGATGCGCGCCGCGGCGGCGGCAATTCGTGCGCGTGTACCATTTTGCCGCGATCCCTTGCGGCCCATTGCAGCGCCTCGATTGGATGGGGGGAGCGCCACGATCAGGCTCCCGTCGCCGCACATCATAGCGCAGCCCGGTCTCAACCCCGTATCGCGTAGAATCGGCGCCTTTTCGCCGCACCTTCATGTCCGCTCACCTGCACATCCTCGGCGTTTGCGGCACCTTCATGGGTGGGCTCGCCTCCATCGCCAAAGCCGCCGGTTACCGCGTTACCGGGTGCGATGCCAATGTCTATCCGCCCATGAGCGATCAACTCGCTGCGCTCGGAATCGAGTTGACCGAGGGCTACGACAGCGCTCAGCTCAAGCTGGCGCCTGACGTGTGGGTAATCGGAAACGTCGTCACGCGCGGGAACCCGCTCATGGAAGCCATCCTCGACCGCGGCGACCGCTACGTCTCGGGGCCGCAGTGGCTGGCGGAAGAGGTGCTCCATGGGAAGTGGGTACTTGCTGTCGCTGGGACCCATGGCAAGACGACGGTTGCTTCCATGCTGGCTTGGATCCTTGAGCGCGCAGGGCGACAACCGGGATTTCTGATCGGGGGTGTACCGCTCGATTTCCCGGTTTCGGCGCGGTTGACCGACGCGCAACATTTCGTCATCGAGGCCGACGAATACGATACGGCCTTCTTCGACAAGCGCTCCAAGTTCGTGCACTACCACCCGCGGACCGCGATTCTGAACAATTTGGAATTCGATCATGCAGACATATTCGTCGATCTTGGCGCGATCGAGCGGCAATTTCACCATTTTGTGCGGATAATCCCCAAGTCTGGCCTGATTGTCGCCAATGCTCGCGATGCGGCGCTGACGCGGGTCCTGGCGATGGGCTGCTGGTCGCCGGTGGAGACCTTCGGCGATGAGGCGGGCTGGATGGCAGGGGGGCCGGACGCCGAAGGAGGCTTCGAGCTCGCCTGGCGGGGCGAAGCCGTGGGCCGCGTCGCCTGGAGTCAGCTTGGCGCGCACAACCGGCTGAATGCGCTCGCCGCCGTCGCGGCGGCGCGCCATGCCGGCGTCGCACCGGCCGAGGCCATCGCCGCGCTGAGCGCCTTCGGCGGGGTCAAGCGGCGCATGGAAGTGCGCGGCCGGGCCCGCGGCGTGACCGTGTACGACGATTTCGCGCACCATCCGAGCGCGATCCGGGCGACGCTGGACGGACTGCGCCAGCGCGTGGGCGGAGCGCGCATCCTGGCGGTGCTTGAGCCGCGCTCGAACACCATGAAGCTCGGAGTGATGAAGGACGCTCTCGCCCCAAGCCTTGCGCTGGCCGACGCAGTCTACGTCTATGACGCCCAGCTTGGCTGGGACGCGGCCGAGGCCCTGGCTCCGCTTGGCGGCAGAGCTCACTGCGTGAGCAACCTCGACCGCCTGATCGAGATGCTTGTCGAAGCTGCTCGCGAAGGCGACCACGTCGTGATCATGTCGAATGGCGGGTTCGGCGGCTTGCACGGCAGGCTGTTGCAGCAACTCGGCCGCAGCGGGTGAGCGCGATGATTATCTATCTGCACGGCTTCAACAGCTCGCCCGCGTCGCACAAGGCGCGCACCATGGCGTCCTACATGCGGGCCCGGGGAGTGGGGGACCTGTTCGCTTGCCTGGCGCTGCCTCCGGGTCCGTTGGAAGCGGTGCGGACGATCGAGGCCGAGCTCGCACGGCACGCCTCAAGCCCGACTTTCGTCGGCAGCTCACTGGGCGGTTTCTACGCGACTCATTTCGCCGAGCGGCTGGGTGTGCGAGCGGTCCTGATCAATCCGGCGATCACCCCCCATATCGGACTGGAGGCCTACCTCGGCACGCAGAAGAATCTGTACACCGGTGAGACTTACGAGCTGACGCGTGCCGACCTCGAGGCCTGGCGCACGCTCGTGGTCGAGCGAGCAGACCCCGAGCGCTACCTGCTGTTGCTTGAAACCGGCGACGAAATCCTGGATTGGCGCGAAGCGGCGCGCAAATACGAGGGCGCCCGCACGGTAATCCGTGACGGCGGCGACCACACGCTGCAGAGTTTTCCCGACCACCTGCCGCGCATCCTTGCCTTCGCGGGGATCGCGGTTTCCTGAGCAGGACGCTGCGGCGCTCGCCGCGGCACGCCGCCTATAATTCCCAGGCCATGCAATTGCTTTACGAAGAAGACGGAGAGTTGAAGGTGGGTTCGGTGCTGGCACAGGCGCCGGCTTCGTTCCAGGTCGAGAGCCCGCACGGCCGGCGCACGAAGGTCAGGGCGGCGAACGTGCTGCTCAGCTTCGAACGTCCCTCGGGCGGCGAATTGCTCGCGGCGGCGCAGGCGTTTGCCGATGGCCTCGAAACCGATTTCCTGTGGCAGTGTTGCGGCGAGGGGGAGTTCGAATTCCGCACTCTCGCGCGCGAGTACGTCGGCCGCGAGCCGACCGCGGTCGAATCGGCGGGAATCCTGATCAAGCTGCATTCGGCACCCATCTACTTCTATCGGCGCGCGCGCGGCCGCTTCCAGGCGGCGCCTGCGGAAACGCTCAAGCTGGCGCTCGCGGGGCTGGAGAAGAAAAAGCGCGTGCAGGAGAAAATCGCCGAATGGGCGGCGATGCTCACCCGTTTCGAATGTCCTCCGGAGATCGCTGCCCTGCGCGAAGAACTGCTTTATGCACCGGAGCGTTCCAAGCCGGAAACGAAGGCTTTCGAGCAGGCGTGCAAGAACACCGGTCTCGCGCCGGCGCGACTGTTCGAGCGCTGCGGCCTGCTTTCGGACAGCCACGACTTTCACCTCAACCGGTTCCTGTTCGAGTTCTTTCCGAAGGGCACGCGCTTTCCCGCGCATGAGCTCCCTGCGCCTCTCGAGGATCTTCCGCTCGCCGACGTGCAGGCCATAAGCCTCGATGACATCGGCACGACCGAGATCGACGACGCATTCTCGGTGACGCGGGTCTCGGACCGCGAGTTGCGCATCGGTATCCACATCGCGGCTCCTGCGCTCGGCTTTCCGCCCGGCTCGCCACTTGACGCGATCGCGCGCGAGCGGCTTTCTACCGCTTACATGCCGGGGCTCAAGTACACGATGCTTCCCGAGGACGTGGTCGAGCGCTTCTCGCTCGATGCCGGCACCGCGAGGCCCGCGGTTTCCCTGTATCTGAACGTTTCGGCCGACGACCTCTCCCTGCGCGGCCATAGTTCCAAGCTTGAACGGGTGAGCATCGCCGCCAACCTGCGTCACACCGACTACGGGATCCTTAACGCAGGATTCGAGTCGGGCGTCGCCACTGGGCTCGCGCACGAAGAGACGCTGGGAACGCTGTGGCACTTTGCCCAGGCCCTGGAGGCACAGCGCGGCAAGCCGAGCGTAAACGCGGGCATGGTGGATTATTCTTTTCGCGTCGAGCAGGGGCGCGTATCCATCGAGCCGCGCCGCCGCGGGGCGCCGCTGGACAAGCTCGTTTCGGAGCTCATGATCCTCGCCAACACCACTTGGGGCAATCTGCTCGCCGAACGCGACGTGGCGGCGATCTACCGCGTCCAGGCTTCCGGCAAGGTCAGAATGAGCGTGCATCCAGAGGCGCATGACGGTCTGGGCGTCTCCTGTTACGCCTGGATGACCTCGCCCCTGAGGCGCTACATCGACCTCGTCAACCAGTGGCAGCTGGCGGCGTCGCTCGAGGGTCGCCGGCCGCCGTTCACACGCAATGCCGAGGCATTGCTTACGGCCATGCGCGCATACGAGGTGACCCACGCGCGCTACGACGAGCACCAGCGGACGATGGAGCACTACTGGTGCCTGCGCTGGCTGGTTCAGGAGCGGGTGAGCACCGCCGAAGCCGTGGTCGTGCGCGACGGGACGGTGCGCTTCGACGGCATGCCGCTCACGGTCCGCGTACCTTCGCTGCCGGACTTCGAGCCCGGGACGCGGGTGCGGCTCGAAGTAGGGGAGATCGACCTGGTCGAGAGAACGGTGGCGTGCATCTATCGTGAAACGCTGGTCGGCGGCGACGGGCCGGGCGAACTGGCTGCGCTGCCGGGTGACGCCTAAAGGCCTAGAATATCCGCCACCCGTGCGCGTGAGGGGATTTTGCAGGTAGCAATCGCGACCAACTCGATCCGGCGGCCCGATTTCTGGGTCGGCCTCGACCGCCAGACTCGGGCGCTTTATGGCGCGATTTCGGTCTCGGTTGTGCTGCATGCGGTGCTGCTCGCGGTGCACTTCCGTTTTCCGGACGCCTTGCGCTGGAAATCCGCCAACCAGCCGTTGGAAGTGGTGCTGGTCAATGCAAGGACGGAACAAAAGCCCGTCCACGCCGACGCGCTGGCGCAAGCCAATCTCGACCGCGGCGGCAACACGGACCAGCCCCGCCGCGCGAAGACGCCGCTTCCCGTCACCCGGCCGCGCAACCCCGGCAAGGATCTCGCGGCGGCGCAACGGCGCGTGCGGCGGCTGGAGGAACAGCAACGGCGCCTGCTCGCCAAGGCGACCAAGTCGAGGCCGCAGGTCGCACCGGAGCCCAAGCAAAAGGCGCCCGCCGAGCAGCCGAAGCCACAAATCTCCGGACGCGATTTGGCCGATTTGTCGCTTGCTGCGATGCAGCTTCAGGCGCAGATCGACCGGCGCATCGAGGAGTATCAGAAGCGCCCACGCAAGAAGTTCATCGGCGCCCGCGCCGCCGAGTACCGGTTCGCTCAGTACGAAGAGGACTGGCGGCAGAAGATCGAGCGGATAGGCACCCTCAATTACCCTTCGCAGGCGCGCGGCAAGCTGTACGGCAACCTGCGGCTGACTGTTACCATCCGGCCGGACGGCAGCGTGCAGTCGGTGGACCTCGACCGCTCGTCGGGCCTCAAAGTGCTCGATGCGGCCGCGTTCAAGATCGTGCGCATGGCCTCGCCGTTCGCGCCGTTTCCGCCGAATATCCGCAAAGACACCGACTTGCTGGTTATTACCCGGACCTGGTTTTTCGGTCGCGGCGACAAGATTTGGACGCAATAGCGCATGCCTGATCGTTATGCGGTGATCGGCAACCCGGTCGCGCATTCGAAGTCGCCGTGGATTCATGCGCAATTTGCGCGTGCTTGCAGGCAGGACCTCGAGTACGTGCGCATCGAGGCTCCGCTCGACTCGTTCGGTGCCACCGTGCAGGCGTTTCGCGCCGCTGGTGGGCGCGGCGCGAACGTCACCCTGCCATTCAAGCAGGAGGCGTTCGGCTATTGCGCCGGCGTGAGCGCGCGCGCGCGCGAAGCTCAGGCGGTCAACACGCTGGTGCTCGACCGCGGCGCGCCGTGGGGCGACAACACTGACGGTGTCGGCCTGGTGCGCGACCTGGAGATCAATCTCGGCTTGACGCTACATGGCCGGCGCGTGCTGGTGATGGGGGCGGGCGGCGCGGCCCAGGGCGTGGTACCGTCGCTGCACGCGGCAGGCCCCGAGCGGCTCGTGGTGGCCAACCGCACGGTTGACAGGGCACGCGCCCTGGCGGCGCGTTTCGAGGGCACGACCGGCTGCGGCTACGGCGAACTCTCGGGCGCGATGTTCGATCTGGTGGTAAACGCGACCTCTGCCGGACTCGCAGGCGAGCTGCCGCCGCTGCCACCGCTGAAAACATTGGTTGCTCCCGATGCACTCGTCTACGACATGCTGTATGGACGCGATACGCCGTTTCTCGCCCTTGCGCGGGGGGCGGGTTTGCGCACCAGCGACGGTGCGGGCATGCTCGTCGAGCAAGCGGCGGAATCGTTCCTAGTATGGCGCGGCGTGCGCCCCGACACACAAGCCGTTCTCGCCTCGCTTCGACGAGGCTGATGCGCGCGCTGCGTACGTCGTGGAGGGTCTTCAGGTACGGCCTGGCGGCGCTCGCGCTCACTGTGCTCCTGGCCCAGGCGTGGTTCTACGCCCACGTGCTGTGGTGGAACACGCACAACCCAACCAGCACCGCGTTCATGCGCGAGCAGCTCGAGCGCATGCGGGACAAGGATCCTCGTGCGCGCTTGCAGCGGCGGTGGGTGCCGTATGCACGCATATCGGTCAATCTCAAGCGCGCGGTGGTGGCCGCCGAGGACGCGAAGTTCATCGATCACGCCGGATTCGACTGGGAGGCGATCGAAAAAGCGATCGAGAAGAACGAGAGAAGAGGCAAGGTGGTCGCCGGTGCCTCGACGATCAGCCAGCAGCTGGCCAAGAATCTGTTTCTCTCCGGCGAGCGCACGTGGTTGCGTAAGGCAGAGGAAGCCGCGATCACCTGGATGCTTGAATCGACCATGTCCAAGCGCCGCATCCTCGAGCTGTACCTGAATATTGCCGAATGGGGCGACGGCGTCTTCGGTGCCGAGGCCGCGGCACGGTACCATTTTGGCGTCTCAGCAGCGGGGCTCAGCGCCGAGCGGGCCGCTTGGCTTGCCGCCATCCTGCCGAGCCCGCGCCGCTACGAGCGCGGCCGCACGACCGCATACCTCGCCGGGCGTATCGCAACCATCCGCGCGCGCATGCCGAAGGCGCAAATCCCATGACGCGCTAGCTGGGCGCACGACGGTTCCGCACGTCGCATCGATTCAATACAATGACGCCGGGCCGGCCATCGTCCGGCCCTGCGCGCAGGCAACATGTCCGAATTGCTCACAAGGCTCGAGGTCGAAGACCTGAAAGAGAACCTGCGCGAGGTGCAGGAGCTCTTGCACCGCCACGCCCTGGTCGAGGGCCTGGTGGGCCGTCAGGAAATGCCCAGGCACGCCCTGGTCGAGCAGCTGGTGCACAGGCAGCATCTCGCCGAGCTGCGCACCAAGCTCGAAAACCTGCATCCGGCCGACATAGCCTACATCCTCGAAGCTCTGCCGCTCGAGGAACGCCTGGTCGTCTGGGAGCTGGTCAAGGCCGACCGCGACGGCGAAATCCTGCTCGAGGTGTCGGATGCGGTGCGCGAATCGCTCATCGCGAGCATGGATTCGGACGAGCTGGTGGCGGCGGTCGAGACGCTGGAGGCCGACGAGCTCGCGGACCTGGCCCCGGACCTTCCCGCCGAGGTCATCCAGGAGGTCGTGCAGTCGCTGCCCGCCGAGGAGCGCGAGCGGCTGCGTTCCGCGCTGTCGTACCCGGAGGGAACGGTCGGCGCGTTGATGGACTTCGAGATGGTCACGGTGCGCGAGGACGTCACGCTGGAGGCGGTGACGCGCTACCTGCGGCGCATGGACGAGCTGCCCGACCATACCGATCAGCTGTACGTCGTCGACCGCGAGCGGCGCCTGCGCGGCACCTTGCCGCTCGCCCGGTTGATCGTCTCGGACCTCGAGGCCGAAGTTGCGACGGTCATGGTGCCCGAGCGCGTCACATTGCACCCGCAGGACCGCGCTGCGGACGCCGCTCAGGCGTTCGAGCGCTACGACTTGGTCTCGGCGCCGGTGGTCGACGCACGCGACCGGCTCGTAGCGCGCCTCACCGTCGACGCGGTGGTCGACTACATCCGCGAGGCAAGCGCGGAGACCCAGCTGGCCGAGGGCGGTTTGCGCGAGGAGGAGGATATCTTCGCGCCGGTGCTGAACAGCTTCAGGAACCGCTGGTCGTGGCTGGCGATCAACCTCGTGACCGCGTTCATCGCCTCGCGCGTGATCGATGCCTTCGAGGGCTCGATTGCGAAGCTGGTCGCGCTTGCCGCGCTGATGCCGATCGTAGCCGGAATCGGCGGCAACTCCGGCAACCAGACCATTACCATGATCGTGCGCGCGCTGGCGCTCGGCCAGATCCAGGCGCAATACTGGCGCAAGCTGCTTGCCAAGGAGCTCGGGGTTGCACTGATCAATGGGATGGTTTGGGGAACACTGCTCGGCGTGCTCGCGTACGTGCTCTATGGCAACGTCGGGCTGGGCGGCGTGATGGCCCTCGCGACGGTGCTCAACCTGATCCTCGCCGCCTTGATGGGCGTGGCGATCCCCTGGCTGCGCTCGCGCATCGGCAAGGATCCCGCCATCGGCTCGTCGGTGCTGATCACCGCCTGCACCGACTCGGGCGGGTTCTTCATCTTCCTCGGCTTGGCTACGCTGTTCCTGGTTTGACCCGCAGAGCGTCGACCATGCCGCGCACCGCGTACAGCTGGCGCTTGAGGGCGAAATCGAACAACCCTATTCGCTCGGCAAAGAGCTCGTTGGCATAGCTCGAGGCATCGGCCCGCGGCAGTTCGAGCCAGGCGTCGGACTCGCCCTGTTCGGTGGCGATGCGCATGCCCTGCTTGCGGGCCAGGTGCATCATCGCGCCGTTCTCACTCAGGCAGTGCATGAAAAGGGCGCGGATGCCCCAGTTGCGCGCGTGCATATGACTGCGTGCGAGCAGGGCGGCACCTGCGCCGCGCCCGCGCCAGCCGGGAAGCACCGAGACGCCGAGCTCGGCGTGGCCGTCGCAGCGCGCAAGGTGCGCTGCGGCGACCAGCTGCAGGTCGTCGTCAAAGACGCCGAACACCGCGTCGCGCTCGAAGTCGATGCGCGCGACATAGTCTCTGATCGCCTGGTCGGGCAGGGCGATTCCGAAGCGCAAGCGCCGGTCATCGTCGCCGAGAGCGAGCAGGTGGCGCCCGAGCGCGTCGCGCTCGAACCGGGACAGTTCACGGGTGACGATTTGCATACTACGAGTTAAGACAGCAAGAATCCCGCAAGGTTCACGCCTGCGCCCTTAGGCGATGGCGGCGAAAGCCGCGCGCGCTGCCGCGAGCGTCGCGTCGATCTCCGCCGCACCGTGCGCCGCCGACACGAAGCCCGCTTCGTACGCCGAGGGGGCGAGATACACGCCGCGCGCCAGCATCTCGTGAAAGAAGCGGTTGAAACGCTCGCGGTCACACTGCATGACCTCGGCGAAGCTGGTCGGCGGCTCGGGGCGGAAATACAGCCCGAACATGCTGCCGATCGACTGCGCCGAGAAGGCAACGCCTGCCTGCTTCGCTTCTGCGGCAAGCCCGGAGACAAGCGCCTTCGCGGTCGCCTCTATGTCTTGCTGGAAGCCCGGCGCCTCGATCAGTGCGAGGGTCGCGAGACCCGCGGCCACCGCGACCGGATTGCCCGACAGCGTCCCAGCCTGGTAAACGGGTCCGAGGGGTGCGATGTGCTGCATGATTTCGCGTCGGCCGCCGAACGCGCCGACTGGCATGCCGCCGCCGATGACCTTGCCCAGCGTCGTGAGGTCAGGTCGGATGCCGAAGCGCTGCTGCGCGCCGCCGCTCGCGACGCGAAATCCGGTCATAACCTCGTCGAAGATAAGCACGGCGCCGTGACGCGTGCACTCCTCGCGCAGGGTCTCGAGAAAACCGGGCGCGGGCATCACAAGGTTCATGTTGCCGGCGACGGGCTCGACGATCACGCCCGCGATCTCGGCGCCGCGTGCGGCGAACAGCTGCCGCGCCGCCGCGGTATCGTTGTATTCGAGCACTACGGTGTGCGCCGCGGTCGCAGCCGGAACGCCAGCGGAACTGGGGTTGCCGAACGTGAGCGCCCCCGAGCCGGCCTTGACCAGCAGGCTGTCTGCATGGCCGTGGTAGCAGCCCTCGAATTTCACGATTGCGTCGCGCCCGCTGAAGCCGCGCGCCAGGCGGATCGCGGTCATGGTCGCCTCGGTGCCGGAGGAGACCAGGCGCACCATCTCGACCGACGGCACCAGGCGGCAAATCGCCTCGGCGAGCTCGATTTCGCTTGCGGTGGGCGCGCCGAAGGACAGCGCTCGCGCAGCCGCCGCCTGGACCGCCTCGACCACCTTTGGGTGGGTGTGGCCGGCGACCATCGGACCCCACGAGCCGACATAGTCGATGTAGCGCTTGCCATCGGCATCCCAAAGATAGGCGCCTGCGGCGCGCTCGAGGAACGGTGGCGTGCCGCCGACCGCGCGGAAGGCGCGCACGGGCGAGTTGACACCGGCGGGGATGCGCTGCTGGGCGCGTGCGAACAGGCTTTCGTTTCTGGTGGTCATGCGGCAGTGCTCGTACGGGTTGAAAAAAGGTCGGTGAAAGCGCGCGCGCGGGCGGCGACGTCGGGCGCATCGAACAGCGCCGATATGATCGCAATACAATCCGCACCCGCGCGGATGACGTCGGCAGCGTTTTCGAGCGTAATACCGCCGATCGCGACCAGCGGCACGCCCAGTGCGCGCGCCTGCGCGAACAACGACAGCGGAGCTCGTACCGCACTCGGTTTGGTTGCCGAGGGATAGACGCTGCCGAAGGCAACGTAGTCCGCGCCCGCGGCGACTGCGCGACGCGCGATATCCAGGCGGTCATAGCAGGATGCGCCGAGCAGGCGGGAGCCGACGCGCGCGCGTGCGGCCTTGAGATCGCCGTCACCGCTGCCGAGGTGCACGCCGTCGGCGCCCGCGGCAAGCGCGAGTTCGACGTCGTCATTCACGATCAGCGGTACGCCGTACCCGGCGCACAGCGCGGCCAGTGCGCGCGCTTCGGCTGCGCGCTGTGCGGTGCCGGCGAGTTTGTTGCGATATTGCAGCGCCGCCCAGCCGTGTGGCGCCGAGTTCTTCATCGCTGCCTGCACCCGCTCGATGAGCGCATGACTGTCTGCGGTGTCGGGGGTGATCGCATAAAGGCCGGCAAGCCTCATGGCTCGCCCTGCTCGGGCTCCGCGTCGACCTCGCGCGCCCAAAAGAATCGGTCGGGCAGCAGCTGACCCATGCCGGGACGAAAGCCGCCGGCGAGCGCCTGCCAGGTGTATTCCTGCGCTTCACGCACGGCTTCGGCCATTTCCAGGCCGTTAGCGAGCGCTGCTGCAATCGCCGACGCCAGGGTGCAGCCGGATCCGTGGTAGCTGCCGGGAAGACGCTGCCAGCGGTCCTCGCGCACCACGCCCTGGTGACCGTAGAGCGTGTTGACAACCTCAGTGGTCGCCTCGTGCGTCCCCGTGACGAGCACATATTCGCAACCGAGCGCGAGCAGTCTGACGGCGGACTCCTCCAGCCCCGGCTCCTCCGCGTCGTCGTCCTCCTCGGCCAGCCGCCTTGCCTCGCTGCTGTTCGGCGTCACGATGGACGCCTGCGGCAGCAGCAGTTCGCGCAGTGCGTCGACCATGTCATCGGTGGCGAGCGCGTCTCCGCGGCCCGAGGCAAGCACCGGATCGAGGATCATCGGCACATCGGGATAGTCGGATACGATTTCCGCCACGGCGGTGACGTTCTCGGTCGAGCCGAGGACGCCCAGCTTGAAGGCCGCGATCGGCATGTCCTCCAGCAGCCGGCGGGCCTGGTCGGCGACCCATTCGGCGTCGATGGCAAGCATGCCCTCGACGCCTCGCGTGTCCTGCACCGTGAGCGCGGTGACTACCGAGAGAGGGTGGCAGCCCATGCTGGCGAGCGTGAGCAGGTCGGCCTGCAGCCCGGCGCCTCCGGTGGGGTCGGACGCGGCAAACGTGAGCACGATCGGCGGTAGGGAGGGCATGCGGGGGAGCTCGCGCTCAGCGCGGAAGCGCAGCGATCAAGCGCCGCCGCGGAATACGCTAAGATTCCGAGCCATTTTAACCTACCTTGCACCGCCCTCATGCCAGACGAAAAGCCGTACCGCACCTGGATGTGCCTGATCTGTGGTTATGTGTATGACGAAGCCGCAGGACTGCCTGACGAAGGAATCGCCCCGGGCACCCGCTGGGAGGACGTCCCGATAAACTGGACCTGCCCCGAGTGCGGTGCGCGCAAGGAAGACTTTGAAATGGTCGAAATTTAGCGCAACGTGATTTTTTGCGCGCCGTGCCGTGCTTGATTAGCGTACTGTCTGGCTTTGCATTGTTTTGCAACCCGCGGGTGCGCTGCACCCCGGGTCTACGCTCGTCCTGACGGGCGCACGGGGGCTCCTGGCAGATGGACACGGCGGAACTGGCCGGCATAAAGGTCATGGTGATCGATGATTCGAACACCATTCGCCGCAGCGCGGAAATCTTCCTGCTGCAGGCCGGTTGCACGGTGATTCTCGCGGAAGACGGTTTCGACGCGCTCGCCAAAATTGCCGACCATCAGCCCGACGTGGTTCTGGTCGACATCATGATGCCGCGCCTGGACGGCTACCAGACGTGCGCACTGATAAAGAAGAATGCCAGGTTCGCGGCGACCCCCGTCGTCATGCTGTCGTCGAAGGACGGCCTGTTCGACCGCGCGCGCGGCCGGATGGTCGGATCCGACGAGTACCTGACCAAGCCTTTCACCAGGGAGAGCCTGATCGGAGCAGTCGCTGCGCACGCGGCCGCACGGACCGGCGCACGGGCCGCGACCGGCGGCAGTAACTGAAGGACAACGGAGAACACATCATGCCTGTAAAGAAGATCCTGGTTGCAGACGACTCGGCGACCGATCGCCAGTTTCTTCTGGAGAGCCTGTCCAAGCTCGGCTA
>DATFMS010000103.1:0-2391 GCA_035266805.1 Burkholderiales bacterium | reverse complement strand
CGGCATCGCCTGGTCGAACGCATTCTTCCGCGTCGGCCTGGCGGGACTGATCGTCGCTTCTTTGTTCAGCGGCGTCTACCGCGATCATGGCCGGCAATGCCTGCGCCAGCCGCTGGCGTGGCTGGCACTGGGATTCTTCCTCATGGTCCTGGCAAGCGCCGTGCTTGCCGGGCATCCGACCGAGATGGCGTTCTACGACGTCGAGCATTACCGCAAATTGCTGCTGATCCCGGTCTTCGCCGTCGTATTTCCAAGCGCCCGCGAGCACCGTCAGCTGCTGATCGCCTACGGCCTCGGCGTCTTTGTCCTGATGCTGCCGACCTTG
This sequence comes from Burkholderiales bacterium, assembly GCA_035266805.1. Taxonomy (GTDB): domain Bacteria; phylum Pseudomonadota; class Gammaproteobacteria; order Burkholderiales; family SG8-39; genus DAHVFK01. Next base: position 2,066 of record DATFMS010000103.1, on the reverse strand, counting down.
CTCGACGGCTTTGGAATCTTCAACGCCCTGGGGATCGATTTTGCCGACTATCGCAACGCGGCGTACAACGCCTCGCTCCACGGCGTGCCAAACCTGGTTTACTGGCGGATGCAGATCGTGCATGGCTTCCATGTCGACGTGCTGCTGGCGATGGCCGCGTTCGGCGCCATTCTGATGCCCAAGTGGCGCCTGGCGCTGGGATTGCTATGCCTATTTTGCATCGTCGACGTCTTGCTGTTCATCTACGGGCGCATGGCGTTGCTCTGCCTCATATTTGTGGCCGTATCCGTCGCAATATATCTCCTGCCCACTCTCCGCTTGAAGCTCCTGGGGGCAGCCGGGCTCCTGGTCCTGGCCTGGTCTGCCTATTGGTTCATCCCCGACGTCACGACCAGAGTCGGCTCGATCGAGAGCGAAGCCGCGCGCTATTTCGAACAGGGCGACATTCAGACCTCGGGCGGACAGCGCCTGCATTACTGGAAAGTCGCCCTGCAGATGTGGCGCGAGGCGCCCTTGCTCGGGCACGGTGCCGGCGCGTTCCGCGCCGAGCTCGTGTCCAGCCACGACCCGGAAGCCTTCCATGGTTCTCGGCATCCGCATAATGAGTATCTGATGCAGCTTGCGGAGTTCGGCCTGCTCGGCCTTTCCCTGTTTCTGGCGATGATCGTATCGATGCTGAACTCGATGCGCAGGATCGAGGATCCCTGGCTGGCGTCCAGTCTGGTCGTAGCCGTCCTGGTTTTCTGTCTCAACGCGTTGACCGACGCCTCCCTGCACAACGACTGGGAAGGCTGGACGTTCGTCGTGCTTGCGTCGATCGCGTGCGCCAGCCGTTGCATCGACAAGCGATGAAATTCCTGCCCGAGCCCATCCGCCGCATGGCGCGCGAATCGGTGACGCAGCCGCTGTCGATCCCGGTGGCGAGCAATGCAGCCGCCTACCTCGAGGCGGTCGGGGAACACAAGCTGGGCTGGCGCGCCTTTCGCAGGGAACTCGTGTACCGCCTGAGCGGGCAGGAGCGCTACCGCATCGACCGGCTGTGCGATGGTTGCCGGCGCGGCCTGTGGACGTACTTCGGCGTGCCGCAAATCGGAGACGCGCTGCTGGATCTCGCACCGCGCAGCCTGTTCGCCGACGCCGGCGTCGAGGTGGACCTGGTGACGGAGCCGAACCTGTCCGATCTTTTCCGGGCGGATCCGTGGTTTTCCAAGGTGCTTCCCGACCTGTCCGCCATCGGCAACGCGACCTACGACTTCGTCATTGTCCCCAGCCACAAGCACCGCTCGTTGAAGATGAAGCAGCGCCATCTTCCCCGTCATCCCTGGTTCTCCTTGCACGCTCGCTTCACCGGGCCGGAGTTTCACCGCGGCGAATTCGCGGCTCGGCGTATTGCCGATTTCCTGGCTTTGGCGCCAGCGGCCAAAGCCCTTGCCTGGCACGCGCGGCAAAAATTGCGCTGCGCCGACGAACAGGATGCCGGACTCCCGCTGCCCGGCCTCGGGCCCAATGCGGTTGCGCTCGCGCTCGGCGGCGTGGACAGGCGGCGCAGGTATTCACACTGGCCCGAAGTCGTCCGCGCAGTCACCCTGGCGGGTGTCAGCGACCTCGTGTTGTTGGGCAGCGAGAACGGAATATCCGCCGCGCGCGAAATCGCGGAACGCGGCGATATCTCCGCCCGCATTCACGACTTCGTGGGCAAGACCCGCCTCAGCGCCTGCCAGCTGTTGCTGTCGCGCTGCGCTTTGGCGATTGCCGCCGATGGAGGACTGATGCATCTTGCGGTGGCGGCCGGGACACCGGTCGTTTCCCTGTTCCCAAGCAACATCCTTCCGCAATGGCGCTTGTCCGCCGTCGACCGCGGGCTTGCCATCGTATCGCCGACGCAGGATGTGTCCGACATTGCGCCGCTTCAAATCGCAGCTGCGGTCCGGAAAGCCCTGTCAGCTCGCGCTGCCGCAACCTAGCAGGTTGTTGAAAAACACCTTGAACGACGAGCGCGATGAGCGGTCATAGATGGAACGTCGTTCAAGGGAGAATAAGAATGCGCGGGACCGACGGGATGCAAG
>DATFMS010000102.1:0-20235 GCA_035266805.1 Burkholderiales bacterium | reverse complement strand
CAACGACCTGGTGTACCAGGCCGGCAACAACATCTACGTGCTGCTGGTGATGGGCGCGATCACCAGCTTCATTTTCGCCATGGGCATGACCATCACCGCCTGTTATATCTTCCTCGCCATCGTGCTCGCGCCGCCGCTGGTGGCCGCCGGCTTCGACCCGGTGGCGGTGCACCTGTTCATGATGTACTGGGGCATGGTGTCGTTCATCACGCCGCCGGTAGCGCTGGCCGCCTTTGTCGCCGCGGGGATCGCGCGCGCGCGGCCGATGGACGTCGGCATGCAGTCGGTGCGCCTGGGAAGCGCCATGTATTTCGTCCCGTTCTTCTTCGTGCTCAATCCGGCGCTCATCCTGCGCGGCACGCCGTGGGAAATCGTAGTGGTGGTGTCCACCGCGGTGCTGGGCGTGCTCCTGATCGCCTCGGCGCTCGCGGGCTACCTGATCGGGATGGGAACGCTGCGCGGCGGGATCGCCGCTGGGTTCGCTCGGGTGCTGCTGTTCGCCGGGGGCATGGCAATGGCACTGCCAGGCGGCGGCGAGCTCGAGTTGAGCCATGTCCAGCTGTCGGCGCTCGGCGCGGCGCTCGCGGCGGGCGCCGTGGTCGTGGCATGGCTCGCGCGAAGCACGCAAACACGAACAGTCTGAACTTTTCGCAAGCGGAACATCTGGCGCGCCCGGCCTTGTTCAGGCTCCCTCCTCTTCCAACGGGCTGACAAATCCTTCGCGAGGGGCCAGAATTGCCATAAGCTCGACTTGAGGCGCACCCTAATGCGCTTCGCGCGCTGCACTGCGCGCACGGGCACCGCGGAGATGGTCCGCGGGCGAGACTGGATTGCCTGTCTTTCAGATGACAAAGCCGACTAAGGGTGCCGTCCTCGTAGCCGTCGACGGCTCGCGCAACTCGATTGTGGCAGCCGGCGTCGGCGCGCGCATGGCGCAATGGCTCGGCATGCAGGTCGGGCTTGTGCACGTGCTCGATGTGCCGCAACTGAGTTTCTGGGCGGGCGTCGAGTCCCGCCTTAAAGGCGACATAGGCGAGCAGGCCGAAGCGATGCTCGCCGACATCTCCGAGAAGATCCGGCGCACCTGCGACCTGGCGCCGGAGTTCTACATCGTCGACGGCGAGCCGGCGGACGCAATCTCGAAGCTGGTGCGCGCGCATCCCGAAATCGTCTTCGTCGTCGCCGGCCGCGAGGGCGTGGGCAGCGAAAAGAAGACCGAGTTGTTGCGCGATCGCGCCGGCAATCGTCTTGGCGCGAAGTTGGCCGATTTGCTACCGGTGCCGGTGCTCGTGGTGCCGCCGGACCCGTCTCAATTTTTCCCATCTATGCACTGCGAGGGTTAACCCAGCGTGGAGATATTTCTGCCCATTGCCCACATGGACGTCAACCTGCTGCTGGTTCTGGTATTCGGCGTTTCCATCGGCGGCCTTTCTGCTCTGACCGGCGTCGGCGGCGGTTTCCTGCTCACACCGCTGCTAATGATCATCGGCGTGCCGCCGCTGGTCGCCGTAGGCACCACCCCCGCACTGATCGCGGGCAGTGCGGCCGCCGGCAGCTATTCGCACTGGCGCCTCGGCAACATGGACCTGCGGTTCGGGCTTGCCTTGCTGCTCGGCAGCTGGAGCACCGCCGTCGGCGCCATATACGCGACGCGGATCCTGGAGCAAGGCGGCCACTTCGATACCGTCGTCGTGTTCACTTACGTCACGATCCTCGGCACCGTCGGCAGCGTGACCTTCGTCGAGTCGATACGCGCGGTATTCGGCCGGGCCGCGGCCGCCGGCGCGCCTGCCGCGACGGTGTCGACGGCCGGGCCGTTCGGCTGGTTGCCCGGCCAGATGGAGTTCAAGGTTGCGCAGCGGCGAATGTCGGTTCTGCTGCCTTTGCTGCTCGGCGCGTTTATCGGCGTGCTCAACGCACTGGGCATGGGCGGCGGATTCGTTGCAGTGCCGGCGATGATCTATCTGCTGCGCGTTCCCACCAAGGTTGCGATCGGCACCTCGCTGCTCCTGATGCTCGCCACCAGTGCGGTGGTGAGCACCATGCAGGCAGGCGTCAATCACTCCCTGGATCCCATTTTGGCGTTGACCTTGATCGTCGGCTCGGCCCTCGGCGCCCAGTGGGGCGCACGCATGAGCTCGATTCTGCCGGGCGAGCGGCTGCGGCTGCTGTTGGCGCTGATCCTGCTGGCGGTGGCGATCAAGTTCCTGTTCGGTCTGCTGGCGACGCCCGCGGAACTCTACAGCTTGACCGGAGTTGCGCCGTGAGCGGTTTGCGGCGCGCGTTTGGATGGTCGTTGGCGTTGTGCTGCAGCGTATGGTTGACCTGCGCGCGCGCGGATTCGGGCCTGCTGACGGATCTGGAGAGCAGCCACGTCAAGATCACGACTGGCTTCACCGGGCAGCATGTATTTGTGTTCGGCAGTACCCCGCGGTCCGGCGATATCATCATCCGCGTCACCTCGCCGGACCAAGCGGTGGCCTTGTCGCGCAAGGGACGGGTCGGACCGTTCTGGCTCAAACGCGGCAAACTGCTCGTCGAGCACGTGCCGGGGCTGGTGTACCTGCTGAGCAACCGGCCATTGAATCAAATCGCCGGCCGCGGGGTGCTGGAGCGTCGTGGATTGACGATCCACTCGACCCTGGCCGCGGCGCAGATCGGCGGCGCCCCGGCGGCATACCGGGACTGGCAGGCCGCGTTCGAGCGCCTCAAGCAGAAGCAGGGCCTGTTTCGCAAGCTCGAAGGCGATGTTCGTATCGATGGCGGACGCCTGTTCTCGGCGAACTTTCCGCTGCCGGCCACGCTGCCCGTCGGTCCCTACCAGCTCGACGTCTATTCCTTCCGCAACGGCGAGCTGAAAGCGCATCGTGCGAGCATCCTGCAGGTGAACGAGGTCGGCATCGAGCGCTGGCTTTCGCGGGTAGCGCTGCAGCACTCCGGCGCGTTCGGCGTGGTGTTCACGCTGCTGGCGCTTGCGCTTGGTCTGACACTCAGCATGCTGTTGCGCCGCGATCACGGACGACGCCCCTGAACGGATCCGACGCCGGGCCCGGGCAATAGCCGCCGTTTCGTCGGCAAAAGCAGGCTCGGCGAAATGCCAAGCAACGTGAATGACTGGCGCGCCCGGCGGGAGTCGAACCCACGACCTTCGGCTTCGGAGACCGACACTCTATCCAGCTGAGCTACGGGCGCCCGGGGAGGCGCGAAGGATAGTCCTTTTCGCCCCTCCAGTCCACGCGCTGCCCGCGGGTTCCGCGCACGCGGAGATTCACGCTAAAATCATCTCTTTACACACCTCCGGACAGGATGCGCGAATGAGCGAGCACGACGAACATTCCTCCTTCATCAAGACTCCGAAGCAGCTGGTCATCGTCGTGCTGCTGTCGTTCCTGGTGCCGATCCTCGGCATCGTGCTGCTGGTGCAGCTGGTGATCGACCGCCCGACCGCGGACCCCTCGGCGCTGGCGCCAGAGGCGGTCGCCGAGCGCCTGCGCCCCGTGGGACGCGTGGTGTTCGCCGGATCCCCGGAAGCCGCCAAGGAAGGCGCCGCGCCGAGCGCGCCCGCGCCTGCGGCCGCCGCTATGGCCAAGTCCGGCCCCCCGGACGGCAAGAAGATCTATGAAGGCACTTGTGTCGCCTGCCACAGCAGCGGCGTCGCGGGCGCGCCCAAATTCGGCGACAAGGCCGCCTGGGCGCCGCGGATCGCGACCGGAATGGACACGCTGCTCAACGTGGCGCTGCACGGCAAGGGCGCGATGCCGCCCAAGGGCGGCAATGCCTCGCTGTCGAAGGACGAGGTGCACGCCGCGATCGAGTACATGGTGTCGCACAGCAAGTAACGCCGAGCGAGCGGGCGAGCAGCCCGCGCCGCGAGCGATGCAATTCCTCTTCATCATCGATCCGCTTCCCGAGCTCAAGGCCTACAAGGACACGACGGTCACGATGATGCGCGCCGCGCAGTCACGCGGCCACAACGTGTTCGTGTGCGAGCAGCCCGGCATTGCCTGGCGCGCCGGCGGCGTCACCGCCGAAACGACGCGCATCTCGCTGACCGACAACGACCAGGACTGGTACCGCGCCGATGGCCACGCGCGGCGGCGCCTGGCCGAGTTCGACGCTGTCCTGATGCGCAAGGACCCGCCTTTCGACCTCGAATACGTGACCAGCACCTGGCTTCTGTCGGCCGCCGAGCGCGAGGGCGCGCGCGTGTTCAACTCGCCGGCGGCAATCCGCGATCACAACGAGAAGATCGCGATCACCGAGTTCCCGCAGTTCGTCGCGCCGACGCTGGTGACGCGCGACCCGCGCCAGATACACGCCTTCGTCGACGAGCAGCAGGACGTGGTGGTCAAGCGCCTGGATACGATGGGCGGCGAGAACATCTTCCGCGTACGCGGCGGCGACCCGAACCGCAACGTGATCGTCGAGATCATGGCGCAGGGCGGCGCACGCAGCGTGATGGCGCAGCGCTACATCCCGGAGATCGTCGACGGCGACAAGCGCGTGATTATGATCGAGGGCGAGGTCGTGCCCTACTGTCTGGCGCGCATCCCCAAGGCCGGCGAGTCGCGCGGCAACCTCGCCGCCGGCGCGCGCGGCGAGGCGCGGCCCCTGACGCCTCGCGACCGCGAGATCGCCGAGGCGCTCGGTCCGGCGCTCGCGGCGCGCGGCCTGCTGTTCGTCGGCCTGGATGTGATCGGCGACTGGGTTACCGAGGTCAACGTGACCAGTCCGACGTGTTTTCGCGAAATACAGGACCAGACCGGCTTCGACGTCGCGGACATGTACATCGAAGCACTGCAGAAGAAGCTCCGCACTTGATCGGCATTCTTATCATCTCGCACGGCGCCCTCGGCGAGTCGCTGATCCACGCCGCCAGCCACGTGCTGGGCAAGCGGCCGCTGCGCGTGCGCCAGGTCGGCGTCACGGTGCACGACGATCCCGAGGCGATCCTGCCGCTCGCGCGCGAGTTCGTGCGCGAGCTCGACGGCGGCAATGGCGTGCTGGTGCTGACCGACATCTACGGCGCAACGCCCGGCAACATCGCCATGCGCCTGCTCGAGAAGGGGCGGGTCGAGGGCCTCTCGGGGCTCAACCTGCCGATGCTGATCCGCGCCCTCACCTATCGCAACGAGCCGCTCGCCACGGTGGTCGAGAAGGCGCGCTCGGGCGGCGTCGAGGGCGTGCTGCACATGAACTCCGACTGCTGCAATGCCGAGCGTTGAGGCGACCATCACCAACAAGCTCGGCCTGCACGCCCGCGCCTCGGCCAAGTTGACGCAGCTCGCGAGCGGTTTCCAGAGCGAAATTCACCTTACGCGCAACGGCCGGCGCGTGAACGCCAAGAGCATCATGGGCGTGATGATGCTGGCCGCGGGCAAGGGCAGCTCGATCTCGGTCGAGGCCGAGGGCGAGGACGCCGAGGCCGCGCTGGCCGCGATCGGCGCGCTGATTGCCGACAAGTTCGGGGAGGGCGAGTGAACTTCGTCCTGCACGGCTCGAGCGTCTCCGGCGGCATCACGATCGGCCACGCGCACCTGGTGTCGACCGCGCGGCTTGAAGTCGCGCACTACCAGATACCGGAGGAGTCGGTCGAGGCCGAGATCGCCAGGTTCGACGGCGCAATTGCGCTCGCGAGCGAGGAGCTCGCCGCGCTCGGCTCGCACATCCCTGCCGACGCGCCGGCCGAGTTCGCGGCTTTTCTCAACCTGCACCGCATGATCCTCGACGACTCGTCGCTGTCGCACGCGCCGCGGGCGCTGATCCGCGAGCAGCGCTGCAATGCGGAGTGGGCGCTGGTACAGCAGATGGACAAGCTGGTGGCGCAGTTCGAGGAGATCGAGGATCCCTATCTGCGCGAGCGCAAGGCCGACATCGCGCAGGTGGTCGAGCGCGTGCTGAACGCCCTGATCGGCGGGCAGACCCTCGCCGAGCCGCGCGCCTCGGACGAGAAGAACCTGATCGTGGTGGCGCACGACCTCTCCCCCGCGGACATGATCCTTTTCAAGCGCCACCACTTCGGCGGCTTCGTCACCGATGTCGGCGGCGTGACCTCGCACACCGCGATCCTGGCGCGCAGCCTGAGCATTCCCGCGATCGTCGGCCTGCACCACTCGCGCCAGACGATCCGCGAGAACGAGCTGTTGATCGTCGACGGCGTGCAGGGCGTGGTGGTGGTCGACCCCGACCCGATCGTCCTGGCGGAGTACCAGCTGCGCCAGTCCCAGCTCGAGCTCGAGCGCAGGAAGCTGCAGCGCCTGAAGTCCACGCCGGCGGCGACGCTCGACGCCGTGGCGGTCGAGCTGTTCGCCAACATCGAACTGCCTCAGGACGTGCCGCAGGCGCTCGACGCGGGCGCCGAGGGCATAGGGCTGTTCCGCAGCGAGTTTCTGTTCATGAACCGCAAGGACCTGCCCTCCGAGGACGAACAGTTCGAGGCCTACCGCGAGGTCGCGCAGGCAATGGAGGGACGCGTGGTCGTGCTGCGCACCCTGGACATCGGCGCCGACAAGACACTGTCGGGCGACGGCGGCGTGAGGCCGAACCCCGCGATGGGCCTGCGCGCCATCCGCTTCTGCCTGGCCGAGCCGCAGATGTTTCTCGCCCAGCTGCGCGCGATCCTGCGCGCCTCGCACTACGGCAGGGTGAGAATCCTGCTGCCGATGGTGGCGCACGCGCAGGAAGTCGAGCAGGCGCTGGCGCTGGTCAAGCAGGCCAGGCAACAGCTTGACGAGAAGGGCCAGCCCTACGATCGCGCGATCGAAGTGGGCGCCATGATCGAAATTCCGGCTGCGGCGCTGGCCCTGCCGATGTTCATGCGCAGGCTCAACTTCCTTTCGCTCGGCACCAACGACCTGATTCAGTACACGCTGGCGATCGACCGCACCGACGACGCGGTCGCGCACCTTTACGATCCGCTTCACCCGGCCGTGCTTCATCTGATCTCGCAAAGCATCCGCACCGCCACGCGCGCCGGCGTGCCGATCGCGGTCTGCGGGGAGATGGCCGGGGATCTGCAGCTCACGCGCCTGCTGCTCGGCGTCGGACTGCGCAACTTCTCGATGCATCCGGCTCAGCTGCTCGCGATCAAGGAGCGCATCCTGCGGACCAACCTGGCCGAAGTCAGGCCGCTCGCACAGCGAGTGCTGCGCAGCTCGAATCCCCATCGCACGCGCGAGCTGCTCGCAAGACTGAACGCCTAGCCCGCATGCCCGGACCGCTGCATGGCGTGAAGATTCTCGACCTCACCACGGTGGTGATGGGGCCGTACGCGACGCAGATCCTGGCCGACCTCGGAGCGGACGTGGTCAAGGTCGAGCCGCCCGAGGGCGACGTGATGCGCTTCGCCTGGCCCATGCGCCATGCCGGCATGGGCCACATCTATCTTCACGCCAACCGCAACAAGCGCGCGATCGCGCTCGATCTCAAGCGGGACACTGCGCGCGAGGCCCTGCTCGCGCTGGCGAAGGACGTGGACGTGCTGGTGTACAACATCCGGCCGCAGGCGATGGCGCGCCTCAAGCTCGCCTACGAGGACCTGCGCGCAGTCAATCCGCGCATCATCTACGTCGGCGGCTTCGGCTACAGCCAGCGCGGCCCCTACGCCGCAAAAGCGGCCTACGACGACCTGATCCAGGGCGCGGCCGGGATCCCCTGGCTGCTGAAAAAGCAGGGCGCCGACGTGCCGCGCTACGCGCCCGTCATCATCGCCGACCGCACCGTCGGCCTGCACATCGCCAACGCGGTGTGCGCCGCACTTTATGCGCGCGAGAAGACCGGCAAGGGCCAGCGCGTCGACGTGCCGATGTTCGAGAGCCTGCTGCAGACGGTGCTCGGCGAGCACCTGGGGGGCTACAGCTTCGAGCCGCATACCGGCGAGCCCGGCTACGCCAGGATGCTGGCGCGGGACCGGCGCCCGTTCCAGACCGCCGACGGCTACGTCTGCGCCCTGATCTACAACGACAAGCAGTGGAAGGCCTTCTTCGCCCTGATCGGCAGGCCCGAGCTGATGCACTCGGAGAAGTTTCGCGACCAGGAAGCGCGCAGCAGGAACTACGACGACGCCTACGCGCTGGTCGACGCGGAGATGCGCAAGCGCGGCACCGAGGAATGGATCGCCGCACTCGAGGCCGCCGACATTCCGGTGCAGCGCATGAACAGCCTGACCGACATCATCGCCGACCCGCACCTCGAGGCGATCGACTACTTCCGCGAGGTCGAGCACCCGAGCGAGGGTCGCATCCGCTCGATGGCGGTACCCTCGGAGTGGTCGGAGACCGCGCCCGAATACCGCCTGCATGCGCCGCGGCACGGCCAGCACACGCGCGAGCTGCTGGCCGAGGCAGGGCTCGACGAGAATGCGATCGAGGCAATGCTCGCCAGCGGCGCCGCCAAGGCGGCCGATTGAGCGAAGCTGCCGCTCGGCTATAATCCGGCATCGGCGCCGATTTGATGTTCAGATTGCGGGCGCCTAACAAATACCGCTAAAGAGACGGCCTTGAACGCACCTCACGATCCCTCTTCCGTTGGCGCAGTTGTGGCGCAGAAAGCGCGCTTCGACGCGCCGCTCAAGCTGCGCAGTGGCGCCGAGCTGCCGGGCTTCGAGCTGACCTACGAAGCCTACGGCGAGCTCAATGCCGCAAAATCCAACGCCGTGCTGGTGTGCCACGCGCTGAACGCCTCGCACCACGTCGCCGGCTACTACGCCGGGCGCGAGGACGAAATCGGCTGGTGGGACAACCTGGTCGGCCCCGGCAAGCCGCTCGACACGCGCCGCTTCTTCGTCATCGGGGTCAACAACCTCGGCGGCTGCCATGGCTCGACCGGGCCGATGAGCGTCAACCCCGCCACCGGCAAGCCCTGGGGCGGCGACTTCCCGGTGGTCACGGTCGAGGACTGGGTCGAGACCCAGGCGCGGCTGGCCGATCACCTCGGCATCGAGCGCTTTGCCGCGGTCATGGGGGGCAGCCTCGGCGCGATGCAGGCGCTGCAATGGACGCTGTCGCACCCGGAGCGCATCCGCCACTCGCTCGTCATCGCGGCAACGGCCAGGCTCTCGGCGCAGAACATCGCCTTCAACGAAGTCGCGCGCCAGGCGATCACAACCGACCCCGACTTCAACGGCGGCCACTACTACGACAAGGGCGTGGTGCCGGTGCGGGGACTGCGCATCGCGCGCATGATCGGCCACATCACCTACCTCTCGGACGAGGCGATGATGGGCAAGTTCGGCCGCCAGCTGCGGCGCGCCGCCCTGGGGTTCGATTTCGACATCGACTTCGAGGTCGAGAGCTACCTACGCTACCAGGGCGACAAGTTCTCGAGCTACTTCGACGCCAATACCTACCTGCGCATCACCAAGGCGCTGGACTACTTCGACCCGGCGGCGGACTTCGACGGCGACCTCTCGGCGGCGGTGGCGCGCGCCGAGGCGGCGTTCCTGGTGGTCTCGTTCAAGTCGGACTGGCGCTTTGCGCCGGCGCGCTCGCGCGAGCTGGTCAAGGCGCTGCTCGACGCGCGCAAGATCGTCTCCTACCTCGAAATCGACGCGCCCGGCGGGCACGACGCCTTCCTGATGGACGACGCGCGCTACTTCGGCGCCCTGCGCGCCTACTTCGGGAACATCGAGCTGTGACTTCGTCCGAGCAGGCGCTGCTCGCCGCACGCCCCGATTTCGCCGCCGTGGCGCGCTGGGTGTCGCAGGGCGCGCGCGTGCTCGACCTGGGATGCGGCGACGGCGCGCTGCTGAGGTACCTGTGGGAAGCGCGCGAGGCGCCCGGCTACGGCGTTGAAATCGACGACGCGGAGGTGGTGGCCTGCGTCAGGAACGACATCAACGTCCTGCAGCTCGACCTGGAAAGCGGCCTGTTGCTGTTCCGCGACGGCTCCTTCGACACGGTCATCCTGTCCGAGACGCTGCAGACCATCCACCGCATCGAGCAGCTCATGCGCGAGATGCTGCGCGTGGGGCGCGAGGCGATCGTCTCGTTTCCCAACTTCGGCCACTGGACCGCGCGCATGCAGATCCTTCTCGGCCGCATGCCGGTGTCGGAAGAGCTGCCCTACGAGTGGTACAACACGCCGAACGTCCATCTTTGTACCACCACGGACTTCGAGGACCTGTGCCGCAAGCTCGGCATCCGCATCCGCGAGCGCGTGGCGCTGCACGAGGGCCGTCAGATCAGCTTCCTGCCCAACCTGTTCGGCAGCATCGCCGTGTACCGCTGTGCAATGGTCTAGCCGCCCGCGCCCCGAGCGCGCGACGATCGAGGGGCGCTACTGCCGCCTCGAGCCGCTCGAGCCCCGGCGCCACGGCGACCAGCTGTTCGCGGCGTCGATGGCGCCCGGCGCGGAGGAACGCTTTCGCTACCTGTTCGAAGCGCCACAGTCGCGCGCGGACTTCGACGCCTGGCTGGCCCGCTCGGCGGCATCCGAGGACCCGCTCTACTTTGCGGTGATCGACTCGGCGAGCGGCCGCTGCGAGGGGCGCCAGGCCCTGATGCGCATCGTCCCCGAGCACGGCGTGATCGAGGTCGGCAGCATCCTGTGGGGGCCGGCGATCGCGCGCACCCGCGTCGCGACCGAGGCGCTGTTCCTCTGCGCGCGCTACGCGCTCGACGACCTCGGCTACCGGCGCTTCGAGTGGAAGTGCAACGCGCTCAACGAGCCCTCGCGGCGCGCTGCGGCGCGATTCGGTTTTACCTTCGAGGGCATCTTTCGCCAGCACATGATGGTCAAGGGCGAAAGCCGCGACACGGCGTGGTTTTCCATCATCGACAAGGAATGGCCCCCGCTCAGGCAGATCTTCGAGCGTTGGCTCGACGCGACCAATTTCGACCACAAGGGGCGGCAGAAAAAGCGCATGGTGGACTGCCGCAAAGGCGCGTGAGGCGGCTCGTGTCGCGACGCTTGAGCGTCATTCCCGCGGCGCGGTGTCGATCGCCTCGATGCGGCGCTGCTGCCACACCAGCATCGCCACGCCGGGCAGCGCGACGAGGAAGGTAAAGAAGAAGAACTCCGGCCAACCGAGCGACTTGGCCATCTCGCCCGCCGCCGGGCCGACGTAGACCCGCCCCAGCGCTGCGAGCGCCGAGAGCAGGGCGTACTGGGTGGCCGAGTGGCGCCGGTCGCACATCGCCATCAGCAGCGCGACGAAGGCCGCGGTGCCCATGCCGCCGCACAGGTTCTCGGCCGCCACCGCGCCGATCATCAGGGCGTAGCTCTTGCCCGCCAGCGCGAGCATCAGGTAGCCGAGGTTGGTGACCGCCTGCAGCACCCCGAACAGCAGCAGCGACCGGTAGAGCCTCAGGCGCGCCATCAACGCACCCCCGGCGAGCGCGCCGAGGATGGTCGCGACCACACCGAGCCACTTGTTCACCAGCCCGACCTCGGTGAGCGAAAACCCGGGCCCGCGGATCAGGAACGCAGTCGACAGGCTGCCGGCGAAGGCGTCGCCGAGCTTGTACAGGATGATGAGCAGGAGCAGGATCCAGGCGCCGTCGCGGGCGAAGAACTCGACCAGCGGCTCGCGCACCGCCTGCTCGAGCGTGCGCGGCGCGCGCGGCGGCGCAGCGGGCTCCTCGGCCGCCCACACCGTGGCGACACCGACCAGCATAAGGCCCGCCATCAGCCAGTAGGTGCCGGTCCAGCCCAGCCAGCTGTCGGCGAGGATCAGCGCCAGGCCGCCCGAAACCAGCATCGCGATGCGGTAGCCGAATACCGACACCGCGGCGCCGGCACCGCGCTCCTCGGCGCCGAGGATGTCGGTGCGGTAGGCATCGAACACGATGTCCTGCGACGAGGAGAGAAACGCCACCGCGAGCGCGAGCCCCGCGAGCAGCCAGGGCGAGTCCTGCGGCGAAAGGGTGCCCATCCAGGCGATGGCGCCGAGCAGTGCGAGCTGCGTCACCACCAGCCAGCCGCGCCGGCGGCCGAGCAGCGGGATGCTGTAGCGGTCCATCAGCGGCGCCCAGAGAAACTTGTAGGTGTAGGGCTGGCCCACCAGCGCGAACATGCCGATGGTGGTGAGATCGACGCCCTTCACCGTCAGCCATGCCTGCAGCGTGCCGCCGGTCAGCGCGAGCGGCAGGCCGGAAGAGAAGCCGAGCAGCAGCAGAACCAGGATCTTGCGGCTGCGGAACACCGCGGCGTAGGCGGAAAGCGGCATGCGGTGCGCGGGGGAGGAGTAAAATCGAGTGTCCCGGATTGTCACATATCCAAACGCTGGGCCTGCCATGGACAACCAAGCCGAAAACGCTTCTGCAGAAATCAGCAGAGAAAAGCTCGTCGCCGATCTCAGGACCCTGGTCGCCGATACCGAGGAGCTGCTGCGCGCCACCGCAGGCCAGGCGGGCGAGAAGGCCACCGCGGCGCGCGAGCGGATGCAGGCCTCGCTCGAACGCAGCAAGCAGAAGCTGCTCGAGGCCGAGCACGCCCTCGAAGACAAGGCCGGGCAGGCCGCGCGCGCGGTCGAGGCGTACGTGCATGAGAATCCCTGGCGCGCGGTCGGGATCGCGGCGTTCGCCGGCTTCGTGCTCGGTGCGCTCATCAACCGCCGCTAGGATCCGATGACCGAGACCGATCACGGCGTGCTGGGCCCGGTGCGTGGCTTCGCGCGCACGCTGATCTCCTATGCCGAAACCCGCACGCGCCTCGCGGCCAACGAGCTCGAGGAGCAGGTCACCCGGCTGTACGAGATCGCGCTGTGGACGCTGGTGACGCTGTTCTTCCTCGGCGTCGCGGTGGTGCTCGGCGCGGTGTTGGTACTGATTGCGTTCTGGGACGACAACCGGCTGCTCGCGGCCGGACTGCTTGCCGCCGGCTTCCTCTGCATCGGCGTCGCGGGGACGCTCTTCGTCCGCCGGCGCATGGCCGAGCGGCCGCGCTTCTTCGCGGCGACGCTCGGCGAGCTGGCGCGCGACCGCGAGCAGGTGGAAAAGCCGTGACGCGCGAGCGGCTGATCGGACTGCGCGAGCGCCGCGCCGAGCTGGTTGCACGCGCGCAGGCCGAACGCGAGGCGATCGCGGGCCTGCTTGCCCGCACCGACGTGGCGGTGAGCTGGTTCGAGGCCGGGATCGCGGCTGGCGCAGAGCTCAGGCGCCACCCGGCGTGGATCGCCGGCGGCCTCGCGCTGCTGTTGGCGCTGCGCCCGCGGCGCGTGCTCAAGTGGCTGGCGAGCGGCTGGTCGCTGTGGGGGGTCTACCGTGGCGCCCGGAGGTGGCTGCGCCGCGTGGCGCCCGACCTTGCGCGGCAGGCGCCCGGCGCCTAGAGCGCGTAGTCGTAGTCGATGGTCAGCGGCGCGTGGTCAGAAAAGCGGCGCCGCTTGTAGATCGATTCCCGGACGGCCGTCTTCGCCACGCCGGGGGTGGCGACCTGGTAGTCGATGCGCCAGCCGACGTTCTTCGCCCATGCCTGGCCGCGGTTCGACCACCAGGTGTACTGATCGGGCTTGCGGTTCAGGCGCCGGAACACGTCCACCAGGCCGACCTCGTCGAACACCCGGCTGAGCCAGGCGCGCTCTTCGGGGAGGAAGCCAGAATTTTTCTGGTTCGAACGCCAGTTCCTGAGGTCGATCTCCTTGTGCGCGATGTTCCAGTCGCCGCACAGGATCACTTCCCGCCGCGAGCGCGCGAGCTTTTTCAATTGCGGCAGGAAGGCCTCGAGGAAGCGGAATTTCGAGGCCTGACGATGCGGGCCCGACGACCCCGAGGGCAGGTAGAGGGAGACCACGGACAGCTTGCCGAAGCGCGCCTCGAGGTAGCGTCCCTCCGAGTCGAACTCGTGCGTGCCGAAGCCTCTGCTCACCGCGTCGGGCGGGCGGCGCGAATACAGCGCGACGCCGCTGTAGCCCTTCTTCTCGGCCAGCGCGTAGCACGAGGCGAACCCTTTCGGCGCGTGCAGCGCGGCGTCGAGGTCGCTTTCCTGCGCCTTCATCTCCTGCAGGCAGATCACGTCGGCGCGCTGCGCCGCGAGCCAGCGGAACAGACCCTTCCTTGCCGCCGAACGAATCCCGTTTACGTTTAGGCTGATGACCCGCATTCAGGACGACGGCGAGCTTGCCGCGCCGCCGTGCGCGGCCGACCACGCGGCCGGCGCATTGAGGAACTTCTCGACCTCGCCGATCTGCGCCGGCGGCAGGTAGCCGCCGCGCTTGACCACCGCCAGCACGTCCCACCAGGTGGCAAGGTGGTGCAGCCGGACGTTCAGGTCGGCGAGAATCGTCTTCGACTCGGGAAAGATGTCGTAGTAGAAGTTGACGAACACGTGCTCCACGATCGCGCCGGCGCCGCGCAACGCCTGGCAGAAATTGATCTTCGAGCGCCCGTCGGTGGTCAGGTCCTCGACCAGGAGGGTGCGCGCGCCCTCGCGCACATCGCCCTCGATCTGCGCGTTGCGGCCGAAGCCTTTGGGCTTTTTCCTGACGTACTGCATCGGCAGGCCGAGCCGGTCGGCGATCCACGCCGCGTAGGGTATGCCGGCGGTCTCGCCCCCGGCGACGACGTCGAACTGCTCGAATCCCGCGTCGCGCTGCAGGGTCGCGGCGGCAAAGTCCACCAGCTGCGCGCGGATGCGCGGATAGAAGATCAGCTTGCGGCAGTCGATGTACACCGGACTCGCCCAGCCGGAGGTAAAGATGAACGGTTTTTCGTCCCAGAAGAGGACCGCCTTGACCTCGAGCAGCATTTTCGCGGTGGTCTCGGCGATGAAGGTTCGGTCGGCGGAGTGCATAGGCGGATACGCGCAGGGGGTGGCGCGGATTCTAGCAGGTGAAGACGCTTCCGCCCCGCGCTAGAATATTGGCATCGCAGTCCAGCAAGGGGGAAGCAATGCGTCGCTGCATACCGATCACCGCTGCGCTCACGGCCTTTGTCATCGCCGCGCTGCCGCTCGCGGCAGAGGCGCAGTCGTTCCGCTGCGTAGGGAAGGACGGCAAGAAGTATTACGGCCAGGTAGTTCCACGCGAGTGCATCGGCCAGCCCTACGAGCAGCTGAACAAGCAGGGCATGGTGGTCAAGCGC
This sequence comes from Burkholderiales bacterium, assembly GCA_035266805.1. Taxonomy (GTDB): domain Bacteria; phylum Pseudomonadota; class Gammaproteobacteria; order Burkholderiales; family SG8-39; genus DAHVFK01. The sequence continues at coordinate 5,218 of DATFMS010000102.1, read as the reverse complement.
GTCGACCCGAGTGTCAGGGAGGAGGACCCCGCGGTCAAGGCGGCCCAGGAGGAGAAGCGGCGCGAGAAGGAGGCCGCCGCGAGGGAAGAGGCGCGACGCACCCGCGCCCTGCTCGCCACCTACACCAGCGAGAAGGATATCGACGCCGCACGCGCGCGCGCGCTCGCCGAGCCCCAGCGGCAGATCGCCGATATCGAGGCGAACATCGCGCAGCGCGAGAAGCGGCTCGCGGAGCTCACCAAGCAAAAGCCGGCTCCGAACAAGGCTGCCGCGGTCGAGTCGGAGGTCCAGGCCGCGCGATCCGGTCTCGCGGCGCAGCAGGAGCTGCTCGGAGTGAAGAAGCAGATCGTCGAGGCGATCAAGGCCCGCTACGACGAGGACAAGAAGCGCTACCTCCAGCTGACGCGCGGCAGGTAAAGGCGCGCGGCCCCGCAGCTACGCGAGCTTGCGGCGCAGGATGTCGTTGACCTGAGCCGGATTGGCTCGGCCCCGGGTGGCTTTCATCACCTGCCCGACCAGCGAGTTGAAGGCCTTCTCCTTTCCCGCCCGGTAGTCCTCTACCTGCTTGGCGTTGGCCGCCAGCACCTCGTCGACCAGCTTCTCGATCGCCCCCGCATCGCTGATCTGCTTCAGGCCCTTGCGCTCGATGATCGCGTCGGGGTCTCCCTCGCCGGCCCACATCGCGTCGAACACCTCCTTGGCCATCTTGTTCGACAGGGTCTGGTCCAGGATCCGGATCAACAGCTTTGCCAGGCGCTCGGGCGCGACCGGGCTCAACTCGATTGCGAGGTCGTCCGCGTTCAGCTTTGCCGCGAGGTCCACCGTCACCCAGTTCGCCGCCAGCTTCGCGGCGTCTGAAACGGCTGACCCCTTTTGATTGAGGCCGCCCACTGCCCTTTCGAAGTAGTCGGCGGTCGGCTTGTTCGCCGTCAAGGCCGCCGCGTCGTAGGCCGAAAGACGGTACTCGGTCGCGAACCTGTCCCGCCGCGCCTCGGGAAGCTCGGGCAGCGAGGCGCGGATGCCCTCGATCTCGGCTTCGGACAGCACCAGCGGCAGCAGGTCGGGGTCCGGAAAGTAACGGTAGTCCTGCGCGTCTTCCTTGGTGCGCATCGGGCGGGTCTCGTCGCGCTCGGCATCATAGAGACGGGTTTCCTGCAACACCGTACCGCCGCCGTCGAGCAGCTCGATCTGGCGCCGCGCCTCGTACTCGATCGCGCGCTCCATGAAGCGGAAGGAATTGAGGTTCTTGATTTCGCAGCGCGTCCCGAGCGGCTGGTCCGCCGCCCTGCGCACCGAGACGTTGGCATCGCAGCGGAACGACCCCTCCTGCATGTTGCCGTCGCAGATGTCGATCCACATCACCAGCGCGTGCAGCGCGCGTGCGTAGGCGACCGCCTGCTTCGCTCCGCGCAGGTCGGGCTCGGTGACGATCTCGAGCAGCGGGGTGCCGGCACGGTTGAGGTCGATGCCGGACATGCCGTGAAAGTCCTCGTGCAGCGACTTTCCCGCGTCTTCCTCGAGATGCGCGCGAGTAATGCGGATCGTCTTCGCGCCGCCGTCGGTATCGATCGTCAGCGACCCGCCGTGTACGATCGGCAACTCGAACTGGCTGATCTGGTAGCCCTTCGGCAAGTCGGGGTAGAAGTAGTTCTTGCGCGCAAACACGGAGCGGCGGCTGAGCGTGGCGCCGATCGCGAGACCGAAGCGGACAGCGTGCTCGACCGCGGCGCGGTTCAGCACCGGCAGCACTCCCGGCAGCGCGATGTCTACCGCGCAGGCCTGGCTGTTCGGCGCGGCGCCGAACGCAGTCGGCGCCGCGGAGAAGATCTTGCTCTGCGTGCGCAGCTGCGCGTGGGTCTCGATCCCGACCACGATTTCCCAGCTCACAGCGGCGCCTCCGTCGGCACGCGCAGGTGCCAGTCGGTGGCCTGCTGATAGCGGTGCGCGGCCCCGAGCAGGCGCGCCTCGGAAAAGTAATCGCCTGTCAGCTGCAGCCCCACCGGCAGCCCCTTGTCGTCGAAGCCGCACGGAATCGAAAGCCCCGGCAGCCCTGCGAGCGGCGCGGGAATGGTGAAAATGTCGTTCAGGTACATCTGCACCGGATCGTCGATCTTGGCGCCGATCGGGAACGCGGTGGTGGGCGTGGTCGGCCCCAGTATCACGTCGCAGAGTCGGAACGCGGCGGCGAAGTCCTGCGCGATCAGGCGGCGCAGCTTCTGCGCCTGGAGATAGTAGGCGTCGTAATAGCCGTGCGACAGGACGTAGGTGCCGACCAGGATCCTGCGCTTGACTTCGGCGCCGAAACCTTCGGCGCGGGTGCGGCTGTACATGTCGGCCAGGTCCGCGTACTCCTTCGCGCGATGGCCGTAGCGCACGCCGTCGAAACGCGACAGGTTGGACGAGGCTTCGGCCGGCGCGAGCACGTAGTACACCGGTACCGCGAGCGCAGCATTGGGCAGTTCGACGGCGACGGTCTTCGCGCCCTGCGACTCGAACCAGCGCACGGCCTCGGTCACCGCGCGACGCACCCCCGGTTCAACGCCCTCCCCCGAGTATTCCTTGGGCAGCCCGATCCGCAAGCCCGCGAGCGACAGTCCGAGCTCGCGCCGGTAGTCCTCCTGCGGCCGCTCGAGGCTGGTGGAGTCGCGGGCGTCGAACCCGGCCATCGTGTTCATCAGCAGCGCGAGATCCTCGGCGCACTTGGCCATCGGCCCGCCCTGATCGAACGAAGAGGCAAAGGCGACCATGCCGTAGCGGGAAACCACGCCGTAGGTCGGCTTCAAGCCGCAGACACCGGTCAGCGCGGCGGGCTGCCGGATCGAGCCGCCGGTGTCGGTCCCGGTCCCCGCCGGCGCCATGCGCGCGGCCACAGCGACCGCGGTGCCGCCGGAGGACCCGCCGGGCACCAGAGTCTTGTTCCAGGGGTTCTTGACCGGGCCGAAATAGGAGGTCTCGTTCGACGAACCCATGGCGAATTCGTCCATGTTGGTCTTGCCCAGCAGTACCGTGCCGGCCGCGCCAAGGCGCTCGATGACGTGCGCGTCGTACGGGCTGACGAAGTCGGCCAGCATGCGCGAGCCGCACGTCGTGCGCAGGTCCTTGGTGCAAAAAATATCCTTATGCGCCAATGGGATACCAGTCAACGGGCCAGCGTCGCCGGCGGCGCGGCGGGCATCGGCGCGGCGCGCCTGTTCGAGCGCGCGGGGCGCATCGACGGTGATGAACGCGTTCAGCTCCGAGTTCAGGCGCTCGATGCGGTCGAGGAACAGGCGCGCGAGCTCGACGCTGGAGATCCGCTTTTCCGCCAGCGCGGCGGAAAGCCCGCTCAGGGTCGCGTTCAGCACCCGCTACTCGAGGACTTTGGGGACCAGATACAGCCCCGCTTCCACCGCCGGGGCAATCGATTGGAACAGCTCGCGCTGGTCGGATTCGGCGACGACGTCGGGACGCTGGCGCTGGGCCACATCGAGCGGGTGCGACATGGGTTCGATACCGGCGGTATCAACCGCACGCATCTGGTCGATCAGGCCGAGCACCCGGTTCAGCTGGCCGACGACCGCGGCTTCCTCCGCGGGGCCAAGGGCGATGCGCGCGAGTCGCGCGAGGCGTTCGATTTGGTCAGGAGAGAGCGACATTGCGGCGCAGAAAAACCCCCTCCGCAGCCTATGCCGGAGGTGTCATTAGAGTATCATAGAAGGCGTTCGGGGCGAGGGAGGAGGAACTTCCGAACCCCCAATCGGGACACAGCCTTAGCGGACGAAGTTAAGGCGTAACGGAAACCGACTTCGAGAGGGGCTCGGCACGCATATGTTCGGATTTCTGCGCAGCTATTTTTCCAACGATCTCGCCATCGACCTCGGCACCGCGAACACGCTGATCTATGTGCGCGGCAAGGGCATCGTGCTGGATGAGCCCTCGGTCGTCGCCATTCGCCAGGAAGGCGGCCCCAACGCGAAGAAAACGATCCAGGCCGTCGGCAAGGAAGCCAAGCAGATGCTCGGCAAGACGCCGGGCAACATCACCGCCATCCGGCCGATGAAGGACGGCGTAATCGCCGACTTCACCGTCACCGAGCAGATGCTCAAGCAGTTCATCAAGAAGGTGCACGACAACAAGCTGTTCTCGCCCAGCCCGCGCATCATCATCTGCGTGCCGTGCGGCTCGACGCAAGTCGAGCGGCGCGCGATCCGCGAATCGGCGATCGGTGCGGGCGCGGGGCAGGTGTACCTGATCGAAGAGCCGATGGCCGCGGCGATCGGCGCGGACATGCCGGTGGCGGACGCGACCGGCTCGATGGTGGTCGACGTCGGCGGTGGCACCACCGAGGTCGGCGTCATCTCGCTCGGCGGCATGGTGTACTCGGGTTCGGTGCGCGTCGGCGGCGACAAGTTCGACGAAGCGATCATCAACTACATCCGGCGCAACTACGGCATGCTGGTCGGCGAGGCCACGGCCGAGATGGTGAAGAAGCAGATCGGCTCGGCGTTCCCGGGCAGCGAGGTGCGCGAGATGGAAGTCAAGGGCCGCAATCTCGCCGAGGGCATTCCGCGCAGCTTCACCATCAGCTCCAACGAAATCCTCGAGGCGCTCACCGAGCCGCTCAACCAGATCGTCTCGGCGGTGAAATCCGCGCTCGAGCAGACGCCGCCCGAGCTGGGCGCCGACATCGCCGAGAAGGGCATGGTCATTACCGGCGGCGGGGCGCTGTTGCGCGACCTCGACCGCTTGCTGATGGAGGAGACCGGGCTGCCGGTGATCGTTGCCGACGACCCGCTCACCTGCGTCGTGCGCGGCTCAGGCAAGGCGCTCGAGAAGATGGAGTATTTCGGGCCGATCTTCACGAATGACTGAGTGATGGGGGGATGGAGCACGGCCCCCCACCGTTCTTCAAGCGCGGCCCCGCGCCGGTCGTCCGGCTCGCGTTCTTCGCCTCGCTTTCCCTTGCGCTGCTGGTCCTGGACGCACGCTTTCACTACACCGAGGGCCTGAGGAACGTCCTTGCGCTGGTAGCTTATCCGCTGCAGCGCATCGCGACTGCGCCGTCGGAGCTCGGCCGCCGCATCGGAGACTACTTCGCGACTCAGGCGGCGCTGCGCGAGGAGAACACGCAGCTTCGGGCGCGCCTGCTCGCTGCGCTGCAATCCGCGCAGCGCAACGAGGCGGCGGCAGCCGAAGGCGAACGCCTGCGGCGCATGATCGAGGCGGGCGAGAAATTGAA
>DATFMS010000101.1:0-2095 GCA_035266805.1 Burkholderiales bacterium | reverse complement strand
GACCTACCTGGTCTCGGCCGAGGCGGTCTCGGTGGAGCTGTCCGGCGAACTGCTGGCAATGGTCGTGATCGGCGGCATGTACCACATCCTCGGGCCGGCGCTCGGGGTGCTGTTCTACATCCTGTTCCGCGAGCTGTTCTCGATCTGGACCTCGAACTGGCTGCTGTGGTTCGGCCTGGTGTTCGTCGGTTTCGTTCTGTATTCGCCCGAAGGCCTCGCCGGCATCTGGGTCAAGCTCAAGCGGCGCTGGCGGCCCGCGCCCGAGGAGGCGGCGGCGATGAGCGCGCGCCACATCGACGCGGACGCGCCGCTGCCCGGGTTTCTGCGCCCCGGCGCGCGCCACAGCGCGGTGCTGGAGGTGGACGCGGTGTCCAAGCATTTCGGCGGCATCCGTGCCGTGGCGGGCGCGAGCCTCGCGATCCACAGCGGCGAGATCCACGCCCTCATCGGCCCCAACGGCGCGGGCAAGACCACGCTGTTCAACCTGGCGTCGGGCATGTTCGCGCCGGACGCGGGCACGGTGCGCCTGAACGAGCGCGAGATCCAGCGCCTGACGGCGTACCGCATCTGCCGGCAAGGCCTGGCGCGCTCGTTTCAGATCACCAACCTGTTCAAGGGGCTGACGATCTACGAGAACCTGCGCCTGTCGCTGCAGGCGCGGCACACGGCGCGCTTCAACGCCTGGCGCGACATCGACGGCTACCCCGAGATCGACGCCGAATGCGTGGAGCTGATCCGTTTTCTCGGCCTCGAGGGCATCGAATCGATCGCCGGCGGCGAGCTGTCCTACGGCGGCCAGCGGCTGCTCGACCTGGGCATCGCGCTGGGCTCCAAGCCGCAGGTGCTGCTGCTCGACGAGCCGCTGGCGGGCCTGGCGGCGGCCGAGCGCGAGCGGGTGTCGAAGCTGATCAAGACCATCGCCGGCAGCATCCCGGTGCTGATCGTCGAACACGACATCGACCGCGTGCTCGGCTTCTCGCAGCGCGTCACGGTGATGAACCAGGGCGAGGTGCTGATGGCGGGCAGCCCCGGCGAGGTGCGCGCCGACCGGCGCGTGCAGCAGGTCTACACCGGAAGCGGGACGCCGCCCGTCAGCGGCCGCGCCGCAGGCGAGGTGCGCGAGCGGGCGCAGCTGCTGCGCTTCGAGCGCGTCAACGCGTTCTACGGCAAGAGCCACATCCTGAACGACGCCACGCTCGACGTGCGCGAGAACGAGATCGTCGCGCTGCTCGGGCGCAACGGCGCGGGCAAGTCGACGCTGCTCAAGACGCTCACCGGCCTGGTGCCGCCCGCCTCGGGCAAGATCGAATACGCGGGGCGCGACATCGCCGGCGTGCCGGCGCCGCAGATCGCGCGCATGGGCATCGGCTACGTGCCGCAGGGCCGCGGGCTGTTCGCCGGCATGACGGTGGCGGAGAACCTCGCGCTCGGGCGCCTGGCGCGCGCCACCGATGGCGCCAGCGGCGTGGTGTGGAGCGAAGAGAAGATCTTCGAGTACTTCCCGCGCCTCAAGGAGCGCCTGCACGTCGCGGCCGACTACCTCTCGGGCGGCGAGCAGCAGATGGCGGCGGTCGCGCGCGCGCTGTCGGGCAACGTCAGGCTGCTGCTGCTGGACGAGCCGTTCGAGGGCCTGGCGCCGGCGGTGGTGCAGGAATTGTTCGGCGTCTTCGACCGGCTGCGGGGACAGGTCTCGATCGTGATCGTCGAGCACAACCTCGACCTCGTGCTCGCGCTCGCCGACCGCGTGTTCGCGCTCGAGCGCGGCGCGGTGTTCCACCAGGGCCCGGCCGGGCCGCTGCTGACCGATCTCGACTACCGCAAGCAGATCCTCTGGCTATGACGGGCGCGCAGGCGGCGCGTCGGGCTGCCCGGCGGACTGCCTGCTCGCGGGATCGATGTGGGCCCACGGGCGGGCGCTGGCGGTCCAGATGTTGGCCGTGATCTTCATGTTGTCGCCGCTATCGAGCGTTCCGGCCCGCAGCACCACCGTCTCGGGCGCCGTGGCGCGCTGGCTATAGATGGGCGAGCCGCAATTGCCGCAGAAGAAGCGGTAGAGCGTGCGGCCGCTGGCGGCGGCGGCGTCGTAGCGCTTGGG
>DATFMS010000100.1:0-2660 GCA_035266805.1 Burkholderiales bacterium | reverse complement strand
CTGAGCGACCAGATGCCGCTGCTGCCGCGGATCAGGGTCGAGCCGTCGGGCAGGACCGCGATCAGGCCGCCGGTGCCGCGGATGCCGACCGTCGCGGTCGGGGTGGTGATCTGGTAGGTGCTGCGGTTGACCCGGCCGATGAGGCCCGTCACCGCGCGCATGGCGCCCTTCAGGAGCGAGAAGAAGCCGCGCTCCTTGCCGTCGGTCTTGCCCTCGTAGTTATACTCCTTGACGCCGAAAACGGTGTTCGGTTGCAGTGAGACGTAGGCGCCGTCGGGGAAGCGGATCTGGGCGCGGCCGTCGTTGGTGCGGATGGTGTCGCCGTTTTGCAGCTCGGCGCCCTTGGCCAGGGGCCGCTGCTGGCCGTCGGGCCGGGTGGCCACCACGCCGCCGATGCTGAAGTCGATGCGGCCGGCGCTGGCGCCGGCGTTGCCCGCGAATGCCGCGGAAACCAGCGCGAGCATCAGCGCGCTTCTGTTCATCCGGAATGGTGCTGTGCTGTTCATGTCGTACCCCCAGCCGGAGCTAGCCTTAGCGGAAATATGTCACGTTTCGCAGATTGAGATTGTCAAAAATCGAAACGGACCGAAACCGTGCTGACCGTACGCGTGAAGCGGTACAGGTCGATATTCGATTTGTTGTCGGTGCTTACCGCCTGCAAGATCAGCGTCGTGCCCGCGCGCATCAGGTAGCTCGCGCCGAGGCGCAGGTCGGTCTGCTTGTCCTTGCGGGTGGCGAGAAAGATCGGCTCGGGGCCGCCGTAGCGCCGCTCCTCGTAGTTGACCCCGCCGAATACGGTCCAGCCCTCCGCCGGCTTGAACTGACCGCCGATCCGAATGCCCGCCGGCTCGTGGCCCAGGTGCGGCACGCCGTCGGCGACTTCCTTCTCCCTCCCGCCGTAGGCACTGAGGAACAGGACCGGCGACAGCCTGCTGGAAAACGCCTGCGCGTAGGCGACCCCGCCGATGCCGCGGTTCGCGTCGCGAATGCTCTGCTCCGGGTAGCGCAGTTGCGCGTACTGCAGGTAGCCGGTGAGCTGGCGCTGCTCGTCGAGATTGTGCTGCCACTGCGCGATCATCCCGCGCGAGTCGCGGTAGCGCGAATTGTCGAGCTCGAAGCTCTGCATCTGCGCGGCGAGGGTCAGCGCATCGGCGTCCGCCGCCCAGCGCGCGCCGAGGTTGCCTTCCACCGTGTCGGTGTCGAATTGGTCCTCGTTGCGGTTGAACTTGCCGTTGCCCCCGACGTTGCCGATAACCGACCAGCGCGGGTCCAGCTTGCGGGTGAAGTTGATCCCGCCCGCAACGCTGGTAAAGCTGTCGCTCTTGCTCGTCGCCGCCGAGTTCAAGGTCGCGATGAGCCCGCCGAAAGCGGGCAGCGCGATCTGCGAATTGGCGGTCGCGCTGTTGACGTTGCTGTCTGAACCCACTCCGATCTCGATATAGCCCTGCACCTGGGTCGTCTCCGCCGCCGTGATCGCCGACAGGTAGCGGTCGATGGTGGCCCTTGCCTCGGCCGGGATCCGCTCGCGCTTGACGTTCTCGAACTCGCGCCGCGCGGTGTCTTTTTCGCCGACGGCCAGGTAGGCGCGTGCAATTTCCGCGCGGGCCAAGGCGTTGTCGGGCTGCACTGCCAGCACGCGTTCGAGCGCAAAGATGGCACGCTCGCGGTGACCGGAGTCGAGCGCGGCGATGCCCAGCAGGTAGTCGTACTCCGGGTTGCCGGCGCGCTGGGCTTCGAGCGGCAGCAGCAGCTCGTAGGCCTGCGCGGGCTGCTTCTGCTCGAGCAATCGCTTGGCGCGGTCGAGAGTCTGATCGGCGAGGGCGGAAAGGCTCAGGATGGCCAACACGACCCCGAGCACGATTCTTGTCATCATTCTAGGCGCCGACCGAAGCATACCGTCTCCCCCCGGGATGCACTGGACGACGGCAAGTCTACCACCGGCCCACGTGAATGCCTGCCCCTCGGGGCAAGGCGGGTCAACCCTCGAAAAACTCCTTCACCTTCTCCAGCCAGGACTTGCTGCGAGGGTTATGACGGGCCGTGTCTTCCAGGCTGATCGCGTCGAACTCGCGCAACAGCTCCCGCTGCCGCTCCGTGAGCTTGACCGGGGTCTCGACCACCACGTGGCAGAACAGGTCTCCCGCGCTGCGGCTGCGCACGCCGACGATGCCCTTGCCGCGCAGGCGAAAGACCTTGCCGCTTTGCGTTTCCGCCGGGACCTTGATGCGGGCCGACCCGTCGAGGGTCGGGATCTCGATCTCGCCGCCGAGCGCCGCAGTGGCGAACGAAACCGGCATCTCGCAGTGCAGGTCGTCGTGGTCGCGCTGGAACACCGGGTGCTGCTTGATCTGGACCTGGACGTAGAGGTCGCCCGGCGGGCCGCCGTTGACGCCCGGTTCGCCCTCGCCCGAGAGGCGGACGCGGTCGCCCTCGTCGACGCCTGCCGGGATCTTCACCGACAGGGTCTTCTGCAGCTTGACGCGGCCCGACCCGCCGCAGGTGCCGCAGGGATGCGGGATGATCTTGCCGCTGCCGTGGCAGCGCGGGCAGGTCTGGGCGATCGAGAACGGGCCTTGCGAGATGCGAACCTGGCCCGCGCCGTGGCAGGTGGGGCAGGTCTGGGCCTGGGTGCCCTTGCGCGCGCCGCTGCCGCCGCAGGT
>DATFMS010000099.1:0-4307 GCA_035266805.1 Burkholderiales bacterium | reverse complement strand
TCGGATCTTCCGTCCGCGTTGAAATCGTTGCGCGGAGGGCAGGGCAGGGCGTGCGCAAACGGAATTGCCGCAAAGAAGACCGCCGCAGCGACGCCTGCAAGAAGAATTCGTGTGGTTGTCTTGTTCATGGTTCCGAGCCTTCCCGGCGGGTAGGCAAGTATTCACGTTCATACAAAAGTTTACCCGTTGTTCCGCAAGCGAAGTGTGACACTTCTCACCTTTTGCGAAAAACTTCGCTTGAAGCGAGGCTTCGTGCAGCGCGTTCAAGGATGCGAGCGACGGAACCGGATGGCTATATCGGACTAATCGCTCCGCGTTCAGCGTTGCGAAACCCTGTCGGGCGGCGGCGACGGCCAGAAGAAACATTTTACCCAGAGCAGGCCAATCGCCTGCACGAGCACGTCCTTCGCGCCGAGGCTGGTTCGCCACCACCTGTCGGGTTCGTAGTCGGGAAAGCGCGCTGCATATACGCCTACCTTCACCGATGGACCGAAGGCCAGCTCGTATAGAAGGCGGGAGCGACGGGCGTGCGTTCCCGAAGAGAGGATATCGAGACCTTGCACCTTCACCCCCGATTGGGCCGCCCACTCGCGGACCGTCACTGCACTGAGATAGGTGCGTTCCTCGTTGGTCCCGGGAGTCGGGACTGCCGTTACCGATTCTTTCGAGAGCCCTTTGCGCACTAGGTAGTTCGCGGCGCGCTCCGCGAACGTGGCGGGTTGCTCTACCCCCGGCCATTGTTCGAGTGGCCCGCCGGTCGTGACGACGCGGGAGTAGCCCCCGGAGCGAAACAATGCCACTGCGTCGTCGAGCCCGTCGTCGGGGTCTAGCCACCCCTCCACAACGAGGATCGGCGCGCCGACCGGTGCGTTCTGGGCGAGGTATCCATGCAGGTTCCGGGCGGCGGCGAGCGCTGCTGCGAAGCAAATGACGGCTAGAAACAGCCAGCCCCAGACCGTCGGCAACCAGACTTGCCGCTTGCGAATCAGCGTCGGACGGATCATCTCAGGTTAGGGTAGGCACCGCTTATGCGTAAGGCAAGCACGGCTGGCTCGAACTCTTCCCTGCCTCCGCGGGTCCTGCTGGCGTCCATGTCGTAGCGGTTGAGCCGGAACGGATCCGTGCCGCGCTCGTTACGGCCCGGCACCGTGGTTACAGCCCGAAAGTAGCCGGCTGCGATGACTGCGCCGGCGCTTCTGGCGTCGCAATTGCCGTTGGGGTAGCAGAAAGATTCGACTGGACGGCCGAGGCGCGATTCCAGTCTGGCGCGGGACTCGGACACTTCGTACGCCAGCGCTTCGTCGTCGCACTCGGTCATCATGCGGTGCGTCATGCTGTGCGAGCCGATCTCGTGTCCGTCAGCGGCGAGTTCGGCGATCTCGACGAAGCTCATCATTCGCGCAAACGCCGGCGGGCGTGCGCTGCCGGAGGCCTGCTCGAGCGCTTCCACCAGGCGCAGCCTGGCTTGCGGCGCGAGTGTCTTCGAGCCCTGTGCCGCCCTGTCCGCGGTGCAGTGCCGCCCGCCGATCGGGAGCCCGGCCGTTTCGAGGATGCGCTCCAGCTTTTCCGTGCCGCCGCGCGCTTCGCCGAGCAGCGCGGAAATCGCGAACCCGAGCCGGTCGTGCCACAGCAGCTCGCCGCGTTCGACGGCGCTGACGGGGACGAAGAACGATGCCTTGACGCGGTGTCTCGCCAGCACCGGCCGTGCAGTGCGGAAATTGTCGTGCTGGCCGTCGTCGAAGGTGATCGCGAGCAGCGGTCGCCTGGTCGCCTCGCCGCCCATGAAGCGCCGGTGCTGCGCGGCGAGCGTGCCGCAATCGAAGTGCCGTGTGAAGAAGGCCAGATGGGCATCGAGCTCCTCGGGGGTCACGACCAGGCCGCGATACGGGTATGCGCGGCGCTCGCCTTCCGGCAGAACGCGGTGGAAGGTGGCGACAGTGAGGCGCTCGCGTCCGCGCCTTCCGGGCGCGGTCAGCCCGGCCGAAAAGAGCACTCGGGCGAGCGAGGCACGGAGCGCGGTCTTCGCACTCATCTGGACAGGCAGGTCATCGACCCGGGTGGGAGTAGGGAACGATCCGGCGGCCATCGTACATCGGCACCATCCTCGACGAATTGAGCTGCGCCGAGAAGATGACGTCTGCCGCGCTGCCGAGGGTCGCCAGATTGACGCCGCTGTCGCTTCCCAGGAAATCCTTCTCGATGTTCGTGCTGTAGTAGGGCTCCAGCGTGCCCTTGACGACCGCGCCTTCGATGTATCCGAGAATGGTGGTCACGCCGATCCGGTCTTCCACGGCCGGCAGATTATTGCGTCCGGCCGCGAGCAGGGTGATGTTTCTGTCGAGCGTATGAGCCAGCTCCAAGGCAGCGCGTGCCACCGCCTCGCCGTTGGTTACGGTCCCGATCAGGACCGGGTTGTCGCGGCCCTTGGCGGTCCGGATGCATTCGGTGCCGTTGGTGGTCGATATCATCATGGTGGCGCCACGGAAATCCAGCCGCTTCACGTCGGTCGGGCTGTTGCCGTAGCGCGCGTTGGGCAGCTTCTCGCCGCCGCGCTCGCCAATGGTGTACTCGCCCTCAAGCTCGTCGGCCGATACAACTGGAACGACCTCTCCGGCCCCGCTATCCAGGCACTGGATGATGGTTGTGCTTGCGCGCAGCGCATCGACCACCACCACGACGTCCCCGCGGCGCTGGGCCCGCAACGCTCCACCGACGCCGAGCTCGAGGTAGACGATCACGCTGCTCCGCCCATGGTCGCGGAAGGTGTCCGCGCGCAGTCCGTGGCGCATCGACTCCAGGCTCAGCACGTCGGTCGGCGCGACGTTGCCGATGTTGGCGTCCGGACCGAGCTGGTGCAGCAGCCAGACCTGCTGTTCCTTCTGCGGAGCCTCCCAGACGATCGTGTCGGGATCGATGTGGCTGAACAGCTCGAGCGCCAGGGCGGAGTTGATCTTGCCGTCGGCCTTGAATATCCCGACTGTGCCGGACTCGCGCGATTCCATCACCACCATGCGCGCCCCTGCGGCGATGTCGTCCTTCACCTCCACCACGCGCTGCATGTAGGTGATCGCCTCATCCTCCTGCGGCAGCTTCTTGCCGACCTCGGACAGGGTAAAGAAGCCCTTTCTGGCCGCCTGCTCGATCATGGCGCGCTTCGCCCTGGGGTCCAATTTCGGGTGGATTCCGTTCGAGACCTCGACGGCATCGAAGCCCGCGTCGCGCAGCATGTCCAGCACCTCGGCGACCGCGTTGTGCTCGTATGCGACTTCCATGAAAGTGCCGCCGGGACAGACCATGATCCCGGCGTCCCGGTAGAGCTTCACCTTGTCGGCCAGCGTCCTGGTCGGGTAGAGGGCGGACGAGGCCCAGCCGAGCTTCAGCAAATCGATGTACTCGGCCGAGGTCTCGACCAGGTCTGCGGACGCGTGCAGGCCGAGATGCTTGTCCAGCACCATCGTGAATCCCCTCGACCTGGGTTTCGGGGGCCGCGGCGTACAACCCAGCGCAGTGAAGATAGGATTTTGCATCGAACTTTGCCAGAGGATCATTATGCTACCTTGCGGCGCCGCTTGTGTTGACTGACCGCGACGGAAACTGTCAAATTTGATCGAGGTTTTCGGCGCATCGCGAGGCGCTGTGGCAGGATTGAAGCTAGATGATTAAACGCGGCGAAATTCCTCTGGCAATCGGCGTCGTGGCCATCGGCCGCAACGAGGGCGAGCGGCTCCGGGCCTGCCTTGAGTCGGTGGTCAGGGTCGCGTCGAACGTCATTTACGTGGATTCGGGCTCGACCGACGCCTCGGTTGGCATGGCGGAAGGGATGGGGGTCGACGTCGTCGCGCTCGATCTGTCCATTCCGTTCACCGCGGCACGGGCGCGAAATGAGGGGTTCCGGCGCCTGCGCGTGCTTGCGCCGGCCATCGCCCACGTCCAGTTCGTCGATGGTGACTGCGAAGTGGCTGCATCGTGGCTTGACCGGTCCCTCGAATTTCTAGCCGCCAACCGCGACGTAGCCGTGGTTTGCGGCCGGCGGCGCGAGCGTTATCCGGAAAAGTCCTTGTATAACCTGCTTTGCGACATGGAATGGGACACTCCGGTCGGAGAGACGAAAGCCTGCGGGGGAGACGCGCTGATGCGGGTCGACGCGTTCGAGGGGGTGGGAGGGTTCCGCGCGGACCTGATCGCAGGAGAGGAGCCTGAGCTTTGTGTGCGCCTGCGCGGCGCAGGCTGGCGGATCTGGCGGCTTGATGCGGAAATGACCCTGCACGACGCCGCGATGACCCGATTCGGGCAATGGTGGAAGCGTA
>DATFMS010000098.1:0-7749 GCA_035266805.1 Burkholderiales bacterium | reverse complement strand
GAGCGTCGATTCGACCGGCGCGCTGGTCAATTTCCTCCGCCGTTTCCGCCAGCATGATCGGCTTCGAGACGAGCGCACCCGCCCAAAAGCGCCACGTCCCGCCCGCAAGGTGCACGGCGGCGACCCCTGCAGCCGGACGCTCCAGCTGCCCGAACGACCGGTATGCCGCGCGGGCGCCCGACTCTAGAGGCGGAATCTCGACGCGGACGAGCAGCTCTCCGTCATGCCGCGCGGTAGCGAAATCGCCTTGTATGAAATCGGCCATGGAAACAATGCGCTCGCCCGATATGCCGGCAAGCACGACGGAAGCATCGAGCGCGCAAAGCAGGGTAGGCGGATCGGCGTGCGGCTCGGCAAAGCAAAGGTTCCCGCCCAATGTACCCACCACGCGCACGCGAATATTGGCAATGTTCTCGCTCATTTCCGCGTAGGCAGGCAGAAATTCCCGGATCAGAGGGTCGTTCGCCAACTCGTGATGCGTGCTCAGAGATCCGATGACGATCGTTCCATCTCCTCGCCTTATGACGCCTCGCAGGGGATCTACGCGCTTCAAATCGACTACGTGCCGATAGTTCACCACGCGCGCTTTCATCGCGACGAGGATTTCCGTGCCGCCCGCGTACGGCGTCGCTTCATCGCCGTGCTCCGCGAGAAGCGCGAGCGCTTCGGCAGTTGTGCTTGGACGATGGAGGCAAAAGCGCGCCGGCAGCATCAGACCAGCTCCAGTTCTGCGCGCAGGCGTTTTTCGAATTCCGCGAAAAGCTCCTCCGATTTCTTTTTCACGACCGGAAAGCCGAGGCTCGCCAGTCGCCCCGCGATCTGTATTTCGGAATTGATCTCAAGCCGCGTTCCGCCCTGCGCGGCAGCCTCAAGATCGACCGACAGCAGTACCGCCAGGGTCGTACCCGTGAACTTGTCGCGGCCGGAGGCGCGTAGCGTGACGTGGCTTGGCTCCTCAATCCGGTCCACCGCGATCTGGGTTGGGACGCTCATTTTGAACGGACCGATCTTCTGATTCATGACCGCGCTATAGGAAGCGAGCGGGATCAGCTCTTCGACGTTCTCGCATCCGGGTATTAGCGCTGCCACGCGCCCCAGGTCGAAGAACACAGGCCAGATGCTCGTCGGGCTGGCAGGAAGCACGGCGTCGATTCGAAAATTCACTTCTTGCGTTCCTTTTCAACTTCGCGCAGAGCCAGCCAGACGCGTTCCGGCGTAAGGGGCAGGTCGCGGATACGCACGCCGTAGCCAGCCGCCAGCGAATTGGCGATAGCGGGCGCAACGGGAAGAATGCCGCCCTCGCCCATGCCCCGCGCCCCGCCCGGACCAGGTCCATCGCCGCTCTCGAGCAGGAGCGTCACCATTTGCTGCGGAGACTCGTCGAGTGTCGGTACGTGATAGTCGATCAGGCTTGCGTTGATTGGCTGGCCGTCCTCGTACAAATATTGCTCGTAGAGCGCATGGCCGAGGCCCTGGATTGCGGCACCCTCGTCCTGACCTTCCGCCGCCTTTCGATTGATGACTCGCCCGACATCGGCGGCGCTGACGTAGTTCGTGAGGCGAACCTCTCCTGTCTCTTCGTCCAGCTCCGTTTCGCATATGCCCGCGGCCGTTTCCCAGAACAGCGGAGCCAGACCGAATCCGCCCTGGCCGGAGTTCGGCGTCACTCGTCCCACGCCGATGAATTCGCCGCTGTCGATGCCGTAAAACCGGTGCAGGAGATCGCGCAAGCCGGTCTCGCCGGACGGGCCCTTCACGCCTCCAGGCACGAGCGCATATTGCGCCGGCTGCCCGCCCAGGACCTGAGCTGCCATGTCGCGCACTTGCCTTTCGATGTCCGCGCAGGCGTATTGCACGGCCAGGCCGACGACGACCGTGGAGCGGCTGGCGCCGGTGCCCCAGTCGTATGGTGCGAACTCCGTGTCGGGCTCCCCGACCGTCACCAGATGCAGCGGCTGCTTCAGCGCATCCGCGGCGACGATGCGCAGCGCGCCTCGAACGCCCTGCCCGATCTCGACCGAGTTCGCGAGCACGATTACGGAGCCGTCGATCTTCAATCGCACGATGGCTCCGGCGATCGGAAGGATGCCGGGGTCGGTCGCCGCGACAGCTATACCGCGCTGGCACTTGCCCGGTCCGTTGGCCGAGACCTTGTCCATGGCGGCGACCGCCGATCGCAGCGCCCCCTTGAGGTCGACGTCGAGCGGGCGAAGATCTGGCCGCACGATCTCGCCCTTCTCGACCATGTTCGCGAGACGGAACTCCACCGGGTCGCGAGCCAGCGCGGCGGCGATGATGTCCATCTGCGACTCGGTCGCCCAGACCGCCTGCGGGCCGCCTATGGAGCGAAATGCCGCGCCGGGCACCGTGTTGGTATATACCGCCCGCGCTTCCAGCTTGAGATGAGGAAATCGATAGGGGCCAATGGCGCGTATCGCCGACTTGATCGCCACCGCCGGACCCGTGTCCGCATAGGCCCCGCCGTTCATCACGACCCGCACCGACTTGGCGGTCAGATTTCCGGCATCGTCCACCGCAGTCTTCAGATCTATCACCGCGCTCAGGCGTCGGCACGTCAGCATCGACTCGTTGATCGAGAGGCACACCCGCACCGGGCGTCCGGCCTTGCGCGAAAGCGCGGCGACGAGAGGATCTATCTTTACCGACGCTTTGCCCCCGAATCCGCCGCCAACGTAGGGCGAATGCACGCGTATTTTGGTGAGCGGTATGCCAAAAAGCTGCGCACATACCTTCTGCACGGCCGTCGGTGCCTGCGCACAGCTCCACAGCTCGAGGCTGTCCTCCCGATAGTCCGCAACAACGACATGCGGCTCCATCGCATAGTGGAAGACCATCGGAAACGTGAAACGATCTTCAAACACGCGTGCCGCTTTGGAAAAAGCGGCATCGACGTCGCCATGCGCGTATTCGTAATGCTGAAACACGTTGGTCCCGGCCACCGGCTTCGCTTCGCCGCGAAAATAGAAATCCTTTTGTGTGACCTGTTCCTCATGCAATAGCGGAGCGCCGGGCTTCATGGCCTCTTCCGCATCCACGACAAATGGAAGCTGTTCGTAGTCGACCACGATCGCGTCAAGCGCCTCTTCAGCCGCAAACTCGTCGATTGCCGCTACTGCGGCTACCGGTTCACCAACGTAACGAACACGGTCGATCGCGATGACTGGCCGATCTTTCAGGTATAGGCCCCAGTGAGTATTAATTCCCTGAAGTTCCGCGCCGGTGAGCACCGCGACCACACCGGGCATCGCCAAAGCGCCGCTCGCGTCGATTCCTCTGATCTTCGCGTGCGGCACTGTGCTGCGCAGGATGCGCCCTTGCAGCATTCCGGGAACAACTATGTCACTCGCAAAGCGAGCGTCGCCGGTTACTTTTTCCAAGTAATCGGATCGTGCTTCCGCACCGGCATGCAATTCCTTCGATGCGTCCATGTATGTCCCCGTGGAATCGGCTAAGTCGCAGGAAGGCAGGCAGCTGCAAATCGCTCGTCTTCCTCCAAAATACGAAGAACTGATTGAAAATCCGCCTGCGCACGAGAAATTTCGCCCAGGACCCGGGAAGTCGTTTCAGGATCCTTGAGCCCCGACGCGGTGAGCAGCAATACGACACTGTCCGCGGGTCGTATGGTCCCTTGGCGGCGTAAATGCTCCAGAGCAGCGGCAGGTGCTGCTGCCGCGGGCTCTGCGTAGATGCCTTCTTGCGTAGCGAGCCGCTCTTGCCACCGCAAAATATCTTGATCCGTGACGCTGACCGCGGTCCCGCCGGATTTGCGTACGACGTCCAGCGCCTGATAGGTGCTCTGCACCGCGCCGATCGAGACCGCAACCGTGTCGTATGGCCGTGGCATTGCTGGCGGCGTTGATAATTTGTTGTTAAGAGCCGCGCCCAAGGATCCATAGATCTCTGCCGCAACCATGCGCGGCGCGCGGTCAATCCAGCCCCAAGAAAGCATTTCTTGAAAACCCTTCCACATTCCGATCAGCGCATCGCCGTAGCAGACGGGCAACACACACCAATCAGGCACGCGCCAATCCAGCGACTCGGCAATCTCGTAGGCAATCGTCTTGTATCCTTCAATGCCCAGCGGATTGCTGCCCACGGCTGGACTGAAGAACGGCGAAGTGGGGAACCATCCCAGCTCCCGGACACCGTGCTCGAGGAATTTCCATCGATCGGCCTTGGTTCGGGTGGAAATTACCATCGCACCGTATGCGCGCATCTGCGTGACCATCGCGCCCACGGTTCCTTCAAAGGTGAATACGATGCAAGGCATTCCTGCCCTGGCCGCATACGCAGCCGCCGACGCCCCCGCGTTCCCCGATGAGCTGGAGGCAATCACCCGCGCACCCAGCGCGCGCGCCGAGGAAATTGCGCTGCTTGCAAGTCGATCCTTGAATGAGCCTGTCGGGTTACGCGATTCGTCTTTGCCGTAAACCGCATCGATACCCAACTTCGATGCCACGGAAGGCAGCGGCAAGAGCGGCGTCCGCCCCTCTCCAAGCGTCACAGCCTCGGCGCACGCCACAGGAAGCATCGCATCGATTCGCCACATGGACGCCCGATCTGAGGTCGCCGGAATCCGATGCGCCGAGCGCAATTTGTCCCCGTAGACGACAGTGAGGTTGCTGCGTCCCGTATCCCGGCATCGCGGGCAATCCGACGAATTCATTGAGACTGGATACTGCGCCCCGCAGCGCAAGCACTGAAGACCTGTCGCGTTCATTTCAGCCGACGAGCCGCAGCTCGCTGGAGGTGCTCATAAGCGATTCCACGCCATCGCGAGTTACATGCATCGTGTCTTCCACTTGAAGACCAGCGAAACCCATCTCGTAATACGGAGTCTCCACGCAGATGCAATTTCCCTCTTCGAACACCTCGGTGCTTCCAGGCGTTAAATTCGGTGCATCATAGCCGTCGAGTCCGATTCCATGCCCTACGTGATTGCGTCGGTAATGCGGCATGCCCTCCTTTCGGACGGTTTCGACGACCGCATTGAATACATCCGCGGTCTTGACGCCTGGCTTAATCAGCTCATAGGCTCGCAGCAGTCCGGCTCGAATTGCGGCGTGATACTTCTTCACCTTCTCGCTAGCTGAGCCAACCACGGCGATCCGCGCGATGTCTGCGCGGTAATGGAGACAGCGTCCGCCGACATCGAACCGGATGACGTCACCCGCGCGCAGAATACGATCGCCCGGTTGGCCGCTTGACATCGCACTTCGGGGCCCGGTACATATCACGCCCAGCACGGGCATGCCGCCCTCGGAGATCGTTTTCGCGTGAAAGGCGTAGGCGAGTTCTCGCTCGCTGATGCCTGCTCGCGCTACGGCGAGCGCGGCATCAATGGAAAGTTCCGCTACCCTGGCTGATCGCCGAAGCCGCCTCACTTCTTCCGCAGTCTTGATGGCCCGTGCGTGCCTGAACACGGAGGCTGCGCGTCGGATAGTCGCTCGCGGCAGCACCTCCACGAGCTTGTCGTAGTACTGAGGAGTGATGCCGATCTCGTCTACGCCTATCACGGCCGACTCGAGATTCCTGTCCTTGATGGCGGCCACCAAGGCCGAAACAGGATCACCGTAGTCCTCTGACTCGCATATTTCGGCTACACGCTTCTCGCCCTCATCCAATTCAACGGATTCATCTCGCTCAATGGCGAAAAACCCGAACCGCCTTACATCGCGAATTGAGACATCCTGATCACCGATGAGATCCAGCGTGCCGGTGCTTGCAATTACGGCCTGCGGCCCGCGACCAGGCGCCGACGTAAGGACGTAGGCCTGAGGGCCACGCCTTATCCATTGGCTCATTGCCCAAAAGCCGCTCGAGTAGGTTACGTTTTCGGGCGCGGTAGCGACAATCGCGTCCATGCCTTCCGATTTCATGCGGTCAAACAACCGGGCCTCATTCATCAGCATCGCGATCCTCTCAATGTTCTGCGCTTTGACGCGGAGGACCGTATCGGGGCCCCCAGACGTATTGATATGCGGTCGGCTGCTTCGCGTATCAGCTTTTCCACCGCTTTGACGCGCGACTTGGTCACATCGTGCCTGGGGAGCGCGCCGCTGATCGCCGCTATTGTTTGCTCGCTTGCGTCCCGTAACGGCGCACCTATGGCGAATACTCCAACCAAATTCTCTTCGTCGCAAATCGCGGTCCCATCGCGACTTGCGGCGTGAAGTTCCCGCAGCAATGGTGCCAGGCGCGTCTTGGTCCGGGCTGTGAGCTTGCGGTATGGCTCCGGCCCCAATAGACGCTGAATTTCGTCGTCCGAAAGATTGCACAGCAGCGCCTTGCCGAGAGAGGTCGAGTGCAAGTAGCTCAATGCGCCAGGCGCGGTCTTGATCGTAATGGGCCCGCTGCTCTGGCAGGTCACCAGATAGACGACGGACTTCCCGCGTCGCACCGCAAGATAGCTGTTCAATCCATGCCTATCGGATAGTTCCTGCAATTCCGGTTTCACTTCGCGCACCAGCACGTCACCGGACAGAAAGGCACTGCCAACAGTGAACGCACGCAGGCCAACTCGATATTTCCGGGTCGACGCATCCTGCTCGGCGAATCCAGATTCCATCAGCGCAGAAACCAGCCTTTGTGCAATCGCCGGCGAAACCCGAATCTGTCGCGCGAGCTCCCGTACACCGAGAGGCTCATCGGATTCCGCCAGGATTTGCATAATCTGTAGGGCGCGCGTAACTGACTGGTTCGCTTTCTGCGTGTATGTCATCCAAAGAACCCAAATCAGGTGCGCGCGCCAAGGGAGTCGCGAGGAATCTTCGCCGCAGCTCCGTAAGCTGCCAGGTTCAGCCGCTTAACCGGCGACGACGCAACGCATTTTCCCCATTAAATAACGGCATTACTTCGCCAGGAACTTCTTCGCCTTTGCGATCTCGTCCTCGATGACTTGTTTGGTGTCACTTCCAGACATGTCGGTAATGACCATCCGCAGGCGCTGCATCGTCGTAAGAAACGCTTCCGACTTCATTGCCGCGCGAAATGCATGTTCCAGCTTCTTGGCGCGATCCGCGGGAATTCCGGCCGGTCCGACAATGCCTTGGACGGAACGGAGGTAGGGATAGCCGAGCTCCTTAAGGGTTGGAACGTCCGGGAGACTTGACACCCGCGTCGGTGTATTCACAGCGAGAACTCGGACCTGATCGTTCGCCAGATACGGCGCCCACACAGAAACCTCCGTAATGAAGTCTACGTGACCCCCGAGCAATGCCGGCACCGTTTGAGACGACCCGGTATAAGGAACAAATACGAACTTGGCGCCGGACTCGGCCTGCATGGCCTTCGTCATCAGGTTTTGTGTGCTGGACACCCCGGGAGCCCCGTAGGTAATGGTTCCCGGGCGGGCTTTTCCGTCGTTGATGAGCTCCTTGAGCGTCTTCCACTTCGCACTCTTCTGCACTACAACGCCAATCAGGTTGTCGCCGTAGTAGCTGATAAATGTGAAGCTTTTGATGGGATCGTACTGAACCCGTATCCCGGTCAATGGCGCCATGTAGGTCGAGCTGGACAAAGTGGCGATCGTATAGCCGTCGGGTTTTGACCGAGCGAGCTCCGTCATCCCGACGGTAGTGCTGGCCCCCGGCTTATTCACGATGACCACCGGCTGCCCCAGGATCTGTTCCGCCGCCTTTGCCAGCGGCCGGGCAGTCTGATCGGTACTGCCTCCTGCATTCCACGGCACGATAAGTGTAATTGAATGATCAGGAAATTCTGCAAGCG
>DATFMS010000097.1:0-6770 GCA_035266805.1 Burkholderiales bacterium | reverse complement strand
CATCTCCGGGCGCTGGCCGAAGCTGAACACGCCGGAGGGAAACACCAGCAGCGCAGAGGCGCCGCCGTCGTGCGCCATGCGGGCAATGCGCGCCGCCTCGAGCGCGTTCTCGGCGTAGACGCCGTTGACCACCGGCAGCCGGGCGCCGAGCTCGTCGACGGTGATCGCCAGCACGCGCTTCTGCTCGTCGAAGCTGCACGACGCAACCTCGGAGGCGTGCGCGTTGGTGGCGATCGCCGCGATGCCTTCGACCGCGCCCACCTCGCGCAGGTGCGCGCGGTACGCGGCTTCGTCGATCGACAGGTCTTCGTTGAACGGCAGCAGCACGGCGGGGATCACCCCGTGCGGCACCCAGCTCGAGTGTTTCGCCATGATCGCCTCCTGCGCGGACGGCTGCGGACCCGGCCATTGTAAACTGGCCCGATGCCGCTCGAAATGCCGACCGCCTCGCCGCCGTCGCTGCGCCGGGTGCTCGCCGACTTCGGCGGCACCTACGCGGTCAACGGCCTGGTGGCGTTCATCTTCGCCGCTTCGGGGCCGGTGGCGATCATCCTCGCGGTCGGGACGCGCGGCGGGCTGTCGGAATCCGACCTCGCGTCGTGGATCTTCGGCGCGTTCTTCCTCAACGGCCTGGTGAGCATCGTGGTGTGCTGGTGGTACCGCCAGCCGATGGTGTTCTTCTGGACCATCCCCGGCGCGGTGCTGGTCGGCCCGGCGCTCGGCCACTTGAGCTTCCAGCAGGTGATAGGCGCCTACCTCGCTACCGGCGCGCTGATGCTCGCATTGGGCCTGTCGGGCTGGGTCAAGCGCTGCATGGACGCGGTGCCGATGCCGATCGTGATGGGAATGGTCGCCGGCGTGTTCCTGCGCTTCGGCCTCGACCTGGTGTACTCGATCCGCGACGCGTTCTGGATCGCGGCGCCGATGACGGTCGCCTTCCTCGCCCTGGCGGCACTGCCGCGCCTGGGGCGCAGGCTGCCGCCCCTGATCGGCGCCATGATCGTCGGCGGCATGATGGTCGCGCTGCTGGGGCGCTTCGACCTGCACGGCACGGCGCTGGTCGCGCTGGCGCGGCCGAACCTCTACGCCCCGGTGTTCTCCTGGCAGGCGATGGTGGAGCTGGTGGTGCCGCTCGCGGTGACGGTGCTGGTGGTGCAGAACGGCCAGGGCATCGCCGTGCTGCGCGCCACCGGCCACGAGCCGCCGATCAACGCCATCACCACCGTGTGCGGGCTCGGTTCGCTGGTCACCGCCTGGGTCGGCACCGTCTCGACCTGCCTCACCGGCCCGGTCAACGCGATCATCACCGCTTCCGGCGAGCGCCAGCGGCACTACACCGCGGGCATCCTGGTCGGCGCGCTCGCGCTCGGCTTCGGGCTGCTTTCGCCGCTTTTCACCCACCTGCTGCTCGCCACCCCGCGCCCGTTCATCGGCGCGCTCGCCGGGCTGGCGATGCTGCGCGTGCTGCAGACCTCGTTCGTGGTCTCGTTCAGCGGCAAGTTCACCCTCGGCGCGCTGGTGACCTTCCTGGTCACGGTCGCCGACGTGCCGATCTTCAACGTCGGCGCGGCGTTCTGGGGCCTGGTGTTCGGCTTCGCCGTGTCCTGGCTGCTCGAGCGTCAGGACTTTCGCAAATAGAAAACCGGGGACAGACCCCGATTTCCCGCACACGCACCTGATTTTCCGGAAGGAAATCGGGGTCTGTCCCCAACGCACGCTCGCTAATTTGCGCGCGTTCGCGTAGAGTGCGCCCCTTGCTGCGTTGCAGCGCCGCCTCCGGGCGGTCAACTGTTGGCTCTCCCGACCCTCTCGCAGTCCCGTCGAAAGCGTTCCTTTCGGTTTGGCATCGCGGCTTCAGGTTGGCGCCGATGACACGAAAGGAAATACCCATGAGCTTCTCGACGCTCGGCTTGCACCCGTCCCTCACCGAAACCCTCGCCGCGCTCGGCTACAGCGAGCCCACCGCCGTGCAGCGCGCCGCGATTCCCGCGGTGCTCGCCGGCGGCGACCTGCTGGTGTCCTCGCAGACCGGCAGCGGCAAGACCGCCGCTTTCATGCTGCCCGCGCTGGAGCGCCTGCTCGCGCCGCGCGCAGCCGAGGCGCCGCGCGGCATCGGCCCGCGCGTGCTGGTGCTCGCGCCCACGCGCGAGCTCGCGCTGCAGGTGCAAAAGGCCACCCACGGCTACGGCTCGCGCCAGCGCCTGCGCACCGCCTGCCTGGTCGGCGGCGTGGCCTACGGCCTGCAGCTGAAGCAGCTCTCGCGCCCGGTCGACATCGTGATCGCCACGCCCGGGCGCCTCAAGGACCACCTCGAGCGCGGCCGCATCGACTTCGGGCGCGTCGAGCTGCTGGTGCTCGACGAGGCCGACCGCATGCTCGACATGGGCTTCCAGGAGGACATCGACGCGATCGTCGCCCGCGTGCCGGCGGCGCGCCAGACGCTGCTGTTCTCGGCCACGCTCGACGGCGTGGTCGGCCGCCTGGCGCGGCGCGTGACGCGCGACGCCAAGCGCATCGACATCGCCCGTTCCGCGGCGCGCGCGCCGAAGATCGAGCAGCGCGCGCTCTATACCGACGACCTGGCGCACAAGAACCGGCTGTTGGACGTGATCCTGCGCGACGTGGACCTGAAGCAGGCGCTGGTGTTCACCGCCACCAAGCGCTCGGCCGAGGAGCTCTCTGGCTCGCTCGTGCGCCAGGGCTTCGCCGCCGGCGCGCTGCACGGCGACATGCGCCAGCGCGAGCGCAACACGACCCTGCAGCACCTGCGCGACGGGCGCATGCGCGTGCTGGTCGCGACCGACGTCGCCGCGCGCGGCATCGACATACCGGGCATCACCCACGTGATCAATTTCGACGCCCCGCGCCAGGCCGAGGACTACGTGCACCGCATCGGCCGCACCGGCCGCGCCGGCCGCACCGGCATCGCGCTCACGCTGCTGAACCACCGCGAGAAGCACCTGGTGCGCGACATCGAGCGCTATACCGGCGCCGCGCTGCGCGTGGCGGTCATCCCGGGGCACGAGCCCGCGGCGCGCGGCGCGGCGCGCCCGTTCCGCCGCCGCTAGGGCCCGCTCAGGCGAGGTTGCCGGCGATGTAGTGCTCGAGCTGCTGGATGATCTCCTTCTGCTCGGAGATGATGTCCTTCACCAGGTCGCCGATCGAGACCACCCCGATCATGCGCTCGCCGTCCATCACCGGCAGGTGGCGCAGCCGGTGCTCCGTCATCAGGCCCATGCATTCCTCGTTGCTCTGATCCGGGCGCACGAACATGACCCGCGAGGTCATGATGTCGCGCACCGGCGTGTCCTTCGACGAGCGCGCCATCAGCGCCACCTTGCGCGCGTAGTCGCGCTCGGTGACCATGCCGACGACCTTCTCGCCGTCGAGCACCACCAGCGCGCCGACGTTGCGCTCGGCCATCAGCTTGATCGCCTCGAGCACCGCGGAGTCGGGCTTGATGGTGGCGACCCGCTGGTCGGGTTTGGACTTCAGAATCTGCGCGACGGTCGTCATCGGCGCCCTCCATTGAAGAGAATCCGGGAAAAGTGTGCACGCCCCGTCAGCTTACTGCAAGGGGGCTGCAATATTCTGGCACCCTGGCAAGCGAAGGATTCGCCAGGGAGGCCCGCCATGCCAGGGGCGACGGATGGCTGAAGGGGAGAGCGCATCGTCGGAGCGCACGCTGCGGCCCGAATTCACCGGCAGCGGCGCCGAGTACTTTCGCGTCTGGGTCGTCAACCTGCTGTTCAGCCTGCTGACGCTCGGCATCTACTCGGCCTGGGCGAAGGTGCGCAAGAAGAAGTATCTCTACGGCTGCACCCGCCTGGACGGGGACTCGTTCGACTACTTCGCGCGTCCCGAGGCGATCCTCAAGGGTCGCATCGTCGCAGTGCTCGCGTTCGCCGCCTACGCGCTGGTGGGCGAGCTCTATCCCGAATCGCGCTTCGCGTTCTGGGGCGCGGCCGCGATCGCGGCGCCCTGGGTGATCGTGCGCTCGCTGATCTTCAATGCCCGCAACTCCGCCTGGCGCGGGCTGCGCTTTCACTTCAACGGCACCCCGGGCGAGGCCGCGCGCGTGTTTCTCGGCCTGCTCGCGGTGACGGCGGTCACGCTGGGTCTCGCCTACCCCTGGTTCGTCGCGCGCAGCAAGCGCTTCGTGCTGGAGCACCACGCCCTGGGCTCGAGCCGGTTCGGCTGCGAGCTGTCGACGCCGGCGTTCTTCTGGCTCTACCTGCGCGCATTGCTGATGCAGATCGGGCTGCTGCTGCCGGCGGGCGCGCTCGCGTTCCTCGGCGTCTGGGCCCTGCGCTCGCATGAATCGCTCTCCGTGCTCGCGATCGCGCTGCCCGCGCTCGCCGTGTACGCCGTCTACGCGGTGGTCTACGGCTACCTGCAGGCGCGCACCGCCAACCTGATGTGGAACGGCAGCTACGGCCCGGGGCTGCGCTTTTCCAGCACCATCGAGGCGAAGAAGCTGATCCGTATCTACTTCGGCAACATCGTCGCGGTGATCTTCTCGGCCGGACTGCTGATCCCCTGGGCGGTGGTGCGCACGCTGAAGTACCGCCTGAGCTGCCTGGCCGTGGTCCTCGAGCAGGAGGTGGTGCACGAGGCGGACCCGGGTTTCGCGCGCGTCGGCGCCACCGGGCAGGAGCTGGGCGACTTCTTCAACCTGGACCTCGGCCTGTGAGCATCCTGCGCGCACGCTATTTCGACAGCCAGCGCTCGATCGGGCACGACGTCAGCGTCATCCTCGGCAGCGGCGCACTCAAGCTGGTCGGCCGCGACATCGACCTGCACTTCGATTCGCGCCAGGTCCGGGTCGCGCCGCGCGTCGCCGACGCGCCGCGCTGGATCTACCTGCCCGGCGGCGGCGCCTGCGCGCTCGAGGACAACGACGCGGTCGACGCGCTCGCGCGCGAAGGCCGCTTCGCGCGCTTTCTGCACCGGCTCGAGTCGCGCCCGGCCTACGCCGCGCTCGCGCTGGCGCTGGTGGTCGCGGCGCTGTGGGTCCTGATCGACCGCGGGGTGCCGGCCGCGGCCGAGCAGGTCGCGCTGCGCATCCCGCCCGCCACCGAGTCGGTGCTGGGGCGCGAGACGCTCGCCGCCCTCGACCGCTACTGGATGAAGCCGTCGACGCTGCCCGCGATGCGGCGCGCGGCGCTTAGCGCGAGGTTCCATCTCATGGCGGAGGCCGCCCGCGACCTGCCGCCGCACCGGCTCGTGTTCCGCTCCAGCCCGAGGATCGGGCCCAACGCCTTCGCCCTGCCGGCGGGCACCATCGTGATCACCGACCAGCTGGTCGCGCTCGCGCACAGCGACTCCGAGGTGCTGGCGGTGCTCGCGCACGAGCTCGGACACGTGGCGCACCGCCACGTCATGCGCCGCCTGCTGCAGGGCTCGGCGACCGCGCTGATCATCGCCGGGGTGACCGGCGACATCACTTCGACCACCTCGCTCGCCGCCTCGGCGCCGGTGCTGCTGCTGCAGGCCAAGTATTCTCGCGACTACGAGCGCGAAGCCGACCGCTACGGCATCGGCCTGCTGCGCAAGGCCCACATCCCGCCGCGCAGCTTCGCCCTCATCCTGGAGCGGCTGCAGGCCGCCGCCACGGCCCGCCACCGCGGCGGCGTGCCGGGATTCCTCGCCTCGCACCCCTCGACCGAGGAGCGCGAGGCCCTCGCGCGCGAGGCCGCGACACACTAAGCCGCGAGCGCCGCCCAGGCCTGCGGCGTGAGGATGCGAAACGGCGTGCGCCGCGCGAGCTCGAGCAGCGCGCGGTCCTTGGTCAGCAGCAGGTCGGCGCGGCAGGCGCGCGCGAGCTCGAGAAACTTCTGGTCTTCCGGGTCGCGGCACCGCGGCAGCGCGCAGTCGAGCGGCGCCGCGCCGTCGCCCGCGCCGGTGGCGCGCCGGCACTCGGCGAGGCAGGCGGCCTGCGCCGCCGCGTCGAGGCTGACGCGCCCCAGGGGATAGGCCAGCACGCGCGCCAGCTCGGCCTCGCAGGGAGCGTCGATGAACACGCGCGCCCGGCCCTGCGCCACCGCGGCGCGCAGCGGCGCCACCTCGGGATCGTCGAACACCAGCCAGTCGAGCCAGACGTTGGTGTCGAGCACAAGGCGCGCGATCATCGCTGCCAGGATAGGACGGCGCGCCGGAAGATGACGATCGCAACGATGGTCGCGAGGCCGAGCGCGACCGCGAGCCATATTGGCGAAGCGCTCGCCTGCGTGTCCCGCAGCAGGTAGCCGCCGAGCGCCGGAAACGCCGCGACGCCGAGGTAGAACACGGTATAGAACAGTCCCATGCCGGGCGCCCGTTGCGGCGGCGAGAGCACCTCGGCGGGCAGCGCGATCAGCGCTCCGGCGGGCAGGCCCCCGATCACGGCGCCGAGCAGCAGCCAGAACAAGGTGCCGGGCGCGCAGACCATCAGCGCGAGCGTCACCGACCAGGCGAGCAGGCAGGCGATGCTGATGGCGTCGCCGCGGCCGACGCGCTGCACCAGATAGCCGCCGGCGAGCACCGAGCCGATGATCAGGAAATTTGCCAGCGCCACCGCCGAGGCCGCCGCATTGACGCCGAATCCCGCGGCATGCAGGTGATTGGGCAGGAAGGCGACGATCAGCGCGTAGGCGCCGTTGTAGAGCGTCCACGGCAGCGCCGAGAGCACGATCCGCCACAGGTCGCGGCGGCTCAGCAAGCGAAGACCGAGGCCGCCCGCGGCCGGCGCGTGCGAGCCGGCGGGCCGGTAGCCGAGCTGCAGCGCGGCG
>DATFMS010000096.1:0-11477 GCA_035266805.1 Burkholderiales bacterium | reverse complement strand
TGCGCGGCAGCCGGGCATATCTGGCGATCGCCGGCGGCATCGCGCTCGAGCCGGTGCTCGGCAGCCGCAGCACCTATCTGCCGGCGCGCTTCGGCGGCCTCGAAGGGCGCGCGCTGCGCGCCGGCGACACGCTGCCGCTGGCGCCCGACGCAGCCGAGCTGGCTCTCGCGCGATACGCGCGCCTTTCCGCCGCCGCCGTCCGGCGCGACGGCATCGATACCGTGCGCTGGTCGGCGCCGCCGCTTACGCTGCCCGACCGCGAGCCGATCGTGGTGCACGCGATGGAAGGGCGGCACTTCGGCATGTTCGGCGCCGCCGCGCAGCGCGTGTTCTTCGACGCGGTCTGGCGCGTGGCGCCGGAATCGAACCGCATGGGGTTCCGCCTCGGCGGGCCGTCGCTCGTGGCGGACAAGGCGGGTGAGTTACTATCCGGGCCGACCTGCCTCGGCACGGTCCAGGTGCCGGCCAACGGCGCGCCGATCGCGCTGATGGCGGACCACCAGACCACCGGCGGCTATCCGAAGATCGCCGAGATCGCGACCGCCGACGTGCCGCGGCTGGCGCAGCTGGCGCCGGGAGGAACGCTGCGTTTCGCGCGCTGCCCGCTGGAGGATGCACTCGAGCTGGGGCGCGCGGCGCGCGATCGCCTCGAAGCGGCGCTGCGCGCGATTTCATGGGGGTACGCAACATGAAGACGATAGACCTCAACTGCGACATGGGCGAGAGCTTCGGCGCCTGGAAGATGGGTGCCGACGCCGAGATCATGCCCTTCATCAGCTCGGCCAACATCGCCTGCGGCTTCCACGCCGGCGACCCGGCGACGATCCGGCGCACCGTCGCGCTCGCGCTCGAGCACGGCGTGGCCGTGGGCGCGCACCCGTCGCTGCCCGACCTGCAGGGCTTCGGCCGGCGCACGATGAAGATCACGCCGCAGGAGATGTACGACCTGGTGCTGTACCAGGCGGGCGCGGTCGAGGCCTTCGCGCGCGCCGCCGGCGCCAGGCTGCACCACGTCAAGTGCCACGGCGCGCTGTACAACATGTCGACCGCCGACGAAGCGCTCTCCGATGCCATGGCGCGCGCGGTGAAGGACCTCGGCGGCGACGTGATCCTCTACGCGCTGTCCAACAGCAGGATGCTCGAGGTGGCGCGGAAGGTCGGCGTGCGCGTCGCCGGCGAGGCCTTCGCCGACCGCGGCTACTCGGACGACGGTACGCTGGCGCCGCGCGGCAAGCCCGGCGGCATGATCGAGCAAGAGGACAAGGCGGTGGCGCAGGCGCTCGGCATGATCGAGCAGGGCAGCGTCACCAGCCTGTCGGGCAAGCGGCTGGCGGTGGCGCCGGACACGCTCTGCCTGCACGGCGACCAGCCCGACGCGGTGGCCTTTGCCAAGGCGCTGCGGCGCGCATTCGCCGGCCGCAATATCGCGGTCGGCGCAGCGTAAGAAAGAAATGAAAAGGAACGCGCATCGATGAGCAGCAAGCTTTTTACCCCCATTCGGCTCGGCGGCGTCACGCTGCCCAACCGCATCGTGGTGTCGCCGATGTGCCAGTACTCGGCCGACGACGGCTCGATGACCGACTGGCACATGATGCATCTGGGCAGCCTCGCGGTCTCGGGCGCCGGCCTGCTGATGATCGAGGCCACCGGCGTGACGCGCGAAGGCCGCATCTCGCACGGCTGCACCGGCCTGTACAGCGACAACAACGAGGCGGCGATGAAGCGCGTGGTCGACGCCTGCCGGCGCGTAAGCGGGAACCCGATCGGCGTGCAGCTCGGCCACGCCGGGCGCAAGGCCTCGGTGCAGGCGCCGTGGCTGGGCGGCAAGGCGCTGTCCGCGGCCGAGTCGCCGTGGCAGACCGTGGCGCCTTCCGCGCTCGCCTACGGCGAAGGCTGGCACACGCCGCACGAGCTTTCGGCCGCGGATATCGCCGGCCTGGCGCAGGCGTTCGCCGCCGCCGCCGGGCGCGCGCGGCGCCTCGGCCTGGAGGTGGTCGAGATGCACTCCGCGCACGGCTACCTGCTGCACCAGTTCCTCTCGCCGCTGTCCAATCGCAGGACCGACCGTTACGGCGGCAGCCTGGAAAACCGCATGCGCGCCCCGCTCGAGATCGCGCAGGCGCTGCGCGCGGCGTGGCCGCAGGAGCGCTGCCTGGGCGCGCGCATCACCGCCAGCGACTGGGCCGAGGGCGGCTTCGAAGTCGACGACGCGGTGGCCTACGCCAGGGCGCTGGCGCAGATCGGTTTTGACTACGTCTGCGTCTCGAGCGGCGGCGCGGCGCCGCAGCAGCGCATCACCGTCGTGCCGGGCTACCAGGTGCCGTTCGCCGAGAAAGTGAAGAAGGGCGCGCCGATCGCGGTGCGCGCGGTGGGCATGATCGCCGCCCCCGAGCAGGCCGAGGAGATCGTCGCCTCGGGCAGGGCCGACATGGTCGCGCTCGCGCGCGGCTTTCTCGACGACCCGCGCTGGGTCTGGCACGCGGCCGAGAAGCTCGGCGCCAGGGCGGACTATCCGCCGCAGTACGCGCGCAGCCAGCCGCAGCTCTGGCCCGGAGCGAAGCTCGCGCGCCCGGCCTGACGCGGGCCCGTCAGGCGCTGCGCAGTTGCAGGCCGCTGACCAGGTCCTGGGAAATATATTGCCGTCGATAGGTTTCGAACGGCACCGAATCGGAAGACTCGATCTGGCGCTGCGCGCTGACCGAATCGGCGGCCATGCGCGCGTAGCGCTGCTCGGTCTCGGCCGCGAGCGGGGCGTGTAGCAGGATGTCGCGGTGGCGTTGCGACTGCGCCGCGGCGAACGCAACGTAGCTGTCGCCGAAATCGTCGCGCATCGCGCGCAGCACGCGCGCCGAAGGCGTCGCCGCGGCCTCGCGCAGCGCGGCGCGGGCGCCCGAGAGCGCATCGCGGTAGGCGCTGCCGCGGTGCGCGCCGTCCAGCGCCTCGGCGATCGGCGCGCACTCGTCGAGCAATTCCAGCCCCCATTGCGCCAGCTCCTGCTGCGCGCCGTTGCGGCAAAGCTGCAGGCCGGGCTCGCGGCCGGAGGCGGCGACCTGGTGCTGGTTGCGCGAGATGTTGGCGATCTCCTCCGGCGTGTCCGGCGGGCTGTCGCTCAACAGGCAATGCAGCAGGAACACGTCGAGCAGGCGCATCGCGCGCGCGTCGATGCCGATCGGGAGGAACGGGTCGATGTCGACCAGGCGCACCTCGACGTACTCGACGCCGCGCTCGCCCAGCGCGTGCAGCGGGCGCTCGCCGGGACGGATGCGCTGCTTGGGCCGGATCGTGCCGTAGAACTCGTTCTCGATCTGCAGCAGGCTGGTGGCGAGCTGGCGGTACTCGTCGCCGGCGCGGATGCCGATCGCCTCGTAGGGCGGGTAGGGCTCGGTGAGCGCGGGATTGAGCGACGCGGCGTAGCTCTTGAGGCCGTTGAAGCTGACCGCGAGCGAGCCCTGGGCGTCGCTCTGGTAGCCGAGCGGGCCCATGCGCAGCGAGGTGCCCCAGGGCATGTACAGCGTGCCCTCGGCGAGGGGCTGCAGCTCGTGCTGGCGCCCGGCGACGAAGGTGCTGCACACCGCCGGCGAGGCGCCGAGCAGATAAAGCACCAGCCAGGAATGGCGCCGGAAATTGCGGATCAGGCCGAAGTAGGCATCGCTCTGGTAGGCCGCGGCCGGGCCGTCGCGGGCGTCGGCGCGCTGCAGCTCGGGCCAGGCCGCCTCCGGCAGCGAGAAGTTGTAATGGATGCCCGAGATGGTCTGCATGCGCCGGCCGTAGCGGTGCGCGAGGCCGTTGCGGTAGACGGTCTTGGCGCGGCCGACGTTGGAGCTGCCGTAGCGGCCGATCGGGATCAGCTCGTCCTCGGGCAGCTTGCACGGCATGCTGCTGCACCACAGCAGCTCGTCGCCGAGCTGGCGGTAGACGACCTGGTGGATCTCGGTCAGCTCGCGCAGGCAGCCGTCGATGTCGGCGTGCACGCCGGTGATCAGCTCGAGCTGCGACTCGCTGAAATCGGTCGTGATGTGCTCGTGAGTGAGCGCCGATCCGAGCCCCGCCGGGTGCGGCGTGTCGGCAAGCGTGCCGTCAGCTTTGACACGCAGGCCTTCCTTTTCGACGCCGCGCCGGATGCCCGCGAGCGACTCGGGCGCGAGCGCGCGTAAACGTTTATCAAATGGGGTCAAGCAGGTTGTCCCGGACCGAAACAGGCGCTAGGGTAGCAGAAGGAGGCTCATGCAATGTCATTCTCAATGCGCGACATCGTCGTTTCGACGATCGCATATTTCGTCGCCGCCTTTTTTATCAAGCGCCAATTCGACGAGATGGAAATTCCCCGCGGCATGACGCGCAGCATGCTGGTTTTCGCGCTCGCGCTCGGCGCCGCCTACGCCGCGCAGGATGCCCGCTAGCGACTCGGGCGCGAGCGCGCGTAAACGTTTATCAAATGGGGTCAAGCAGGTTGTCCCGGGCCGCAACAGGCGCTAGGGTAGCAGAAGGAGGCTAATGCAATGTCAATGTCAATGCGCGACATCGTCGTATCGACGATCGCATATTTCGTCGCCGTGTTCTTCATCAAACGGCAATTCGACGATATGGACATCCCGCGCGGCATGACGCGCAGCGCGCTGGTCTTCGCGCTCGCGCTCGGCGCCGCCTACGCGGTGCAGGCCGCGGTGGACTGGGTGATGCCGGCGTAGCCGCGCCTCAGCGCCTGCGCCCGAACGGCGGGCGGCCGCGCCAGTACTGGATCAGCAGCCAGGCGCCGAGCATTCCGCCCAGGTGCGCGAAGTGCGCCACGTTGATCTCCATGCCGGAGACGCCGAGGAAAAGCTCGACCAATCCGTAGAGCGTCACGAACAGCCACGCCGGCATCGGAATCGGCGGAATCAGTAGCACGATCGTCTGGCGCGGGAAGTACATCGCGAAGGCGAGCAGGATGCCGAACACCCCGCCCGAGGCGCCGATCGTCGGATAGGGGTCGGCGCCGGTGAACGCGGCGTAGGCGAGCTGCGACAGCCCCGCGGCGATGATGCTGGCGAGGTAGAGGTTGAGGAAGCGCTTGGGCCCGAACAGGCGCTCGAGCTGTCCGCCGAACATGTACAGCGCGAACATGTTGACGAAGATGTGCATCGCGCTGCCGTGCAGGAAGCCGTAGGTGACGATCTGCCAGGGCTGGAACCCCGGCATGCCGCCGTAAACCGACGCGGTGCTCAGCGGCCACAGCCCGAGATAGATGATCAACGCGTTGCCGACCATCAGCTGCAGCAGGTAGACGACGACGTTGGCGATGATCAGCCCGCGCGTGACGGGCGGCAGCATGCCGAACATGTCAGGAGCCCGAAACGATCGCCATGTTGTCCTTCACCGACTTGACGCCGGCGACCCCGGTCGCGGTCCGCACCGCTTGCCTGCGCTTGCCGGCTTCGGGCACGGTGCCCCATAGCGTCACCGTGCCGCCGCTGGCGGTGACGTCGATGCCGTCCGCGATCGAGCCGAGCGTGGAGCGCAGCGCGTCCTGCACTTTCGTCGCCAGCGTCTTGTCGCGATCGGGCTTGTCCGGCTGCTCGGGCGCGAGCGCCGGCGCGGCCGCGAGCGCCGGGGCGGGCGCCGGTTGAGCCTGCGGCGCGGGCGCTGGCGCGGCCGCCTGCGGCCTGGGCGGCGGAGGCGACTCTTCGCCGCAGCCCGCGAGCAGGAACGCAATCGCGCCTGCAGTGGCGAGCGCGCGAAGCGTGGTGCTGTCGCATTGAGCGCTGTTGATGGCCATAGCGGTCTCCGTTACAGGTGCAATGATCGCACGTCGCGGCATGCGGTATGCTAGCAGGCGAAGATTCTGTCATTGCCGCAATAATGAAGTTCCGGGCACTCCCCCTCGTCGTTCTGCTGCTGGCCGCCGCGCTCGGGGCCGGCGCCTGGTGGTGGACGCAGCGCGCGGCGCCGGCTGCGAGCGGCGACATCGTGCTCCACGGCAACGTCGACATCCGCCAGGTCGAGCTGGCGTTCAACTCGGCGGGACGCGTCAGTCGGATGCTCGCGCGCGAGGGCGAGCGCGTGGACGCGGGACAGCTGCTGGCGACCCTCGATACCGAGCGGCTGCGCCACCTCGAGACGCAGGCCGCGGCGCAGGTCGCCGCGCAGCGCGAGGTGGTGGCGCGTCTGGAGGCGGGTTCGCGGCCGCAGGAGATCGCCAAGGCGCGCGCCGACGCCGAAGCCGCGCGCGTGGACGCGGCGAACGCCGAGCGCAACTACGCAAGGGCGCGCGACCTTGCGGCGAAGCATTTCGTGGCGCAGCAGCAGGCCGACGACGCGCGCGCCGCGGCCGAAGCCGCGGCGGCGCGGCTCAGGAGCGTGCGCGAGGCGCTGCGGCTGGTCGTGCTCGGACCGCGCAAGGAGGACATCGCGGCCGCCAGGGCGATGCTGGCGGCGAGCGAGGCCGCGCTCGCGGTCGTGCGGCGCGATCTCGCGGAGGGGGAGCTGCGCGCGCCCTCCGCGGGGGTGATCGAGAGCCGCGTGCTCGAGCCCGGCGACATGGCCTCGCCGCAAAAGCCCGTCTATACGCTCGCGCTCACCGATCCGCTGTGGGTGCGCGTCTACGTGCCGGAGACCGAGCTCGGCAGGATCCGTCCGGGCAGCCGCGCCGAGGTGAGCACCGACAGCCAACCCGAGCACCGCTACCGCGGCTGGGTCGGCTACATCTCGCCCACGGCGGAGTTCACTCCCAAGTCGGTCGAGACGCGCGAGGTGCGCACTACGCTGGTCTACCAGGTGCGGGTGTTCGTCTGTGCGCCCGCCGACGGGCTGCGCCTGGGCATGCCCGCCACCGTCACGATCGCGCCCGATCAGCCCGCGGCGGCTGAAGGCGCCCGCGCGCCGGATCCCTGCCGCAGCGGCGCATGAGCGCACCGCAAGCGGTGCCCAAATGAGCGCACCGCAAGCGGTGCTCGAGCTTGCCGGGGTGGCGAAGACCTTCCGCGCCGGCAAGCGCGAGCTGCGCGCGCTGCGCGGCGTGAGCCTGAGCATGGAGCGCGGCCTGGTGATGGGGCTGGTCGGCCCCGACGGCGCGGGCAAGACCACGCTGATGCGTCTCGCCGCCGGGCTGCTGGTGCCCGACGAGGGGCGCATCACGGTTCTCGGGCTCGACGCCACGCGCCAGTCGCTCGAGGTGCAGGCCAGCCTGGGCTACATGCCGCAGCGCTTCGGCCTTTACGAGGACCTCAGCGTGCAGGAGAACCTCGATCTCTATGCCGACCTGCAGGGCGTGCCGCGCGCGGAGCGGGGCGCGCGCTACGCCGAGCTGATGAAGATGACGGGACTGGCGCCGTTCACCGCGCGCCTGGCCGGGCGCCTGTCGGGCGGGATGAAGCAGAAGCTGGGGCTCGCGTGCACGCTGGTGCGGGTGCCGCAGCTGCTGCTGCTCGACGAGCCGACCGTCGGCGTCGACCCGGTGTCGCGCCGCGAGCTGTGGCAGATCGTGTATCGGCTGGTCAAGAGCGAAGGCATGAGCGTGCTGCTGTCGACCGCGTACCTGGACGAGGCCGAGCGCTGCGACCGCGTGCTGCTGCTGCACGACGGCGAAGCCCTCGAGGAGGGCGAACCCGCGGCGCTGAGCGCACCGATGCGCGGCCGCAGTTTCCTCGCGCACGGCGAGGCGGGCGGCAAGCGCGCGCTGCAGGACGCGGCGCTGCGCGCGCCCGGCGTGATCGACGCGCTGATCCAGGGCGCCGACGTGCGCCTGGTGACGGAAGCGGGCGCCGCGCCGCCGGCGCTGGAAGGCGCGCGCGTCGAGCCGGTCGCGCCGCGCTTCGAGGACGCCTTCGTCGCGCTTTTGCGCGAGCGAAAGGCATCAAGAGCAGAGCTCGTGAAAACCGCAGACCATGAACACGAGAACCTCCGGCGCGACGAGGTGGTGATCGACGTGCGCGGCGCGCAGCGCCGCTTCGGCGATTTCTACGCGGTCAGGAACGTGAGCTTCGAGGTGCGCCGGGGCGAGATCTTCGGTCTGCTGGGCGCCAACGGCGCGGGCAAGTCGACCACCTTCCGCATGCTGTGCGGGCTGCTGCCGGCGAGTGCGGGCAGCCTGCGCGTGGCGGGCGTGGACCTGCGCCGCGGTGCGGCGGCGGCGCGCGCCCGCATCGGCTACATGTCGCAGAAGTTCTCGCTCTACGGCAGCCTGAGCGTGCGTCAGAACGTCGAGTTCTTCGCCGGCGCCTACGGCCTCGCGGGCGCGCGGCGCGCCGAGCGAGTGGCCTGGGCGCTGGAGGGATTCGATCTCGCCGCGGCCGCCGACGACGCGAGCGCCGAGCTCGCGCTCGGCTACAAGCAGCGCCTGGCGATGGCCTGCGCGCTGATGCACGAGCCCGAGATCCTGTTCCTCGACGAACCGACCTCGGGCGTCGATCCGCTCGCGCGGCGCGAGTTCTGGCGCCGCATCAACGCGCTCGCGCACCGCGGCGTGACGGTGCTGGTAACGACGCACTTCATGGAGGAGGCGGAGTATTGCGACCGCCTGGCGATCATGGCCGCGGGCGAGATCCTCGCCACCGGCGAGCCGGAGCAGATCAAGGCGGACGCGCGCGCCGGCGGCGCGCCCGAGCCGACCATGGAGGACGCCTTCATCCGCCTGATCGAGGGCGCCGGCACGGCCGGCGCGGGCGCCGGGGTTGGCCCATGAGCGCGCGCGGCGGCCGGGCGATGCGGCTGCGCGGGCTGGTGCGCAAGGAGTTCCTGCAGATCCTGCGCGACCCGAGCAGCATCGCGATCGCGTTCGTGATGCCGGTGGCGCTGCTGCTGCTGTTCGGCTACGGCCTGTCGCTCGACGTCGACCACGTGCCGGTGGCGGTGGTGGTCGAGCAGCCCGGGGCCGACGCGGCCGACTTCGCGGCGTCGTTCGAGGGCTCGCGCTACTTCTCGCCGCGCCGCATGTCCGGCATGGGCGCGGCCACCGAGGCGCTGCTCGCCGGCTCGGTGGACGGGATCGTGCACCTGCGGGCGGATTTCGCCGCCAACGAGCGCCGCGCTTCCGGCGCGGCGGTGCAGGTGATCGTCAACGGCGTCGACGCCAACAACGCGCGCCTGGTCGAGGGCTACCTCGACGGCGCGCTGTCGGCCTGGCTTGCGCGGCGCGCGGCGGCGCAGGGGCTCGAGCCGCCGCTCCCGGTGCGAATCGAGCACCGCGTCTGGTACAACCCCGACCTCAGGAGCCGCAACTTCCTGGTGCCGGGGCTGGTGGTGGTGATCATGACCCTGACCGGCGCGCTGCTCACGGCGATGGTGATGGCGCGCGAGTGGGAGCGCGGCACGATGGAGGCGCTGCTGGTGACCCCGGTCGCCGCCGGCGAGATCCTGGTCGGCAAGCTGGTGCCGTACTTCATTCTCGGCATCGGCGGCATGCTGCTGTCGGTGGCGATGGCGCGCTGGCTGTTCGGCGTGCCGCTGGTGGGCTCGTTCTGGCTGCTGCTCGCGACCTCGTCGGTGTTCCTGCTGGTGGCGCTCGGCATGGGGCTGCTGATCTCGAGCGTGGCCAAGAGCCAGTACGTCGCCGGCCAGGTGGCCCTGATCACCACCTTTCTGCCGGCGTTCCTGCTCTCGGGCATGATCTTCGAGATCGGCAACATGCCGGCGGTGGTGCGCGCGATCACCCATCTGTTCGCCGCGCGCTACTTCGTTTCCATCGTCACCACGCTGTTCCTCGCCG
Source organism: Burkholderiales bacterium (assembly GCA_035266805.1). GTDB lineage: Bacteria > Pseudomonadota > Gammaproteobacteria > Burkholderiales > SG8-39 > DAHVFK01. The sequence continues at coordinate 1,795 of DATFMS010000096.1, read as the reverse complement.
GCGACATCTGGTCGGTGGTGGTGCCGAACACGCTCGCGCTGGCGCTGATGGCCCTGATCTTCCTCGGCCTGACCTGGCGCCGCGCGCGCAAGCGGCTGGAGTGAGCGCCGTGCTGGGGCGGATTCTCGCGCTGATGAAGAAGGAGTTCCTGGCGGTGCTCAAGGACGCCAGGAGCCGGGTGCTGCTGGTGGTGCCGCCGATGATCCAGCTGCTGGTGTTCGGCTACGCCGCGACCTACGACCTGAAGCAGGTGCCGTACGCGATCTACAACGAGGACGGCGGCGCTCTCTCTCGCTCGCTGGAGGCGGACTTCCGCGGCTCGGCCTACTTCCACGAGAAAGTGCGCATCACGTCGAGCGACCAGATCGCGCCGCTGGTCGACGGCCGCGAGGTGCTGCTGGTGATCCACGTCGGACCGCGGTTCGGGCGCGACCTGGCGAGCGGGAAGACCGCGCCGCTGCAGCTGATCGTCGACGGACGCAACTCGAACACCGCGCTGATCGCGGTGGGCTACGTGCGCAACATCGTCGCCCGCTTCAACGACGCCTGGAACGAGGCGCATGGCCTGCCCGGTGCGCCCGCGCGGCTCGAGACCCGCGCCTGGTTCAATCCCAACCTCGAGAGCCGCTGGTTCTTCCTGCCCGGGATCGTCGGCATTCTCACCCTGCTGATCACCATGCTGCTGACCGGTCTCACGGTGGCGCGCGAGCGCGAGCAGGGGACCTTCGACCAGCTCCTGGTCACGCCGCTGCGCCCGTTCGAGGTGCTCGCCGGCAAGGCGCTGCCCGGCTTCATCATCGGCCTGACCGAGGCCACCGTGATCGCCTCGATCGCGGTGCTGTGGTTCCACATCCCGCTGCTCGGCAACATCGGCACGCTGTACCTCGGGCTGGCGCTGTTCCTGCTCTCGGCGGTCGGCATGGGGCTGATGATCTCGGCTCTGGCGGCGACCCAGCAGCAGGGGCTGCTCGGCGCGTTCCTGTTCATGGTGCCGGCGGTGATCCTGTCGGGCTTCGCCACCCCGATCGCCAACATGCCGTACGCGGTCCGCCTGCTGACCTACATCGACCCGCTGCGCTATTTCCTCGTCGTGCTGCGCAAGCTGTTTCTCGAGGGCGTGCCGGCCTCGATCCTGGTCAACGAGCTGTGGCCGATGGCGCTGATCGGCGTCGCCAGCCTGTCGCTCGCCGGCTGGCTGTTCCGCGCCCGCATGTACTGAGGGAGCTAGAGACCCAGGTAGGCCTGGCGCACGCGGTCGTCGTGCAGCAGCGTACTGCCGGCGCCGGACATCACGATGCCGCCGTTCTCGAGCACGTAGGCGTGCTGCGAGAGCTTCAGCGACAGCGCGACGTTCTGCTCCACCAGCAGGATGGTGAGCCCCTTGCCGTGCAGCATGCGGATGGTGCGGAACACTTCCTGCACCACGGTCGGCGCGAGTCCCAGCGAAGGCTCGTCGAACATGATCAGCTCGGGCTGGCCCATCAGGCAGCGGCCGATCGCGAGCATCTGCTGCTCGCCGCCGGACAGCGTGCCGGCAAGCTGGCCGCGGCGCTCGGCCAGGCGCGGGAAGAGCGCGAACACCTCGTCCAGGGTGCGCGGCGCGGCTGCGCGCGCGCGCGGCAGCAGGCCGCCCATCGCCAGGTTCTCCGCCACGGTAAGCGAGGGGAACACCTGTCGCCCTTCCGCGACCTGGCCGATCCCGAGATTGCAAATTTGATGAGATTCCAATTTTGTAATGTCCGTTTGTCGGAACAGAACCTTTCCGGAACGCACCTTCTCGATGCCCGCGATGGCG
>DATFMS010000095.1:0-18359 GCA_035266805.1 Burkholderiales bacterium | reverse complement strand
GGCAACCCGGATATGCGAGGCTTGCGCGGTGAACGGCGGTTTTCTCCTCGGTCTGGTGCTGGCGTCGATGCTGTGGCTGTTCTTCGCCTTCGGCGCGGCGGTCAACTTCCTGGTCTGGCGCGCCTGGCGCAAGGCCAAGCTGGGCGAGCGCGTGCCGTCGGGAATTCCCTTCCTGCCCGGCCTGTTCGGCGCCATCGCGATGTTTCTCACCCTACCCACGGTCGCCGAGTGGCTCGACTGGCAGCCCGGAGCCTGGGGCTTCGCGCTGCTGCCGCTGCCGCTGGTGCTCGACGTCTACTGCCTGGGCTGGATCCTGCTGCTGCCATTCGGCCGGGGCGCGCGCAAAAGCCACTAGAATCGCGGGTTCGCCATGGCCCGCCGCGCGCACAACTCCACCCCCACCCAGCCGCTGAGCGGAACCGAGTGGCGCGCCTTCGCGCTGCTGCTGCCCTACCTGCTCGAATACAAGTGGCGCGTGGCCGCCGCGCTTGTGTTCCTCGCCGCGGCGAAGGTCGCCAACGTCGCGGTGCCGCTGGTGATGAAGGAGGTGGTCGACGGGCTCGACGCGAAGACCGCGATCGTGGCAGTGCCCGCGGCGCTGCTGGCGATCTACGGCCTGCTGCGCTTTTCCACCACCATGTTCGCCGAGTTGCGCGACGTGGTCTTCGTGCGGGTTACCCAGCGCGCGATCCGCCGCGTGGCGCTAGGGGTGTTCCGCCACCTGCACCGGCTCTCGCTGCGTTTTCACCTCGAGCGCCAGACCGGCGGCATGACGCGCGACATCGAGCGCGGCACGCGCGGCATCTCGACCCTGCTGTCGTACCTGTTGTTCTCGATCATCCCGGTGATCCTGGAGTTCGGGCTGGTCGCCGCGGTGCTGCTGAAGAAGTTCGACTGGCGCTTCGCGGCGATCACCTTCGGCGCGGTCGCCGTCTATCTCACCTTCACCGTGCTGGTGACCGAGTGGCGAATGGAAATCCGGCGCCGCGCCAACGAGCTCGACTCGAGCGCCAACACGCGCGCGATCGACAGCCTGCTGAACTACGAGACGGTGAAGTACTTCGGCAACGAGGAATTCGAGGCCCGGCGCTACGACGAGAACCTGCTCAAGTACGAGAACGCCGCGGTGCAGAACGAAGCCTCTCTCGGACTGCTCAACATCGGCCAGGCGCTCATCATTGCCGGCGCGGTGACCGCGCTCATGTTCCTCGCCGCGCAGGGCGTCGTGGCGCAGCAATTCACGCTCGGGGACCTCGTCCTGGTGAACGGGCTGCTGATCCAGCTCTACATCCCGCTCAATTTCCTCGGCATGGTGTACCGCGAGATCAAGCAGGCGCTGATCGACATGGACCGCATGTTCCGGCTGCTCGCGGCGCACCGCGAGATCGAGGACCGGGCGGACGCCGCGGAGCTTCTGCCGGGGCCCGCGGCGGTCGAGTTCCGCGACGTCGACTTCAGCTACGAGCCCACGCGGCGCATTCTGCATGGCGTGAGCTTCGCCATCCCCGCGGGGCGGCGGCTCGCCGTGGTGGGCCATTCCGGCTCCGGCAAGTCCACCCTGGCGCGGCTGCTGTACCGCTTCTACGACGTGGGCGGGGGCGCGGTCATGGTGAACGGCGTCGACATCCGCGACGTGCAGCAGCAGTCGCTGCGCGCGGCAATCGGCATCGTTCCGCAGGACACGGTGCTGTTCAACGACAGCGTGCGCTACAACATCCACTATGGCCGGCCCGACGCGAGCGAGAACGAGGTGGTCGAGGCGGCGCGCGCCGCGCACATCCACGATTTCATCCGCAGCCTGCCGGCCGGTTACGAGACGATGGTCGGCGAGCGCGGCCTCAAGCTTTCCGGCGGCGAGAAGCAGCGGGTGGCGATCGCGCGCGCGCTGCTCAAGGACCCGCGCATCCTGATCTTCGACGAGGCGACCTCGGCGCTCGACTCGAAGTCCGAAAAGGCGATTCAGGCCGAGCTCGAGAGAATTTCCAAGGGGCGTACCACGCTGGTCATCGCCCACCGGCTGTCGACCGTGATGGACGCCGACCAGATCCTGGTGCTGGCCCAGGGCCGTGTCGTCGAGCGCGGCAGCCACCGCGAGCTGCTGGCGGCCGGCGGCGAGTACGCGCGCATGTGGGCGCTGCAGCAGCAGGCCGCCGCCGCCGAGGAGACGCTGGAGCGGGTCAAGGCCGCCTGACGCCCCGGTTGGCGGTGATATTTCACGTTCTTTCGAGAAACGGGGGATAGCCCCTTATTTTTGCTTGCATTTTTTTCTAGCCGTGCTATACACTGCGGGCATGCAACAACAACCAGAACGACAGCTGCACCAGCTGGAGAAGATCGTCGCGGTGTTTGCACTGCTCGCGGTGCTGCTGCTCACGGTCGGTTTCGCGCAGGCGCAGACGCGCAAGGTCTTCCTGCGCTCGAACGCGGTGCTGGTGCAGGACGTCAACAGCGGCCAGACGATCCTGGCCAAGAACTCCGACTCGGTGATGCCGATCGCGTCGATCACCAAGCTGATGAGCGCGATGGTGCTGCTCGACAGCAGCGTCGACATGCAGCAGCGAATCGTCGTCAGCAGGGAAGACGTCGACCGGCGCAAGGGCACGCGTTCACGTCTGCGCCCCGGCTCGAGCCTGACGCGCGATGATTTGCTGCTGCTCGCGCTCATGGCGTCCGAGAACCGCGCTGCCGCCGCGCTGGCGCGCACCTACCCGGGCGGAACCAAGGCGTTCGTCGCGGCGATGAACGCCAAGGCCCGTGCGCTCGGCATGCAGGATACGCACTACGTCGAACCCACCGGGCTCAATTCGAACAACGTCTCGAGCCCGCACGACCTCGCGCGGCTGGTCAAGGCGGCCGCGGACTATCCCCTGATCCGCGAGTACACGACGCGCGGCAGGGCCAAAGTGGAGGCGCGCGGACATACGCTCGCGTATCACAACACCAACCGTCTGGTGTCCAACCCGCATTGGGACATCGACCTGTCGAAGACCGGCTACATCAGCGAGGCTGGCCGCTGCCTGGTGATGCAGGTGACGGTCGCCTCCAGGGAATTGATCGTGGTGTTGCTCGATTCCTGGGGCAAGTACTCGCGTATCGGCGACGCGAACCGCATCCGCAAGTGGCTCGAAAGCAGCGCGCTGGCCGACTCGCGCGGCTGAGCGGACGGGGCGGCGTCAGCTTTTCGGGTTCCGCAGTCGCCGCGGACGGCTTCCTCGACGACGTCATTTCCGGCCTGTCGCAGCCGCAGAAGGCGCTGCCCCCCAAGTACCTGTACGACGCCGAGGGCAGCCGCCTGTTCGAGCGCATCTGCCGGCTGCGCGAGTACTACCCGACGCGCACCGAGCTCGCGCTCACCAGACGCCACCTGGGCGAGATCGTGCGCTTCGCCGGCGAGCATTGCGAGCTGATCGAGTACGGCAGCGGCGAAAGCGTCAAGACGCGCATGCTGATCGAGCATCTCAGGCCCTCGCGTTACGTCCCGGTCGAAATCTCCGAGGCGGCGCTGCGCGACGCGGCGGTGCGCCTCGCGCGCGAATTCCCATGGCTCGAGATCGCCGCCGTGGTGGGCGATTTCTCGCGCCCGCTCAAGTTGCCGCCGCGGGTTGGGCGCAAGGCACAGCGCCGCGTGGCCTACTTTCCCGGATCGACGATCGGCAACCTCTCGCCGGCTGAGGCCGAAGGCTTCCTGCGCATGACGCGCGCGCAGGTCGGCGCAAGCGGCGCGATGCTGGTGGGCGTCGACCTGAAGAAGGACGCCAACGTCCTGCACGCTGCCTACAACGACGCCAAGGGCGTGACCGCGGCGTTCAACCTCAACCTTCTGGCGCGCATCAACCGCGAGCTCGGCAGCGACTTCGACCTGCGGCATTTCCGCCACTACGCGTTCTACAACGCCTCGCTCGGACGGGTCGAGATGCACCTCGTGTCGCTGCTGCGCCAGAGCGTGCGGGTGGGGCGCAGCCGCTTCCAGTTCGACGCCGGAGAGACCATCCACACCGAGAATTCGTGCAAGTACTCGCTGGAGGAGTTCCAGGCGCTCGCCGCCGAGGCGGGCTTCAGGGGCGCGCGGGTATGGCGCGACCGCCGCGGGCTGTTCTCGCTGCACGGCCTGACGGCCGGCTGAAATCCCTCTACGCCGCGCCTATGCGCGCCGCCCGGCGGTGGCCGATGGCGTGCGAGATGCGGTCGGCGGCTTCCTTCACCAGCGCGCCCCATTGCGGCTTCATGCGGTCGGCCGGGGTCGATAGCGACAGCCCGGCGATCAGGATGCCGCTGTCGTTGCGGACTCCCGCCGCGACGCAGCGCACCCCGATTTCGGCCTCCTCGTTGTCGGTCGCGTAGCCCTGGCGCTGAATACGTTCGAGGTCGCGCTCGAGCAGCGCGACGGTGCTGAGCGTGTTCTTGGTGTGCGGCGCGAGGCCGGTGCGCTTGGCGTAGTCGCGCAGCCTGGCGAAGCCGTCCTCGAGCAGGAACAGCTTGCCCGCGGCGGTGAGGTGCAGCGGCGCGCGTGCGCCGATCGCGTGCACGATGCGCATCGCCGAGCGGCCCGCCGAGGTGCGTTCGACGTAGACGATCTCGTCGTCGTGGCGCACCGAGAGATTGGCCGTCTCGCCGGTCTGGGCGTGCAGCTCGCGCATCACCGGCAGCGCCAGCTCGCGCACGCTGATGCGCGACTTGACCAGGTTGCCGAGCTCGAGCAGCCGCATGCCGAGCCGGTAGCTGCCGGGCTCGATGCGGTCGACCAGGCGGTCAGCGGCCATCGCGGCGAGGATGCGGTGCGCGGTGGACGGGTGCAGCCCGGTGTACTGCGCGACCTGCTTCAGGCCGAGCGGCTCGGGGTGCTTGGCCAGTACCTCGAGCAGCTTCATCATGCGCTCAATGACCTGGATCGGGCTCTTCGGGTCGTCTTTGGTTTTGGCTTTGGCGCTGGACACGGAATTGCTGCGTAGCATCATCGGGACCGATCGATTGTATCTCACGATGTGAAATCGGGCGAGGCGGTGGCGTGATATCCTTGATCGCTACCTCGTCTCTGTTTCAAAAAAGAAAAGTCACCACCCATGCACAGCGGACGCCGCGTCGGCCTGTTCGTCACCTGTCTGGTGGACATGATGCGGCCGCGCATCGGCTTCGCCGCTCTCAAGCTGCTAGAGGGCGCCGGCTTCGAGGTGGTAGTGCCCGCGACGCAGACTTGTTGCGGCCAGCCGGGATGGAACTCGGGCGAGCGCACTTCCGCGCGCGCGCTGGCGGAGAAGCTGATCGGCGAATTCGAGGACTGCGACTACCTGGTGGCCCCGTCGGGGTCGTGCAGCGGCATGATCAAGACCCACTACCCCGCGCTGTTCGCGGGCGAGGGCGCCTGGCTGGCGCGCGTCGAGGCGCTCGCCGCCAAGAGCTGGGAGCTGACCGACTTCCTGCTCAACGTCGCCCGGCTCGAGCTGCCGCCCGGGCGCTTCAGCGGCACCATCACCTACCACGATTCCTGCGCCGGCCTGCGCGAGCTGGGCATCAAGCAGCAGCCGCGCCGGCTGCTGGCGAAGATGCCCGGCGTGACGCTCACCGAAATGAAGGATAGCGAGATCTGCTGCGGTTTCGGCGGCACGTTCTCGATCAAGTTCGGCGAGATTTCGGCCGCGATGGCCGAAACAAAGTGCGAGAACATCGCCGCCTCCGGCGCCGGCACGGTAGTGCTGGGGGACCTGGGTTGCATGCTCAACATCGAAGGCCGGCTGCGCCGCCGCGGCGACGAGACGACGCGCGTGCTGCACGTCGCCGAGCTGCTCGCCGGGGAGTCGGACTGATGCGCAACCAGTCGATGCAATTCAAGGCGCGCGCGCACAGCGCGCTCGCCGACGTGAGGCTGCAAAGCGTGCTGAAGCGCTTCGGCAGCGGCTTCGCCGACAAGCGCGCGGCGGCGCGCGAGGCCTACGGCGCCGACGCGTTCGAGGCGCTGCGCGACGCGAGCGCGGCGATCCGCGACCGCGGGCTGGCCAACCTCGATGCCTGGCTGCTGCGCTTCGAGCAGGAGGCGACGCGGCGCGGCGCCACGGTGCTGTGGGCGAAGGACACGGCCGAAATCCGCTGCCACGTGCTCGAGATCTGCGCCCGCCACGGGGTGAAGAAGGCGATCAAGTCGAAGTCGATGGTGTCGGAGGAGGCGGGGCTGAACGAGGCGCTCGAGGCCAACGGCGTGACCCCGGTCGAGACCGATCTCGGCGAGTACATCATCCAGCTGGCGAAGGAGGCACCGTCGCACATCATCGCGCCGGCGATCCACAAGGACAAGGAGCAGGTCTCGGACCTGTTCGCCGAGCACCACCACCGCCCGCGCCTGACCGACACCGAGGCCCTCACGCGCGAGGCGCGCGAGATGCTGCGCGGGCACTTCCTCAGCGCCGACCTCGGCATCTCGGGCGGCAACTTCCTGGTGGCCGAAACCGGCTCGGTGGCGATCGTCACCAACGAGGGCAACGGCCGCATGGTGACCACCCTGCCCAAAGTGCACGTCGCGATCACCGGCATCGAGAAGGTGATCCCGACCCTCGAAGACCTGTCGACCCTCAACCGCGTGCTGCCGCGCTCGGCGACCGGGCAGGAGATCGAGAACTACTTCACCATCGTCACCGGCGCGCGCCGCGAGGGCGACCTCGACGGTCCCGAGCACATGTACGTGATCCTGGTCGATGCCGGCCGCACCCGGCTGGTCGGCAGCGACATGCAGGAGATGCTGCGCTGCATCCGCTGCGGCGCGTGCATGAACCACTGCCCGGTGTTCCAGACCGTCGGCGGGCACGCCTACGGCTGGGTCTATCCGGGGCCGATGGGCTCGGTGCTGACGCCGGTCTATGAAGGGATCGAGAACGCGCTCGACCTGCCGCAGGCGGCGACGCTGTGCGGCGCCTGCGAGGTCGCCTGCCCGGTGAAGATCCCGCTGCCGGAGCTGCTGCGCAAGCTGCGCGAGCGGCAGATGCAGGCCGGGTTGCGGCCCTGGCGCGAACGCGCCGGATTCCGCATCTGGGCGTTCGCCGCGAAACGGCCGCGGCTGTACGCGCTCGCCACCCGGGTCGCGGTGCGCGTGCTCAAGCTGATGGGCGGCGCCAAAGGCCGCATCTCCCGGCTCCCGCTCGGCTCGGGCTGGACGCTCGGGCGCGACATGCCCGCGCCCGAGGGACGCAGCTTCCGCGAGCTCTACGCCGCGCGACGCGCCGGATCAGGCAAGTAGCACCTGCGCCGGGCCTTGCGCCTGGGCGAGCAGCTCGCGCGCCCGGCGCCGCCACGCCTCGGCCGCTTCGCGTTCGCCGTCGAGCAGCACGACCTCGACCGCGCCGCCGAGGGATCGCCCCAGCGCTGCCGCGACGGGGACGACCTGCTCGGGCGGCGTAGCCGTCGAGCACAGCACCGCAAGCGGCGCCCGTAGCGCGACGTGCCAGGCGCAGGTGACCACGATGTCGCCATCCGCTGCCGCAGCGCGCAGCTCGCTCAGCACGGCGCCGCGCGCGATGCGGAACGACCAGCTGAGCGGACCTCGGCCGGCGATTGTCGCCAGCATGCGCTGCACCTCGTCCGCGGCGGCTCGCAGCGCGCGCTCCATTGCCGCGACGTCGAGCGGGCGCAGGGTGGCCGACGGGTAGCCGACCTCGCGCGCGAACGGCAGGCCTGCCAGGTGCAACAAATCGATGTCCTCGACGAACAGGCCCACCAGTTCGGCCTGCATGCGTGCGGCGAGCTGCGCCGCGGCCTGCAGCGTTGCGCGGCCGCGCGGGCCGGCATCCAGCCCGACCACGATGCGCCGCAGCGTCATCGTTGCAGTCCGCCGCGCCGGCCGCCGCGCGCCGGCGCGCCGGCGCCGAAACTGCGCACCCGCTCTGCGTATTCGAGCAGCCGCTGCTCGACGCGCAGGTTCAGCGAGCCTGTCGCGAACCTGCCATCGGCGCCGCGTGCGCCGGCCGGCATCCCGGTGAGGATCTCGATGCCCTGATCGACATTCTCGACCGGATAGATGGCGAATTTCCCCGCGGCGACCGCCTCGACCACTTCGTGACGCAGCATGAGATTGTTGACGTTCGCTGCGGGTATCAGCACGCCCTGCCCGCCGTTCAGTCCGCGCGCCGCGCAAAGATCGAAGAAACCCTCGATTTTCTCGTTGACGCTGCCGATCGCCTGCACGTCGCCGTGCTGGTTGACCGAGCCGGTGACCGCGAGCGATTGCCTGATCGGAACCTCCGCCAGCGCCGAGAGCAGGGCGTAGAGCTCGGCCGAGGAGGCGCTGTCGCCTTCCACGCCGCCGTAGCTTTGCTCGAACACCAGGCTCGCGCTCACGGCGAGCGGTTTGCTGGCGGCGTAGCGGCCCGCCAGGAAGCCGGACAGGATCAGCACGCCCTTGGAATGAATCGGCCCGCCCAGCTCGGCCTCGCGCTCGATGTCGATCACCTTGCCGCCGCCGAGGCGCACGCGCGCGGTGATGCGGTGCGGCGAGCCGAACGAGAAGCCGCCGAGTTGCACCACGGCCAGCCCGTTGACCTGGCCGCTGCGCTCGCCTGAGGTGTCGATCAGCAGCCGGCCGCGCAGCGTCTCCTCCTGCAGCCTCTGCCGGATGCGGTCGGAGCGGCGCTCCTTGGCGTCGATCGCGCGCTGCACGTCGGCGGCCGAGATCAGCTTGCGCTCCCCGGCCTGCGCCCAGTAGTCGGACTCGCGCAGCAGATCGGCCAGGCCACGCATGCGCACCGAGACCCGGTCGGCGTCCCCCGCGGCGCGGGCCCCGTGCTCGATCACCCGCGCCACCGCGTCGCGCTCGAGCGGGCGCAGCTTCATGCTGCGCGCGACGGTCGCGACCGCGCGCGCGTAGAGCAGGTCGGAGCCGGGCTCGCGCGGCATGTCCTCGTCGAAGTCGACCGCGACCTTGAACAGCTCGCCGAACTCGGGGTCGAGGTCGTGCAGCAGGTAGTAGATCATGCGCTGGCCGACCAGCACCACCTTGACGTCGAGCGGGATCGGCTCGGGCTCGAGCGAAACCGTGCTGATCAGGCTGAGCATCTGGCCCACCGATTCGGTACGAATTTCGCGTGCGCGCAGCGCGCGCTTGAGCGCCTCCCAGGCGAACGGCTGGGTCAGCACCTTGAGCGCGTCGAGCACCAGGTAGCCGCCGCTGGCGCGGTGGAACGCGCCCGCCTTGATCAGCGTGAAGTCGGTCACCAGCGTGCCCATCTGGGCGATGTGCTCGATGCGGCCGACCAGGTTGTCGTGCGTCGGGTTGTCCTCGTAGACGATCGGCGCGCCCTTGGCGTCGGCGTGCTCGATCAGCACGTTGACGCGGTAGCGGCGAAACGTGACGTCGGACTCGTCACCGTGCGCCAGCGAGACGCCGAACAGCGTCGGCTGCTCGCCGTCCTTGGGCTGCTGGAACACCTCGGCGTGGTCGAGCACGTCCTGCTCGAGGGCGGCGAGGTACTCGCGCACGTCGGGCAGGGCCTCGTACTCGGCCTTCAGCTCCTCGATCAGGCTGTGCGCCGCGTTACGCGTGACTTCGCGGTTGAGCTCGCGCAGCTTGTGCTGCGCCTCGCGCCGCCATTTCGGCACTTCCTGGATCACGCGCTCGAGGTCCGCCTGCAGCACCGCGATCGCGTCCTCGAGGCGCTTCTGCTCGTCCGCCGGCAGCTTGTGGAACTCCTGCGGGCTCATCACCTCGTCCTTGCGCATCGGCGCGAAGCCGAATCCGCTCGGCGTGCGCAGCAGCGCGATGCCCTGCTCCTTGGCCCGCTCGCCGATCTCGCCGAAGGCCTTCTCCTGGTGCTCGCTGAACGCCGCTTCGATCTCCTGCCGCCGCCTGCGGTACTCGTCGGTCTCGAAGGCGGCCGGGATCCCGGCGCGCAGGTCCTGCACCAGCCGCTCCATGCTTTGCTTGAACTGCAGCGCGCGGCCCGCCGGCAGCTGCAGCGCGCGCGGCTTGTGCGGCGTGTCGAAATTGAACACGTAGCACCAGTCCGGCGGCACTTCGCGCGCCGGGGCGGCCTGCTCCAGGAAGCCGCGCACGATGGTGCGGCGGCCGAGGCCCTCGGGCCCCATCGCGAACAGGTTGTAGCCGTCGCGCGGCATGCCGATGCCGAAACGGATCGCTTCGACCGCGCGCACCTGGCCGAGCGCCTCGCTGAAGTCGGCCAGCTCGTCGCTGGTGGCGAACGCCAGTTGCGCGGGATCGCAGCTGCGGCGCAGCTCGGCGGCAGCGAGCGCGCGCGCCGGGGCGGAATTCGGCTTGTCCATTTTGCGGCCCTGTCTGACAATTCAGTCTGCCGTGCGGCTCCCGCCGCCCTTTGATCCCGGTCAAGCACATGCATGAAGTCGGCGCGCAGGGCGCGCAATTGCTCGATCTGCTGCGCGCTCTCTCTCGCGAGCTCCACCCGCAGGACCCGGCGATCGAGCGCCTCGGGCTCGACGACTCGCTCGAGCGCGATTTCGGGCTCGACAGTCTGGCGCGCGTCGAGCTCGCGGCGCGCATCGAGCAGGCGTTCGGCGTGCGCCTGCCAGAGGAGGGATTCAGCGAGGCCGAGACCGCGCGCGAACTGCTGCGCTTCATCGGCCTGGCGCCGCGCGCCGCGCAGCGCACCCCGGCGCCGGCCGCGGCCCCGGCGCCGCGCGCCGCGCCCGCGGCGGAGTACCCTGCGCTCGCGGTCGACACGCTCACCGAAGCGCTCGACTGGCACCTTGCGCGCCATCCCGAGCGGGTCCACATCACGCTCTACGGCGAGCGCGACGCGGCCGAGGAGATCTCTTTCGGCGCGCTCGGCGAAGCATCGCGCGCCTTCGCCGCCGGGCTCGCGGCGCGCGGCGTCGCGGCGGGCGAGCGCGTGGCGATCATGCTGCCGACCAGCCGCGGCTTCTTCGTTGCGTTCTACGGCGCGTTGCGCGCGGGCGCGATCCCGGTTCCGCTCTACCCGCCGGCGCGGCCGGCGCAGCTCGAGCAGCATTTCCGCCGCATCGCGGGCATCGTCGCCAACAGCGGCGCGCGGCTCTTCGTCACCGTCGAGCCGGCGAAGCTCTTCGCCCACGTGCTGCAGGCGCACGCCGAGGCGCTGCGAGACGTCGTCACCGTGGACGAGCTGCTGCAGGCCGACGGCGCCGCGCCGGCGCCCCGCGCCGCGGCAGGCGACACCGCGTTCCTGCAGTACACCTCGGGCAGCACCGGGCGGCCCAAGGGCGTGGTGCTGTCGCACGCCAACCTGATCGCCAACCTGCGCGCGATGGGCGCTGCGGCGCAGGCCGGTCCGGCCGACGTCTTCGTTTCCTGGCTGCCGCTGTACCACGACATGGGGCTGATCGGCGCCTGCCTCGGCGCGCTGCTGTTCGGCTACCCGCTCGTGCTGATGTCGCCGCTCGCCTTCCTCTCTCGTCCAGAGCGCTGGCTGCGGCGCATCGCGCAGCACGGCGGCACGCTCACCTCGGCGCCGAACTTCGCCTACGAGCTGTGCCTGAGCAAGCTCTCGGCGCGCGAGCTGGAGGGGCTCGACCTGTCGTCGCTGCGGCTGGCGTTCAACGGCGCCGAAGCGGTGAGCGCGGAGACGATCGAGCGCTTCAGTGAGCGTTTCGCGCGCTACGGCCTGCGGCGCGAGGCGATGACGCCCGTGTACGGGCTGGCCGAAGCCTGTCTCGGCGTTTCCTTTCCGCCGCTCGGGCGCGGCGCGCTGATCGACCGCGTCGAGCGCGCCGCGCTGCAGCGGCTGGGGGTCGCGCGTCCGGCGCGCGCGGGCGATCCCCTGCCGCTGCGGGTGGTGGCCTGCGGCCGCGCGCTGCCCGGGCATTCGATCCGCGTCGTCGACCGCGCCGGGCGAGAAGCGGGCGAGCGCGTCGAAGGTCGCATCCAGTTCAGCGGCCCCTCGGCCAGCAGCGGCTACTTCGAGAACGCAGAGGAAACCGCGCGGCTGATCGACGACGGCTGGCGCAATACCGGCGACCTCGGCTACCTCGCCGCGGGCGAGCTGTACCTCACCGGGCGCGCCAAGGACCTCATCATCCGCGGCGGGCACAACATCCACCCGATGGAGCTCGAGGACGCCGCCGGCGAGGTGGGCGGCGTGCGCCGCGGCGCGGTCGCGGTGTTCGCGTCCGAGGCGCGCGGCGGCGGCGAGCGCCTGATCGTGCTCGCGGAAACCCGCGAGACGCGCGAGGACGAGCGTGCGCGCATGATCGGCGAGATCAACCGCCTGGCGGTCGACCTGATCGGCATGCCGCCCGACGAGGTGGTGCTCGCGCCTCCGCGCAGCGTGCTCAAGACCTCGAGCGGCAAGATCCGGCGCGCCGCCTGCCGCGAGCTGTACGAGCGCGGTGCGCTCGGCGCCGGCGGCCGCCCCGCTTGGCTGCAGCTCGCGCTGCTCGAGCTCGAGGGCCTGTCGGCGCGCGCGGCGCGCGCGCTGCGCGGCGCGGGCGCGCGCCTGTGGGGCGCCTGGGCATGGACCAGCTTCGTCCTGATCATGCTGCCGGCCTGGTTGCTGATCGCCGCCACGCGCCGCGAGGCGCGCGCGCGCGCCATCGCGCGCCGCGGCGCCAGGCTGGTGCTCGGGCTGTGGGGCGCGACGCCCAAGGTCGAAGGCGCGGAGCGCCTGGAGCAGGCGACGAAGGCGATCGTGATCTCGAACCACGCGAGCTATGTCGACGGCCTGCTGCTCGTGGCGGCGCTGCCGCCGCGCATCGTGTTCGTCGCCAAGCGCGACCTCGCGCCGCAGCGCTTCGCCGGCACGCTGCTGCGCCGGCTCGGCACGCTGTTCGTCGAGCGCATCGACGTCGCGCGCGGGGTCGAGGACCACCGCGCGATCGAGCAGAGCGCGCGCGCCGGCCTCGCGCCGCTGGTGTTTCCCGAGGGCACGCTGCGGCGCGAGCCCGGGCTGCTGCCGTTTCGCATGGGCGCCTTCGTCGCCGCGGCGCAGGCCGGCGTGCCGGTGGTGCCGGTGGTGATCCGCGGCACGCGCAGCATGCTCCCCGACCGCATCTGGTTCCTGCGCCCGGCGCCGCTCGAAGTCCTGGTGGGCGAGCCGATCGCGCCCGAGGGCGAGGGCTGGCACGCGGCGATCACACTGCGCGACAAGGCGCGCCAGGCCATCCTCGCGCGCAGCGGCGAGCCCGACGCGCCCGCGGCGCGGGTCGACTTCAGGGCTTTGAGCGGCGGCGCTTGAAGCGTGCCGGCGCGAGCGCGTCGGCGAGCTTGCCCTCGAGCGGCAGCGGCTCGCGCTCGACCAGGCTCGCGATCAGCTCCGCCGCGAGCGCGGCCCACACCAGCCCGCGCGAGCCGTAGCCGAAGGCGCCGTACAGCCCCGGCGCCAGCTCGCCCACGACCGGCAGGCGGTCGCGCGTCACGGCGCGAAAGCCGACCCGGCCCTCGAGCGCGGCGGGATCGAGGCCGCGCGCCGCGCCCGGCACGATGCGCTCCAGCCGCTCGAGATTTCCGGCGTGGCTGTCGAGGCGCGGCGCCGGATCGTCGTCGTCGAAGTCGTAGCTCGCGCCCGCCACCGCGACGCCATCGACCGCCGGCAGCACGAAGCCGCCGCGCAGCAGCGGCAGCCGCGGCGCGTGGAACCGCGCTGCGGGCAGATAGCTGACCTGGCCGCGCACCCGCCGCAGCGCGATGTCCGGGCCTGGCGCGAGGCGCAGCGCGTCGGCCGCGTTCGCCAGCACGGCGAGCGGGGCGCTCGCGATCGCGTGTCCCGCGGCGTCGCGCGCGGTCCAGCCCCCGGCGCCGGGCTCGAGCGCCGCCACCTCGATGCCGAAGCAGGCCTCGGCCGTCGAGTGCGCGAGCTGCGCCCGGGCGAGGCTGGGCGGGCGCGCCCAGCCGCCGGGCGCGAACCACAGCCCGCCGGCGGCGACCCCGACGCCCGCCAGGTCGGAGGCTTCGGCGCGCGTCACGCGGCGCGCGTAATCCGAAGCGGCGCCGAGGGCGGCGAGCGCGCGCTGCTGCGCTTCGTCCTCGTCGGCGTCGCGCGCGAGCTGCAGCGCGCCGCTGGGCGCCCACGCCGCGCCTTCGAGCGCGGCCCAGCGGCTCAGCGCGTAGAGCGATCCGGCGCGCGTCAGGCGCGCGAGCACGCTGTCGTCGGGCGTCGCCACGGGGTGGAACACGCCGGCATGGTTGCCCGAGGTTTCCGCGCCGGGCTCGCGCCGGCGCTCGATCAGCACCACCTCCCAGCCGCGCGCGGCGAGGCGCTCGCACAGCGCGCTGCCGGCGATTCCCGCGCCGATCACCAGCGCGCGCCGCGCCGGCCAGGGCGCGGGCGCGGCGCGCGTGCTGCCGCGCGGCGCGTAGCGCGCCGCCAGCATCTCGCGCTTGGCGGCGTAGCCGGGGCGCTTCTCCGCCGCGAAGCCCGCGGCCGCGAGCGCTTCGCGCACCGGCGCGGCGGCGCTCCAGGTCGCCGCCGTGGCGCCGGGCGCGGCGAGCCGCGCCAGCGCCTTCAGCGCCGCGGCCGACCACATTGCCGGGTTCTTCGCCGGCGCGAAGCCGTCGAGATAGATCGCGTCGGCGGCCAGGCGCAGCTCGCGCAGCGCGTCGGCGGCGTCGGCGAAGGCGAGCGTCAGCACGACGCGCCCGCGCTCGAGCTCGAGACGGTGCACGCCGGGCACGAGCGGCGGCCAGGCCGCGCGCAGCGCGGCGGCGCATTCGGCGAACTCGGGATAGCGCGCGTGCAGGCGTTCGAGGTCGGCGGCGACGAAGGGGTGCTTCTCGAGCGAAACGAAGTGCAGTCGCTCGCAGCGCGCGACGTCTTCGCGCCACGCCGCCCAGGTGGCGAGGAAGTTGAGGCCGAAACCGAATCCGGTCTCGAGCACGCTGAACCCGCGCCGTCCGCGCCAGCGCCCGGGCAGCCCGTTGCCGGCGAGGAACACGTGGCGCGCCTGCGCCGGTCCGCCAGCGGCGCTGTGGTAGACGTCGCCGTATTGCTCCGAATACGGCGTGCCGTCCGGGGCGAAAGCGAGCGTGGCGGGAACGAGCGGCGCGGGCATCGGCCGAGTATATAGATCGGCGTAAAATCGAATCTCCGGAGGACGCGCACATGAACAAGCCCGCAGACATCAAGCACCACACCGTTCCGCTCTGGATCAGCGGCAAGCCGGTCGTGCCGGCCGGCCGCATGGGGGACGTATACAACCCGGCCAGCGGGCAGGTGGCGAAGAAGGTTCCGCTGGCGGACGCCAAGATCGTCGACGCCGCGGTCAAGGCCGCGGCCGCGGCGTACCCGGCGTGGCGCGACACGCCGCCGCTGCGGCGCGCGCGGGTGATGCAGAAACTCCTCCAGCTGCTGCAGGACAACCAGCAGGAGCTGGCGCGCCTGGTGAGCGAGGAGCACGGCAAGACCCTGCCCGATGCCTCCGGCTCGGTGCAGCGCGGCATCGAGGTGGTCGAGTTCGCCTGCGGCATCCCGCACCTGTTGAAGGGCGAATTCTCGGAAAACGTCGGCACCGCGGTCGACACCCACACGCTGCGCCAGCCGGTAGGCGTGTGCGCCGGCATCACGCCGTTCAACTTCCCGGTGATGGTGCCGCTGTGGATGTTCCCGGTGGCGATCGCCTGCGGCAACGCCTTCGTTCTCAAGCCCTCGGAGAAGGTGCCCTCGGCGTCGGTGCGCATGGCCGAGCTGTTCAAGGAAGCGGGGCTGCCCGACGGCGTGTTCAACGTTGTGCACGGCGACAAGGAGGCAGTCGACGCGATCCTCGCCCATCCGGGGATCGCGGCGGTGTCGTTCGTCGGCTCGACGCCGATCGCGAAATACATCTACGAGACCTGCGCCCGGAACGGCAAGCGGGTGCAGGCGCTGGGCGGTGCCAAGAACCACGCCGTGGTGCTGCCCGACGCCGACCTCGAATTCGCCGCCGACGCCCTGACCGGCGCGGCCTACGGCTCGGCGGGCGAGCGCTGCATGGCGATCAGCGCGGTGGTCGCGGTCGGCGCCGCGGCCGACCCGCTGGTCAAGCTGCTCGCGACGCGGGCCAAGGCGATCAAGATCGGGCCGGGCGACGCGCCCGGGATGGACATGGGGCCGCTGGTCACGGCCGAGCACCGGGACAAGGTTGCGGGGTTCATCGACAAAGGAATCTCCGAGGGAGCGAAACTGGTAGTGGACGGGCGCAATCCCCCGCGGAAAGAGGGCTTCTTCCTCGGCACCACGCTCTTCGACCGCGTCACACCGCAGATGGAAGTCTACAAGAACGAGATCTTCGGCCCGGTGCTCATCGTTCTGAGAGCAGATTCGCTCGAACAGGCGATCGCGCTGGTCAACTCGAATCCCTACGCCAACGGCACCGCGATCTTCACCGAGTCGGGCGGCGCGGCACGGCGCTTCGAGAACGAGATCCAGGTCGGCATGGTCGGCATCAACGTGCCGATCCCGGTGCCGGTTGCCTACTTCTCCTTCGGCGGCTGGAAGAATTCGCTCTTCGGCGACCTGCACGTGCACGGCGTCGAGGGCGTCAAGTTCTACACCCGCACCAAGGTCGTCACCAAGCGCTGGCCGCACCAGGACACCCCCGCGCCCGGCTTCCACATGCCGACGCTCGGCTAACCTCAGCCCGCGAAGCGCGACTCGGGCAGGCCCTTCGCGCCGGGCCGCAGCGCGAGCACGCTGCCGGCGAGCGGCTGTTTGGCGAGCTCTTCCGGCGCGAGCTTCTGCTTCGCCGTGGTGACGTACAGCGTATCGAGCACCTCGCCGCCGAAGCAGCAGCAGGTCGGATTCGCGACCGGCAGCTCGAGCACGCGGTCGACCTTTCCCGCCGGCGTGTAGCGCACGATGCGCCAGCCGCCGTACTGGCAGCTCCACAGGCAGCCCTCGGCGTCGACGCAGGCGCCGTCGGGGTGCAGGTCGTCGGCTTGAGCGAATACCCGTTCGGCCGAGATCGCGCCGCCCGCGCGGTCGTAGTCGAAGGCCCAGATGACGTGCCGGTGCGTGTCGGAGAGGTACATGGTGCGCCCGTCAGGGCTCCAGCAAAGGCTGTTCGGCACGTAGAGGTTCTCGCGCACCCGCGCGCACGCGCCGCCGGCATCAAGCCGGTAGAGCGAGCCGACCGGCTCGCGTTGTCCCTCGTCCTTCATGGTGCCGGCCCAGAAGCGCCCGTCGCGGTCGCAGCGTCCGTCGTTGAAGCGGTTCTGCGCCATCCCGGTCTCGGGCCGGGCGACGATCTCGAGCTTGCCGTCGTCCGGATTGAGGAAGTAGAGCCCCGATTTCATCGCCGCCAGGATCCCGCCCGCGGCCCGGAAGGCGAAGCTGCCGATCGGCTCGGGCAGCGCGAGCGCGCGCACCTTCCCGCTCGCCGGCTCGAGGCGCTTGAGCGCCGGGCCGAGGATATCGACCCACCACAGCTCGCGCCCGTCCCACAGCGGGCATTCGCCGAGCCGGTCGGCGCCGTGCGCCGCACATTCGACCTGAAGCGTCATCGCCCTGATGATCGCAGAATCGCCCGCCGGCGCGCACCCCGCGCCGGCAGGTTCGCAAGGCGGGTCACGAAGGCCGCCGCCGCCGCGCTACGATGATGCCCTGGGAGACAGAGGACGCAATGCCAGATCAAGACACAGTTCAACCCGGCGCCAGCCAGTGGATCGGCAGGCCGCTGCGCCGGCTCGAGGACCAGAAACTGCTCACCGGGCAGGGGCGCTTCACCGACGACGTCGACCTGCCGCGCCAGGCGCACGCGGCGTTCACGCGCTCGCCGCACGCGCACGCGAAGATCGCCGCGATCGACACGGCCGCGGCGCTCGCCGCGCCCGGGGTGCTCGCGGTGTACAGCGGTGCCGACATCGTCGCCGCCGGCCTGGCGCCGGTGCCGTTCACGCAGCTGCACAAGCGCCCTGACGGCGCCGACATGACGGTGCCGCCGCGCCACGCGCTGACCGCCGACGTCGCGCGCTTCGTCGGCGACGCGGTGGCGATGGTGGTGGCCGAGACGCGCGACCAGGCGCGCGACGCCGCCGAGCTGGTCGAGATCGAATGGGAGCCGCTGCCGGCGGTGGCCGACCTGCCGACCTCGGCCAGCGGCAAAGGCCCGGTGGTGTGGCAGCCCGCGTTCACGCCCGAGTACGGCAACATCGCGGCGATCTACCGCATGGGCGATCGCGCGGCGAGCGACGCCGCGTTCGCCGCCGCGGCGCACGTGGTCAAGCTCAGGGTCGTCAACCAGCGCGTGGTCGCCAACCCGCTCGAGCCGCGCGCGCTTGCGGCGCAGTTCGACGCCGCCAGCGGCCGCTTCACGCTCTACTGCCCGACGCAGAACACCCACACCGTGCGCGGCCAGCTGGCCAAGGTGTTCAATCTCGTCGAGGACCGGTTGCGCGTCGTCTGCACCGACCTCGGCGGCGGCTTCGGCGCGCGCAGCTACGCCTACCCCGAGCACGCGGCGCT
>DATFMS010000094.1:0-16290 GCA_035266805.1 Burkholderiales bacterium | reverse complement strand
AAAGCTCGGCGGCGACGAACTCGTGGCGGAGAAATACCGCGGTATCCGGCCAGCGCCCGGCTATCCCGCCTGCCCCGACCACACCGAGAAGCGCGCACTGTTCGATCTGCTGGACGCCGAACGTGGCGCGGCCATGATTCTCACCGAGTCTTACGCGATGCTCCCCGCCGCCTCGGTGTCGGGCTTTTATCTCTCGCATCCCGAATCGAGCTACTTCGCGGTAGGCAAGATCGGGCGCGACCAGCTCGAGGACTACGCCAAGCGCAAGGGCATGAATATCGCGGAGGCCGAGCGCTGGCTCGCACCGTATCTGGCCTACGAGCCCGAAAAGCCAGCTGCAGCAAGCACCGCAGCCTAGCTATAATCCGGTAGCGTAATTTCCACCATCGCGGAGCAAGACCATGGGCAAGGGCGACAAGCGCACCCGGCGCGGCAAGATCTACAAGGGCAGCTACGGCAAGAAGCGCCCGCAGCGGACGAAGAAGAAAGGCAGCTGACGCCTCATACACCGCGCATGAGCGACGGCGCCAAGCTGTTCGTCGCGATGGGGGCTGGTCTTGCGGCCCTCGCGGTGGTGCTCGGAGCCTTCGGCGCGCACGCGCTGAAGACGCGGCTGTCCTCCGACATGCTGGAGGTCTACCACACCGCGGTGCAATACCATTTCTGGCATGCGCTCGGGGTGCTCGCCGTCGGCCTCGCTTTGCAGCAAGCCCCGGATACCGGCTGGCTGCGCGCGGCAGGGTGGCTGCTGACAGGGGGCATCGTTGTGTTCTGCGGCAGTCTTTACCTGCTGGCGTTCACCGCAGAAAAATGGCTCGGTGCCGTGACGCCGCTCGGCGGCGTGGCTTTCATTCTCGGCTGGCTGGCGCTGGCCGTGGCCGCGCTACGCGCCTAACGCCTCCGGCGCGATCTCGCTGTCCTGCGGCAAGGTGATCACCCTGCCGGGTTCGACGTAGCGCGCAAGCGGCCACTCGGCGAGCGCCCGCTGCAGCCCGGCAAGGTGCTGTTCGTCCTTCAATTCAAGTAGCACGCGTCCGGGTTTGGCCCCGCGCAACAGGCGCGCGAGCGCGATCTGGGTCTCGACGCGGCCGGTGCAGCAGGGACAGCCAGCCGGAGCGAACGTCGCCCACCCGGGCCGCACGGCAAGAAGTCGCTCGATCAGCGCTCTTGTCGCACCGGGCGTGCCGGTCACGATGTGCACCGGCGTGCGGCTCACTTGCGCCAGAACGCTGGCGTAAGCAGCACCAGCACCGTGAGCAGTTCGAGCCGGCCGAGCAACATGGCTGCCGAGCACAGCCAGGTCTGGAAATCGTCCAGCAGGGCGAAATTCGTCGCCGGCCCGACCTGCCCCAGACCGGGGCCGAGGTTGTTGATGCAGGCCACCACGGCGGAGAAGGCGGTGACGAAGTCCAGTCCGGTCGCCGCAAGGAGCATCGTCATCACGCTTATCGTGCCGCCGTAGACCAGCATGAAGGCAAGCACGGCGAAGATAATGTTGTTCTCGATCGGATGGCCGCCGAGCTTGACCGGAATGTAGGCCCGCGGATGGACAATGCGCGCGAGCTCGCGGAATGCCTGTTTGAACATCAGCATGGCGCGAACAAGCTTGATCCCGCCGCCGGTCGATCCGGAGCAGCTGACGAACGAAACCAGGAACAGCATCCACAACGGCGCGAACAGCGGCCAGACGCCGAAATTGGTGTTGGCGTAGCCGGTCGAGGTGGCGACCGAAACCAGGTTGAAGGCGGTATAGCGCAGCGCGACCCAGAAATCGCGGTACACCCCTTTTACCAATAGAAACAAGGTAATGCCGACTATGCTGACCAAGATCACGGCGAAGAAGACGCCGACTTCAGGGTCCTCGCGGTAGGACTTTAGGCTGCGCTTTCGCAGCACTTGGAAGTGGGTCGCGAAATTGATTCCGGCGATCAGCATGAAGACTATCGTCACGGCCTCGATCGCCGGCGAATTCCAGTGCGCGAAGCTGGCGTCGTAGGGTGAGAAGCCGCCGGTGCTCATGGTGGTGAAAGCGTGCATGACGGCGTCAAGCCAGGTCATTCCCGCCCAGCGCATTGCGAGCACGCACGCGATCGTGAGCAGACCGTAGACGCCCCACAGACCCTTGGCGGTTTCGGTAATGCGCGGGGTGAGCTTGGTGTCCTTCATCGGCCCCGGTGTTTCGGCCTTCAAGATCTGCCGTCCCCCGACCCCGAGCAGCGGCAGGATCGCGACCACCAGCACCAGGATTCCCATTCCGCCGAGCCATTGCAGCTCGCAACGCCAGAAGTTGATCGAGGGCGGCAGGCGATCGAGCCCGCTTAGCACCGTCGCTCCCGTGGTGGTGAGGCCCGACATGGCCTCGAAATAGGCCTCGGTAAAGGAAAGCTTGGGCAGGTAGGACAACAGCGGCAGGGCGCCAAAGCCGGGCAGGACCGTCCAGGCGAGTGTCACCAGTAGAAAGCCGTCACGCGCCTGCAGCTCGCGCTGACGGCCGCGTGTCGCGACCCAGCTCAGGCCACCGGCGAGCGCCGTGGCCAGAATCGCGGTGTCGTAGGCCTGTTCCGCCCCGTCACCGAGGTGCAACGACAAGGCGAGCGGCACGAGCATCGTGGCGGCAAAAATAATCACCACCACCGACAGCAGGTTCAGGACGGCGTTGAACCTTTCCATCGCCGCGCGCCCGGCGTCAGAGAAACCGCACGCCAACCTGGAACAACTTCTCCACCCGTGGCAGCGTCTTCTTGTCGGCGACGAAGACGATCACATGGTCCTCAGCCTGGATCACGGAGTCGTGGTGCGCCATGATCACTTCGTCGCCTCGCACCAGCGCGCCTATGGTGGTGCCCGCAGGAAGATCGATCTCGTCGATCCGCCGACCGGTGACGCGGCACGATTCGCGGTCTCCGTGCACCACCGCCTCGAGCGCCTCGGCCGCGCCTCGCCGTAGGCTGTGGACCGAAACCACGTCGCCGCGACGCACGTGCGCCAGCAGCTTGCCGATGGTCGCCTGCGCCGGCGAAATCGCGATGTCGATCTCGCCGCTTTGCAGGAGATCGACATACGACCGGCGATTGATCAGCGCGACTACGCGCCGTGCGCCCATGCGCTTGGCCAGCAGCGCGCTCATGATGTTGTGCTCATCGTCGTTGGTGACGGCGACGAACAAATCCATCTCAGCGATGTTTTCCTGCTCGAGCAGCTCTTCATCGGTGGCGTCCCCGTTGAGCACCAGCGCCCGATTGACCTTGGCGGCCAGCATCTCGCAGCGGCGTTTGTTGTGCTCCACGACGCGCACCGAATAATCATTCTCGAGCGCGCGTGCGAGGCGCAGACCGATGTTGCCGCCCCCCGCGACCATTACGCGCTTAACCGGACGGTCCATGCGACGCAGTTCACGCATGACCCGCCGAATGTGCTTCTCGGGCGCGAGACAAAATACCTCGTCGCCGACCTCGATCACGGTATCACCGTCGGGCACGATGGCACGGTCTCGGCGGAAGATCGCGACCACTCGGGTATCGACACCGGGAATATGGCGCCGCAGATCCTTCAGCTGGCGGCCCACCAATGGCCCACCTTTGTACGAGCGCACCGCGACCAGGCTCACGCGGCCGTCGGCGAAATCGAGGACCTGCAGTGCCTCCGGAAACTCGACCAGCTTGACGATATAGTCGGTGAGCACCTGCTCAGGACAAATCGACAGGTCGACCTCGAAGCCCTCCGGCCCCAGCACCTTCTCGTCGTTCAGGAAATCGGTGGCGCGGATTCGCGCGACGCGCCGCGGGACGTTGAACATTCGCGCCGCAACCTTGCAGGCGACTAAGTTCGTCTCGTCCGACTGTGTAACCGCGATCAAGAGGTCGGCGTCGGCGGCTCCTGCCTCGGCCAGTACGGTTGGATGCGACGCGCTGCCGACCAGCGTGCGTAGGTCGAATCGGTCCTGCAGCGCGCGCAGCCGCGTCGGGTCGATGTCGACGACCGTGATGTCGTTTTGCTCGGAAACAAGGCTCTCGGCAACCGACGCGCCAACTTGTCCGGCGCCGAGTAGGATGATTTTCAAGGTCGCGCTTTCCCCTGCGAAAGGCGCGCCATTGTAGACCTTTTAAGCCTGGGCTTCAGGCTCAGGACCCGTTTTCCTCGCGCCGACCGACCGGAAGCCCGAGCGCCTTGAGCTTGCGATACAGGTGCGTACGCTCGAGACCCGAGCGTTCTGCCACGCGTGACATGCTGCCTTGCTCGCGGCCTAGGAGGCGCTCGAAATACACCCGCTCAAAAGCTTCCCGCGCCTCCCGGTAAGGTCGATCGAGACCGAGCTCCGGTGCTTCCGGCGTGTCGGTCCGAGTCGTTACCACGCGTTCCACGTCGGCAAGTCCGATTTCCTCGTCGAGCACGGTGTGCGCCAGGTCCATGATTACGTTCTCGAGCTCAGCCAGGTTTCCGGGCCAAAGATGGTGGCGCAATGCATTCAGCGCTGCGACGGAAAGCCGCCGCGGCGGGCAGGTGCGCGCCTCCACCAGTTGCGCGAGCATCAACGCCGCCAGATCCGGAACGTCCTCGGCGAACTCGCGCAGCGCCGGTAGCTTGAGGGTAACCTGGGCGAGTCTTGCCACCAGTTCGGCATCGAACTCGTGCTTATCGGCCAGAGTCCTCGCATCCACTGACGAGAAGCAAACCACGCGTGTCTTGTACTTGTCTGCGCGTGAGAGCAGGAAGTCGAGGCTCCTTTGCTCGTTTCGGCCGAGTCGCGTCAAATCTGGAATGAACAGGATCCCGCCGCCCGCACTTGTCAGCAGCTCCGTGGTGGGCTCGGCCAGAAGCGGGCCGGCGGCGATGAACGGCGCTCCGGGCGCAGCCAGCAGCCGCGCGAAAAGCTCCGCGCGCATGCCACGCTCGCCGCGCAGCATAAGCGGGGCGGCTGTTTGCGCCACTTGGCCAAGGCGCTTCTTGACCTCGGCGAGGGTCGCCGAGCGGCCGAGCGTGGCAAGGGAGATTTCACGCGGCGCCGCCGCTTCCGGATTGCGCAGTGCGCGCTTCACGGTAGCCAGAAGGCGCTGCAGCGCGATCGGTTTCTCGAGAAAATCCAGTGCACCAATTCGCGTCGCCTCTACCGCGGTTTCAATCGTCCCGTGCCCGGACATCATGACGACCGGCATCGTGAGCTGCCCGGTGGTCGCCCATTCCTTCAGCAACGTGATGCCGTCCGTATCCGGCATCCAGATATCGAGCAGCACCAAATCGGGCCGCTGACGCTCGCGCAGCCGACGCGCCGCGCCGGCGCTTTCGGCCAGCAGCACCTGGTGGCCCTCGTCCGCGAGAATCTCTGACAGGAGCTCGCGAATCCCGACCTCGTCATCAACGATCAGGATTTGCGCCATTATGGGTTCATATTCTCGTTACGTCCCGAGCTCAAGCCGCCTTGCTCGCGGCCTCTTGTTCGTCCATGACCGGCAGCAACACGCTCACGCAAGCGCCCCGCTCCGGGCGATTCTCGATCGCGATGCTGCCGTGATGCTCGTCGACGATCTTCTTGACGACTGCCAGGCCGAGCCCCGTGCCACGCGGTTTGGTGGTGACGTAGGGTTCGAATATGCGCGTCATCATTTCTTCCGGGAACCCGGGCCCATTGTCTCTCACGGCGATCTGCACGCGATCCCCGACCATTTCGGTGCGGACCTCGATTTCCGGCTTGTTCACCTTCCCGCCTCCCTCGAGCGCGTCCTGCGCATTCTGGATCAGGTTGTGCAACACTTGTCGGATCTGTGCCGAGTCGGCGCGCACCGGCCCCAGCGCCGCGGATAGGCGCCGCGCGATCGGCACGCTCGAATTCTCGTAAAGCGCAAGTACCTCCTCCACCAGCGCGTTCACATCCAGGCCGGCGAGCGACGGTGCCGGGAGCTTCGCGTAGTCGCGGAAGGCGTCGACCATCGCTTTCAGGGCCGCGACCTGGTTGATAATTGTCTGGGTCGCGCGCTTGAGCGTTTCGGCCTCCTGAGCGGGAAGGCGGCCAGCGAGCTTCATTTCCAGACGCTCGGCCGAAAGCTGGATCGGAGTAAGGGGGTTCTTGATTTCGTGCGCCAGGCGCCGCCCCACCTCCGCCCAAGCCGTCGCACGCTGGGCCTGGATCAGCTGCGTGATATCGTCGAACACCAGGACGTAGCCGCCGCCAGTCGCGGTACGTAACGCCGTGCCGCGCACCAGTAGCGTCTTCCCCGTGCCCTTGAGGGCGAGCTCGAGTTGCCAGGTACGATCGCCGTGAACCAGGAATGCCTCGCGCACCCGACTCGCGAAAGCATCCAGGCCGGCGCGCCACGCATCGAGCTTCTTGCCCGACATTGCGAGCAGCTCCTCGCCGAGAATGGCGGCCGCACCGTGGTTGGAGATCGAAAGACGTAGGTCGCGATCGAAAACCAGCACGCCGGTAGAAAGGTTAGCCAATATGTTCTCGAGGTGGGCTTTGGCCGTCTCGAGCGCCACCCGGTTCGTCTCGACCACGTGACGCGCCTCGTCGAGTTGCCGGGTCATTGAATTGAACGATTCCGTGAGAACACCGAGCTCGTCACGGCTGGTAACCGGCGCTCTGCGCGAGAAGTCTCCCCGCGCCACGGCCTGCGTCGCCTGCGCGAGGTTCGCGAGCGGCTCGGACAGCCGGTTGGACAGGATCACCGCCAGGGCAACTGCGAAGAAAAGGCCCATTAACAGCGTGAGCGTAAGGGTGACGATGTAGATCCGCTTCAGACCCTGGCGCGAGAGGGCGAGTTCGCGGTAGTCGCGATAGGCCGCTTCGACTGCCTCGGCACTGCGCGTAAATGACTCCGGAAGGATCTGCCGCAGCTGCAGATATCGCGCTTCATCGGTAAGCGCGAGCGCGTTGATCGGCACTACGACACGCAGGGCGAGCGGCTTGCCCGGAGGCGAGTCGATCGCGGTGTAGCCGCGATTTACACGAGCCTGGCGGAGCGCCTGCGCGCTCGGGACCTCCGGGTACAGCTTGGTTACATCTTCGCTCGCAGTTGCCACTACCCGACCATTGCCGGCGACGATTACCGCCTCCTGAACGCCAGCCTGTTCGCGCAGCCGATTGAGAAGCACGACCTGGTCGGCCTGCTGCCGGTCAGCAAGCTCCAAGGCCATCGCATGCCCCTTCACGTTCATCTCGGCGAGCATCTGATCGATCGCGCCCTGTGCGAGAGTGATCCCGCCTTCGAGCGCGGCGTCCACTTTGACGTCAAACCAAGATTCGATGCTCTTGCTCAGAAACTGGACCGACACCGCGTAAACCAGGAGTCCTGGCGCGATGGCCATCATCGCCAATAGAACGAGAAAACGCAGCGTCAGTCGCGATCCAAAAACACGGCGGCGATACTTGCGAGCCAGCGCGACGAGCTGATACGTGACCAGCACGGCCAGCAGGGCCGCGAGCGCCGCGTTCAACGCCAGCAGTACCGGATAGTGCTGCTCGAACAGCGAGGTGTTTGCGCTTGCAGTCGCGAGCAGGAACATCAGCACGCCCGCCAGCGCGGCCCCGATGATTAACAGTGCTCTCATCGCGCTGGCGCCTCCGTCGGCCGGCGGCTCTCGACCGGCGCCGGCGGCTGCTGCGGCGGACGGAAGGAAAATCGCTTCCACGGCGACTCGAGATTCCACTCGCGATTGGTGAGCGCACTGAGCTGGAATGGCTTCGGCAGCAGTGTGGTGTCCAAGCGCATGCGCACGGCCGCGTCGTAAGTCGCATCAGCAAGCGAGACCGTGCGGTCGACAACGAGCCAGTTGCGCAGTCGCCTGAGCACATCCAGCGCCTCCTCCAGGGTGCCGAAGCTTTTCTGCAGCAGCCCGGTGGACAGGCGGTACTGGCGCGACAGGGCGTGGTACGACAATCGGACCTGCATACGCTTTGCTACGGCTTTCTCGTCGAACCAGTACCAACGCGACCGGGTAAGCTCAAAATCGAGCTCGAAATAAAGCGGCACGCCGTTTTCAACCGCCTCCGCGAGCCTGGGTGTGATTTGGAAACTGAACTCGGCGTTGAGCACCAGCCCCTCATCGGTAGCGCGCAGGTTTGCTGCACGGACCGCGATCTCGTCCGCACGTGCCGTCGCGCTCATGGCGAGCACGAGCACCAGCAAGAGGGGCTTCAGCAGGAGAGCGATGCGGCGCATCGCGCGTTCAGGTCGGCTTGGCTAGCAAGGCAAAATAGAATCCGTCGTGTTCTGGCCCAGGTAGCAGCGTCGACGCCGCGCCTTGCGACAACGGCTGGCGAAGCGCGTGCGGCGTGCGTGCGACGAAGCTTTCGACGACGGCGTCGTTTTCCTCTTTGAATACCGAGCAGGTGACATACAGCAATTTACCACTGGGGGCGAGCACTCGCCAAAGTGCGTCCAGAATCGCGCCTTGACGCGCCGCGAATGCGCCTAGGTCGGCCGCTCGACGCAGCCACTTGATATCGGGGTGGCGGCGTGCGACGCCGGACGCAGAGCACGGCACGTCAGCAAGAATGCGGTCGAACGGCCTGCGGTCCCACCAGGTTTCAGGCCGGGTGCAATCGGCTGCTTGCACCCGAGCCGCGAGGCCGAGCCGCGCCAGGTTGCCGTTGACCAGCGCGCAGCGCGCTGCGTCCGCGTCCAACGCGGTGAGCGCGATATCCTCAAGCTCGAGCATGTGCGCGCTCTTTCCCCCTGGCGCGGCACAGGCGTCCAGCACGCGCTGCCCGGCGACTAGGTCGAGATAGGTGGCCGCGCGCTGCGCGCCCGCGTCCTGGACCGATACCTCTCCTTGCGCAAATCCCGGCAGACGTGAGACCGGCACCGGCTTAGCCAGCAACAACGCGCAGCTGTTTACGCGTTTGGCCATGATCCCCTCGGATTGCAGTCGCGCGTGATATTCGTGCGCGGAAATGCGGCGCACGTTCACCCTTAGGCACATGGGTGGATGGGTGTTTCCCGCCCGCAGCACATCTTGCCACGCATCCGGATGACTGCGCTGCACCGCCTCGATCCACCAAGCGGGATGCTGCCAGTGCGCCTCCGGATTCGCGGCGATTTGCTCCTCGATGGCGGCGCGATTACGCAGCAGGGTGCGCAGCACACCGTTGACGAAGCCGGTCGCCGGGCGGTGCCCCACTATGGCGCAGGCGCGCACCGCCTGGTCCACGATCGTGTACGGCGCATGTCGGGCGGAGTCCAAGGCGTAGAACGCACACCATAGCAGTGCCTCGACGACCGGATCGATCCCACCGCGCTTGCTGAGATTCCGCGCCAGAGCCTGAACGCGGCCGTAGCGGCGCAAGGTTCCATGAGTGAGGTCGAGCAGCGACGCGCGCGGCGCGTCTCCCTCGTCGGCCGCACGCTCAAGCTCCGCCGAAAGGCTTCGCCCGCCGGCGACACCGGCAATGATCCGCGCGGCCTCCGCCATCGAGACGGCGAGTGACGGTGCGTCTCCTGCGGCCACAGTAGTTTTGCGCGAAGCCATGCGTCACGCGCGTTCGGCTGGTTGGCCGAATCGCATGCCGGGCGCCACCGCGTGCCCACGCAAAAACTCTCCCGCAGACACGCGCTTTCCCCCGGCGCGCTGGACCTGCGTGACGGCAAGCGCCCCCTCCCCGCAGGCGACGACGATCTCCTGCGGACCGGCTGCGAGCGTCTGCCCCGGCTCGCCGGAACCTTCGGCGGCGTGTGCCTCCCAAATCTTGACGCTTGCGCCGGAGAGGGCGCTCGACGCGCCCGGTGTGGGTCGAAATGCGCGTACCGCGCGTGCCAGTTCCTGAGCCGGGCGCGACCAGTCCAGAATCGATTCCGCTTTGTCGATTTTGCGCGCGTAAGTCACGCCCGTGTTGGGCTGCGGCGTATAAACGGCTCGGCCTGATTCCACGTCGGCCAGCGCGGCAACGATCATCTCCCCGCCCAGGGCCGCGAGACGGTCGTGAAGTGTTCCTGCGTCGTCATGCTCCGTGATCGGGATCGCGCTTTGCGCAAGCATTGGACCGCTATCGAGGCCCGCGTCCATTTTCATGATCGTAATGCCGCTCTCGCGATCACCAGCGAGAATGGCGCGCTGGATCGGCGCGGCACCTCTCCAGCGCGGCAGCAGCGAGGCATGAACGTTCAGGGCGCCCAGCGGGGCGCAGTCGAGGACTGACTGGGGTAAGAGCAGACCGTATGCCGCCACTACCAACACCTGCGGCCGCGCCGCGACGATCCTGCTCAGGCTTGCCGCGTCATTCAATGTTGCTGGCTGGAACACCTCCAGCTCACACTGAAGCGCCAAGCGCTTTACCGCGCTCGGCGCCGGTCGCATGCCGCGTCCGGAGGGGCGATCTGGCTGGGTCAGCACCAGCGCCACTTGGTGGCCGGCGCCGAGGAGACTGGAAAGCGAGCGCTCAGCGAATTCGGGGGTGCCTGCGAAAACCAGACGCATGGGACGCTCTCACGGACGTCGTGGCTACCGCAGCAGCGCAGGGCGCCACGGGCGCCGCCGGTCCCGTTTCGCTACGCGCTCTTCCTGAGCTGCTTGGCCAGTCTGGCGCGGATGCGCTGCTGCTTTAGCGGCGAAAGGTATTCGACGAAGACCTTGCCCTGCAGGTGGTCCATCTCATGCTGGATGCACACCGCGAGCAGTCCCTGCGCCTCGAGGGTAAGGGCGTTGCCGTTTTGGTCATAGGCACGCACCTTGACGCGCTCGGCGCGTTCGACAAGCTCGTAAATGCTCGGGACCGAGAGACAGCCTTCCTCGATATCGGAAACGCCTGTGGCCTCCACGATTTCAGGATTTATGAGCACAATCAGCGAATCGCGCCGTTCGGAGGCGTCGATGACGATAACCTGCTTGTGCATGTCCACCTGGGTCGCCGCAAGCCCAATGCCTGGGGCCGCGTACATGGTCTCGGCCATCTCGCGCACGAGCCGCTTCAAGCCGTCGTCGAAAACGGTCACGGGCGCCGCGAGCTTGTGAAGCCTGGCGTCGGGGTATCGGAGGATGTTCAGGAGAGCCATTGAAATCAGAAAATCACTTGCTGTGTGAATTAATTACATGCACAATTTCAGGCAGTATGTAAGCTAAATGGGCTTTATGCCAATTTTGGGTCAACAATCGGCACTTCAAGCCGGCCCGAAGAGCCAAGAAATAATCGAGGGCCCTATGTACGGTCACTTGCGTAAGTCTATCACAATACTGGCTTTTGTCGCTGGCAGCCTAGCGGCGGCCGGGGTTGCGGCCCAAGCACCCAAGACCTCGGACGCGTTCAAGCCGGACGCGCCCGATCGCTATGTTGTCGTCCCCGGCGACACTTTGTGGGGCATCGCACAGCGCTTCACCAACTCGCCTTGGCGCTGGCCGGAATTGTGGAGCCTGAACAAGGATCAGATCAAGAACCCCCACCGCATCTATCCCGGCAACGTAATCGTGCTCGATCGCTTGCGTGGTCGGCTGACGATTTCGGGGACCGAGGCACTTCATCCCAGGGTACGTGTGCTGGGCAGCACCGACGCGCCGATCCCGAGCATTCCGCCGTCGATTATCGAGCCGTTCCTTTCGCAGCCGCTGGTCATCGAGCCTGGCGGACTCGACAACGCACCGACCATCGTCGCGACACAGCAGGACCGGGTAATCCTCGAGGCCGGCAATGCGGCCTACGTACGCGGCATCGGGGGCTCGAAGGAGCAGACGTGGAGCGTCTACCGCCCCGGGGGCGCCCTTGTCGACCCGGAGACCAATCGGACTCTCGGTTATGAGGCCATCTTCCTCGGCACGGCAAAAGTTACGAGGCCCGGAGAGCCGACGACCGTTCGCCTCGCAAACGTGAAGCAGGAAGTCGGCGTGGGTGACAAGCTGATTGCGGCCGGCCCGCCGCAGACAGTTAACTACGCGCCGCACTCGCCGGGCGTCTTTATCAAGGGCCGTGTGATGTCGATTTACGGCGGCGTGCAGCGCGTGGG
Source organism: Burkholderiales bacterium (assembly GCA_035266805.1). Lineage (GTDB taxonomy): Bacteria > Pseudomonadota > Gammaproteobacteria > Burkholderiales > SG8-39 > DAHVFK01. The sequence goes on along the minus strand of DATFMS010000094.1, from coordinate 4,363 downwards.
CGAGACCGGCACGGGTTCGATCATCACCCTCAACCGCGGCAAGTCCGACGGCATCGACGTCGGCACAGTGCTGGCCGTCTACACCCACGGCCAAACGGTAACCGATACCTCGCAACCGAAAGACTCGCCAGAGTCCGTGATCCGACTGCCCGATGAGCCAAACGGCCATGTGTTCGTGTTCCGCGTGTTTGACCGGGTATCTTATGCCTTGGTCATGCGCATCGTGAGACCCGTCCAAGTGCTGGATGTGGTTCAGACCCCCTAAGCCCGAGTCTGGTGCGCCGCGCCGGTCGGCGCAGCGTCAGGGTACGGCACCCTGCCTCTCGCCCCCACTATGACGACAGATCCGGGGCTGGAGAGCTGGCTACAACTAACGCTCACGCCAGGCCTCGGCCCCGCCGCCGTTCGCCAGCTCCTAAAACAGTATGGCTTGCCTGAGCAAGTCCTAGCCCGCTCTCGATCCGAGCTGTCGCGATTCGCTCCTCGAGCGGCGTTGGAAGCCCTTGATTCTGCTGCCGTTGCCGAGGCAGTCGCCCAGGCAAGCGCGTGGGCCTCGGAACCAGGTCACGCAGTCGTTACCCTGGCCGATGACGCCTATCCGAAGCCGCTGCTTGAGATCGCCGATCCCCCCACGTTGCTCTACGCCCAGGGCCGTCTCGACTTGCTGGGCCGACCGGCACTGGCGGTCGTGGGCAGTCGCAACGCGACTGCTCAAGGCGAGCGCAACGCGGAAAGCTTTGCCCAGGCATTTAGCGAGGCTGGCCTGACGATCGTCTCGGGTCTCGCCCTCGGCATCGACGCCGCGGCGCATCGCGGAGGCCTGGCCGGCCCGGGGTCGACGATAGCGGTGCTCGGGACCGGAATCGATGTCATATACCCTGCGCGCAATGCGCCGCTGGCGAGCGAGATCAAGCAACGGGGCTTGCTGCTGTCCGAGTTTCCACTCGGAACGCGAGCGGTAGCGCACAACTTTCCGCGCCGCAATCGGCTTATCTGTGGGGCGGCTCAGGGCTGTCTGGTGGTCGAGGCAGCGCTTGCTTCGGGGTCGCTTATCACGGCGCGCGCTGCGGCCGAACAGGGGCGCGAAGTCTTCGCGATTCCCGGCTCAATCCATTCACCGCTATCCAAGGGTTGCCACGCGCTGATCAAGGCCGGCGCCAAGCTGGTTGAATCTGCAGACGATGTGCTGACCGAACTTGCCGGCTTTCGGCGGACAGGGTCTGCGACGACCGGCACGGCGCGGACAGCCATGCCCGATCGCGAGCCGCTACTGGTGCAGATGGGGTTCGATCCCATCGACGTAGATTCGCTCTGCGCACGTGCAGGGTTGTCTGCGGAGCAGGTATCCTCGGAGCTACTGCGGCTCGAACTCGCCGGACAGGTAGCTGCGCTGCCCGGCGGGCTATATCAACGCCTAAACTGAGGAGAAAAATAACATGTACGAAATCCTCGTCTACCTGTTCGAGCACTGCCAGCAAACCGACCTCGCGCAAGACAGCGAATTGGTGGCTAAGAAGCTCTCTGCCGCCGGATTCGAGGACACCGACATCAGCGAGGCATTATCGTGGCTGGCAGGAGTACTTCGCGTCCCTCACCGCAACTTTGCCCCGATTCCGGACTCCCGCAATACCTTTCGTGCCTATGCACCGAAAGAGCTTGCCAAGCTTGACACCGATTGCCGCGGCTTCCTGCTGACGCTTGAGCAGTCGGGAATCCTAAGCCCCCAAATCCGCGAACACGTGATCGAGCGCGCACTCGCCGCAACCGGAACCGCGCTGTCGCTCGAGCAACTCAAGCTGATCGTGCTGATGGTATTGTGGAACCAGCAAACTCCGACCAGCCATCTGCTCGCAGAGGATTTGTTCACGGTTCAGCCCGAGCGGTTGCCGAGCTGATCCTCGCGCGCGTGGGCGCGCGAGAACCGGCGCCCTGCCGCAGTCCCTTGCCGTCCGGGTTGCCGCCTCGGCGTGTTTGCACTTATCATCTGCCGCCTTTCGACGCTCGCGCACCCTGCGCGGCATTCCATGAGCAAAACTCTGATCATCGCCGAGAAGCCTTCAGTTGCCGCGGACATCGCGCGTTCGCTGGGTGGTTTCACGCGCAAAGGCGATTACTTCGAGAACGACGATTACGTGCTGTCATCGGCGGTAGGCCACCTGCTGACGCTCTCTCTGCCGGAGGAGCACGACGTCAAGAAGGGTAAGTGGTCGTTCGCAAGACTTCCGGTGATCCCGCCGCACTTCGAGCTGGCGCCGATCGAGCGCAGCCAAGACCGCCTAAATCTGCTCTTGCGCCTAATGAAGCGTAAAGACGTCGCGACACTTATCAATGGCTGCGATGCCGGTCGCGAAGGCGAGCTCATCTTCCGCTATCTCGTAAACTATGCGCGGATCAAGAAGCCCATCGAGCGCCTGTGGCTGCAGTCGATGACGCCGCAGGCCATTCGTGACGGTTTCGACGCCTTGCGCCCGGACAAGGAATTGCTTCCCCTCGCCGACGCGGCGCGCTGCCGCTCCGAAGCGGACTGGCTGGTCGGAATAAACGGCACGCGCGCCATGACCGCTTTCAATTCGAAGGAGGGCGGCTTCTATCTCACCACGGTCGGCCGCGTTCAGACCCCGACCCTTACGGTGCTCGTCGAGCGCGAGGAGCGCATCCGCGCCTTCAACCCGAGGGATTTCTGGGAGGTTCATGCGCGCTTCGGCGCGCTTGCGGGTGAATATGCCGGACGCTGGTTCGATCCGGCATTCAAGAAGGACGAGGATTCCGAACGAAAGGCAGAGCGGCTCTGGAGCGCGGAGGAGGCCGAAGCGGTCGTGGCAGCGTGCCGCGAAGGGAGGGGCGCGGTTACGGAGGAGAGCAAACCTTCGACCCAGCTTTCACCGCTTCTGTTCGACCTCACGAGCTTGCAGCGCGAAGCCAATGGCCGCTTTGGCTTTCCCGCCAAGATGACGCTTTCCCTCGCCCAGGCGCTTTACGAGCGGCACAAGGCGCTCACATACCCCCGCACGGATGCGCGCGCGCTTCCCGAGGACTATCTCGCTACGGTGAAGAAGACCATGGAGATCCTGGGCGCGACGAAGGAATACGGCGCCCTCGCCAAGAGCGTTTTGAAGCAGGGTTGGGTGAAGCCCAACCGGCGCGTGTTCGACAACGCGAAGATTTCCGACCACTTCGCGATCATACCTACGCAGCAGCAGCCAAAGCAGCTCAACGATGCCGAGCAGAAGCTCTACGACATGGTTGTGCGGCGCTTCTTGGCCGTCTTCCATCCCGCGGCCGAGTACTTGCAGACGACCAGGATCACGAAAGTTGCCAAACACCGGTTCAGGACCGAGGGCAGGGTGCTGCGCAATCCAGGCTGGCTCGTCGTATACGGCCGGGCAGCACAGTCTGAAAGCGACAACCTGCCCGTAGTTGCCGCCGACGAATTGGTGCGCGTCGCCGAGATCGGTGCCCAGGCGAACCAGACCAAGCCGCCACCAAGGTATACGGAGGCGACGCTCTTGTCGGCGATGGAGGGCGCTGGCAAGCTGGTAGAAGACGACGAGTTGCGCGCGGCAATGGAGGCCAAGGGGCTCGGTACTCCAGCGACCCGTGCGGCGGTGATTGAGGGGCTAATTCAAGAAGAATACGTTCATCGCAGCGGCAGGGAGCTGGTGCCCACGCCGAAGGCTTTTTCCCTTCTGTTCGCCCTGCGCCACTTTGGGGTAAGTGAAATCACGTCGCCTGAGCTGACCGGTGACTGGGAGTTCAAGTTGAAGCTCATGGAAGCAGGCAAGCTTCGCCGCCAGGACTTCATGGAGCATATCGAGCAGGTCACGCGTGACATGGTGGAGCGAATCAAGAACGGCGATATTCCCGATACCGCCTTCGCCACGGTTTCCGCGCCGTGTCCAAAGTGCGGCGGGACGGTGCAGGAGAACTATAGAAAATTTCAGTGCCAAAAGTGCGATTTCTCTCTCTGGAAGGTGACTTCCGGCCGCGAGTGGTCACCGGAAGAAGTCAGCGAGCTGATCGAAAAGCGCTTTATCGGACCTGTTACTGGCTTTCGCAGCCGGATGGGCAAGCCCTTCGCGGCCGGCATCAGACTGAACGACGATTTCCGCATTGAGTTCGACTTCGGCCAGGGAACGTCATCGGAGACCGAAGAGGCACCTGACTTCTCGGGCCAGGAAAGTTTGGGCGCATGCCCGAAGTGCGGCGCGCGGGTCTTTGAGCACGGGGTCGCGTACGTCTGCGAAAAAGCAGTGGGAGCCTCGCGCAGCTGCGATTTCCGCTCGGGCAAGCTGATCCTTCAGCAGCCGGTGGAGCGTGCCCAAATGGCGAAGTTGCTTGCTACCGGAAAGACCGACCTCCTGCA
>DATFMS010000093.1:0-8313 GCA_035266805.1 Burkholderiales bacterium | reverse complement strand
GTATACGACTGGGTGGTGCAGTTGTGCAAATCGCTCGGCGCGGACACCAAGGACATGGTGCCCTTCGAGAAATACGCCGCCGCCGCGCAAGGCCTTGCAAGCCCGTCGTCGGCCGCGCGGGCCTTGTACGGCGGCGCGCACCACATCGAGCGCGTCGACCTGCTGGTCAAGACCATCGCCGCGCAGAAGGGCATGCATTCGGACGCGATCGACGAGGTCGTGGCCCTGGTCGACGCCCAGCTGGAGATCAACCGGCGCACGCCCAAGAAATAGGCGACGAGGCTACTTATCGCCCTCGCCGGCGTCTTCGATGCCGAGCTCCTGGATCTTGCGCGTGATGGTATTGCGGCCCATCCCGAGCAGATTGGCCGCGTCGATGCGCCGTCCGCCGCTGTGCGCGAGCGCCTTGACGATCAGCGCGCGCTCGAACTGCCGGCCAAGCGCATCGAGAATTCCGCTTTCGCCCCGCCCAAGCCGCCGCTCGACCTCCTCGGCGAGCGCCTCGAGCCAGTCGGCCTTGGCGACCGCCGCGGTCTGAGCGCGGAATTCCGCCGGCAGGTCGCCAAGCTCGATCGCCTGCCCGGGCGCCATCACCGTCAGCCAGTGGCAGAGGTTCTCGAGCTGGCGCACATTGCCCGGAAAATCGAGCCGCCCGAGGTACTCGACGACCGCGTCCGACAGACGCTTGGGTTCGACCCCCAGCTGTTTCGCGCTGCGCGCGAGGAAGTGCCGCGCCAGCAGCGCAATGTCCTCGCGCCGTTCGCGCAGCGCCGGCATGCGGATCCGGATCACGTTCAGGCGATGGTAGAGATCGTCGCGGAAGCTGCCTTCGCGCACCCGCGTTTCGAGGTCCTGGTGGGTGGCGGCGATGATGCGCACATTCGCCTTGATCTGCTGGTGGCCGCCTACCCGGTAGAAGCTCCCGTCCGAGAGCACGCGCAGCAGCCGGGTTTGCAGCTCTGCCGGCATGTCGCCGATCTCGTCCAGGAACAGGGTCCCGCCCTCGGCCTGCTCGAACCGTCCGCGGCGCTGCTGCTGGGCGCCGGTAAAGGAACCCCGCTCGTGGCCGAACAGCTCCGATTCCAGCAGGTCCTTGGGCATCGCCGCCGTATTGATCGCCACGAACGGCTTGCCGGCACGCGCGCTATGGCGGTGCAGGGCGCGGGCGACGAGCTCTTTCCCGCTGCCCGACTCGCCGGTGATCAGCACCGTGGCGCTCGACTGCGCGAGTCGCCCGATCGCGCGGAAGACCTCCTGCATCGCCGGCGCCTGGCCGAGGATCTCGGGCGCTGTCGCGTCCGGCTCGAGCGCCGCGGTTTCGCGCTGGCTTTCCTCGAGCGCGCGCCGGATCAATTCGACCGCCTGGTCGACGTCGAACGGCTTGGGAAGGTACTCGTAGGCGCCGCCCTGGAACGCAGCGACCGCGGACTCCAGATCGGAATAGGCGGTCATCACGATGACCGGCACCTCCGGGTGCTGCCGCTTCACGCTCTGCAACAGCTCCAGGCCGGAGGGACCCGGCATGCGGATGTCCGAGACCAGGACCTGCGGCGCGTCGTGTTGCAGGGCATCGAGCGCCTCCTGCGCGGAGGCGAACGACGCGTGCGCGATACCCTCGCGGGTAAGCGCCTTCTCGAACACCCAACGGATGGAGCGATCGTCGTCGACGATCCAGACTGGCTTCATTTACCCGAAGTCTCTCGCAAGGATCAGGCCAGCGGCAGGAGGATGGTGAACACCGTCCGGCCGGGCCGGCTATCGCATTCGATCACACCCCGGTGGTACTGAACGTAGGTCTGGGCCAACGACAGGCCGAGGCCGCTGCCGCCGTCGCGCCCGGACACCAACGGGTTGAAGATCCGTTCCCGAATCTGCTCTCCCACTCCAGGGCCGTCGTCGATGACCTGCAATTCTAGGGCCAGCCGGTAGCGATGCCGCACGATCGTGACTTGGCGTACGGCACGGGTCCGGAAGGTGATCGTCCTCCCCTTGCCGGAAGCATTCTCCGTCGAAGTGAGCGCTTGCGCCGCATTGCGTGCGATATTGAGCACCATCTGGATCAGCTGCTCCTTGTCGCCCACGATGTCGGGCACGCTGGGATCGTAGTCGCGGTGGATTGCGACCCCCGAGGAAAATTCGGCCAGGATCAGGCTTCGCACCCGCTCGAGCACCTCGTGGATGTTGACCGGCGCCACGCGCGGCGCGCGATGCGGCGTCAGCAGCCGATCCATCAGCGCCTGAAGGCGGTCGGCCTCCTTGATGATCACTTGCGTGTATTCCCTGAGATCGGGCTTGTCGAGCTCGCGCTCGAGCAGTTGCGCGGAGCCGCGCAGCCCGCCGAGCGGGTTCTTGATTTCGTGCGCCAGATTGCGGATCAGCTCGCGGTTGGCCTGCTGCTCGGACACCATCCGCTCCTCGCGCGCCAGGCGCAGCTGCTGCTCGATCGGGCGCAACTCGACCAGCAGCGGGATGCCGGGGGCGTCGATTCGGGTCACGACGCACGACAAAGGCAGCTGTTCGCGTCCCGGGCGCACGTAAGTGACCACCTGGGCCGAGTAGTCCCAGTGCGTCTTGAGGGCCTCTGCGAGGGCGCGCTCGATCGCCGAGGTCTCGGCGAACAGGCCGGGAAAGGCCTGCCCGATCATCGACCGGGCACCGGTGTCGAGAAGGTTCTCGGCCGCCGGGTTGGCGTAACGCACCACGAAGCCATCGTCCAACGCCACCACCGCGGTGGCGAGCAGCTCCAGGCCCGAAAATCTGCTGCTCACCACGACGCCCCGCCGGCACTCACCGATCCAGATTTCTCAGCTCGCGCTTCAGCGCCTCGACGTTTTTCTGATGGACTTCGACGTTGTCCTTGTAGGGCTGCAGCCGTTCCAGCACCCTGGCGTAGTTCTTCTCGTTGCCGTAGCGCACTGCCTCCTGATCCTCGAGCGCCTTGCGCGCCTTGTCGAGCATTTCCTCTTCCCGACCGAGCTCCTTTTCCAGAATCTCGCGCTGGCGCTCCTTGGCGGAAGCACGCGCCGTGGACGACTCCTTCGGAAAACTTTTCGGCGTCGGCTTGGCGGCCGGCTTCCCGGGCGCCGGCACGACGTTGATTTCGTGGCTCACCACTGTGCATTTCTTGCCGTGCGTATCGCGCGGATCGTTGGTGTACAGCGGGCTGCTGGAGCCGGGAACTTCGCACCTGTACATGTCCGCGCGCGCCGCACCGGCGGCGAAGCCGAGCACCAGCAGCGCGAATGCCGTGTTGCGAAGCATGATCGAGAAGCCGCGTTAAATGGACGCTCTAAGTCTATGCCACCAAAGCGACTTCTAGCAATCCCAAAATAGCTGAAGGACGGGGCTGTGGCCCCGTCCTTCGAGTCACGCACAGGCTGCGACCAGCTTACGAACTGTAGTACATGTCGAACTCGAGCGGATGCGTCGTCATGCGGAAGCGGGTGATCTCCTCCATCTTGAGCTCGAGGTAGGCGTCGATCAGGTCGTCGTCGAACACGCCGCCCTTGGTGAGGAAGGCACGGTCCTTGTCGAGGTGGCCGAGGGCCTCCTCGAGCGACGCGCACACGTTCGGAACCTTCTTACGCTCCTCGGGAGGCAGGTCGTACAGGTTCTTGTCGATCGGGTCGCCCGGGTGGATCTTGTTCTGCACCCCGTCCAGGCCGGCCATGAGCAGCGCGGCGAAGGCCAGATAGGGGTTGGCCGTCGGATCGGGAAACCTGACCTCGACTCGCCGGCCCTTCGGGCTCGCCACGTGCGGAATGCGGCACGCGGCAGAGCGATTGCGCGCCGAGTAGGCGAGGTTGATCGGCGCCTCGAAACCCGGCACCAGGCGCTTGTACGAGTTGGTGCCCGGGTTGGTGATCGCATTCAGCGCCCGCGCGTGCTTGATCACGCCGCCGATGTAGAACAGCGCAAATTCCGACAGCCCGGCATAGCCGTTGCCGGCGAAAACGTTCTGGCCGCCCTTCCACACCGACTGGTGCACGTGCATGCCAGAGCCGTTGTCGCCCACCACGGGCTTGGGCATGAAGGTCGCGGTCTTGCCGTAGGCGTGCGCGACGTTCCACACCGTGTATTTCAGGATCTGCATCCAGTCGGCACGCTGGACCAGCGGCGCAAAGCGGGTACCGATTTCGTTCTGCCCTGCGGCCGCCACCTCGTGGTGATGGACCTCGACCTCCACCCCCTGCTGCTCGAGCGCGAGGCACATCGCGTTGCGCACGTCCTGCAGCGAATCGACCGGCGGCACCGGGAAATAGCCGCCCTTGACCGGAGCGCGGTGACCCATGTTGCCCGACTCGTAGTCGGTCCCGGTCGACCACGGCGCTTCCTCGGACTTGATCTTCACGAACGAGCCGGACATGTCGATCGACCACGTCACGCCGTCGAAAACGAAGAATTCGGGCTCGGGGCCGAAGTACGCCGTGTCACCCAATCCGCTCGATTTCAAATACGCCTCGGCGCGCTTGGCGACGCCGCGCGGACAGCGGCTGTAGGGCTTGCCGTCGGAGGGCTCGATCACATCGCAGTTGAGGTTCAGCACCGCCTCGTCGGTGAACGGGTCCATTCGCGCCGTGCCCGGGTCCGGCATCAGCAGCATGTCGGAAGCCTGGATGCCCTTCCAGCCGGCGATCGAGGAGCCGTCGAAGGCGTGTCCGCTGTCGAACTTGTCCTTGTCGAAATACTTCGATGGCACCGAGACGTGCTGCTCCTTGCCTTTGGTATCCGTGAAGCGGAGGTCGACGAATTTCACCTCCTTGTCCTTGAGCATCTTCAAGACGTCATCGGGCGTCATCGCCATCTTCGAATCTCCTGAGTGGGTCTGTGGTCTGTGAAGTGAGCGCGGGCCGGGACCGCCGGCCGAACGCGTCGAAATGAGCAGTTTCCGTGCCTAATACGACTCTCTCGGGCGCTACCTTGGGGTGAGCTGAATCTGGCGCATTTTACCCAACCGCCATGCCCAATGCTGGTGCATTTTAGGCCACTGCGCACTATGCCGGTGCGGCCGGCGCAGCGGTTTCGAGGTTTATATAATGCAGCGTAACGATGGCCGACACCGAATCGATCAAGGCCGCCGCGCGCGAGCGCGCTGCGCGGCTCAATCTGCCCTATGCCGGCGCCCTGCTGCCGCAGGAGGCCCATGTCCTCATGCGGGCCGGCGCGCGGCTGGTCGACGTGCGCACCCAGGCCGAGCTGTACTGGGTCGGACGGGTTCCCGGCGCCCTGCCGGTCGAGTGGAACAGCTACCCCGGTAGCCAGCGCAACCCCGCCTTCCTCGAGCAACTGGCGGAGCTGGTGGAGCGCGACGAGCCGGTCATGTTCCTCTGCCGCTCGGGGGGGCGCTCGCACGACGCCGCGATCGTCGCCACCCAGGCCGGATTCCACGAGTGCTACAACGTGCTCGAAGGCTTCGAGGGCGACAAAGACGCCCAGCAGCACCGCAACAGCGTCGGCGGCTGGCGCGTGGCCGGCCTGCCCTGGATCCAGGGCTAAGCCGCGGACCAGTTCACGACGCCGCCGTAGGCGGTGGCGAGCACCACGATGCCGAACGCGATCCGGTACCAGGCGAACGGCTTGAAGTCGTGCGTCGCGACATAGCGGATCAGCCAGCGCACGCAGACGATCGCCGCCACGAACGCCGCCGCCAAGCCGACCGCGAACATGCCCAGATCGGCGCTCGATAACAGGCTGCGGTGCTTGATGAAGTCGTAGCCGCCGGCGGCGACGAGGGTCGGCACGGCGAGAAAGAACGAGAACTCGGTCGCCGCGCGCCGCGACAGGCCGAACAGCATGCCGCCGATGATCGTCGCCCCGGAGCGCGAGGTGCCGGGGATCAGGGCGAAGGCCTGCGCGAAGCCGACCTTGAGCGCGTCCTTCCAGGTCATGTCGTCGACGTGCGCGACGCGTACGCGGTGGTTGCGGCGCTCGGCCCACAGGATCACCAGCGCGCCGATGATGAAAGCAGCGGCCACCGGCACCGCCTTGAACAGGTGCGCCTTGATTGCGGCGGCGAAAGCGAGGCCGAGCACCGCCGCCGGCATGAACGCGACCACAAGGTTCAGCCACAACCTGCGATTAATCGTGAAAAAGCGCGCGCGATACTCCCACACGATCGCGAGGACCGCGCCGGTCTGGATGACGATCTCGAATACCTTCGCTTTGTCGCCGTTGAATCCGATCAGGTCGCCGGCCAGGATCAGGTGGCCGGTGCTCGAGATCGGAAGGAACTCGGTCAGGCCCTCGACGATACCCAGGACCAGGGCGTGGATCAGCGTGCTTTCCGCCACCCCTGTCAGCGCTCCGAAAGCTTCTGGTTGGCGGCGGTAAGCCGGTCGATCAGGATGCGCATGAACGCCTTGTTGAATTGCACCTGGCAGGCGTCGCTTGCCGCCATCAGCGCCTCGGCCTTGATCTCGAGCACCAGCACCGACGCGCGCGACCGGATCGTGGTATTGCGCAGCGACGTCTCGCCCGAGAAGTAGAGCATCTCGCCGAAGCAGTCGCCGGCTCCGAGCGTGCTTAGGATGCGGCCGCCGCGCGTCACCTCGACCTGCCCGTCCACCAGCACGTAGAAGCTCTCGGCGCGGTCGCCCTGCTCGATGATCACCGTCTCGGCCGGCAGGCGCTGCCAGGTTGCGGTGCGCAGCGCTTCCCAGATCTCGACCTCGCGGAAGTCGCGGAAGAACGCGAGGTTCCTGAGCATGTGGAATTTGCGCGTGTCCGACAGCTCTTCGCGCGGCGCCTCCAGGTTCCGCACCAGGCTCGCAAGATCCTTGCCGAAGTCGATCCAGCTCTGATAGCGCACCGCGAGGTCCTTCTGCAGCGCGCGCGACACGATCGCCTCGGCCGCCTCGGGCAGATCCTGTCGCAGCGTGCGCAGCGCCGGCGGGCGGTGATTGACGATCTGATACATCAGGCTCGCGTGCGAAGTGGCGGCGAACGGCAGGCGTCCGGTGAGCAGCTGGAACATCACCACGCCGAGCGAATAGATGTCGGTCTGGTGAGTGAGCGGCTCGTCCGAGAGCTGCTCCGGCGACATGTACGCGGGCGAGCCGACGTTGCGCAGGTTGGTGTGGGTTGCGTCGGCCAGGATTGCAACGCCGAAATCGGACAGCTTGACGTCGAATTCCCGCGTCACCAGGATATTCGCCGGCTTGATGTCGCGGTGGATGACGCCCTGGCGGTGCGCGTATTCGAGCGCGCGGCTCGACTTGAACACCACCTCGACCACCTTTTCCAGCGGCAGCAGGGCGTCGGCGACGGTGAACTGCGCCAGCGTGCCGCCCGGCACGTACTCCATGACGATATAGCTGTAATCGCGCTCGACCGCGGCGTCGAACAGCGTAACGAGGTGCGGGTGCAGCAGCTTGCCGACCAGCGCCGCCTCGTTGAGGAAGGTGTTGCGGCGCTTGGGCACCGCCAGTCCGGCGTCCTCCCCGCCGTGCCAGAACACCTTGACCGCCACCTCGCGCCCGGCGAAGGCGTCGCGCCCGAGGTACACGGTCGCCGTCGCACCGCGTCCGAGCTCGGACAACACGGTGTACTTGCCGATGTTCTGCGGTTGCGGAGCCAGTTCCGGTGTCCTTCGATCGGGTTCGCCATGGTACCCCGGCATCCGGCCGCCCGGAAAATGCGTATGTAAGGATTGTCGCGGTTGCGCGACGAAGCGGCGGGGACACGGGTCTCCGCTATCTTTTTATCCGCTCCAGGAGGACTACAGATGAATCAGAAGCTCGTCATTCGCAGTGCCATGGCAGGACTGTTCGCGCTCGGCACGCTCGGCGCTCTGAGCGCCCACGCCGCCGACCCCAAAGGCATGGAGAAGTGCTTCGGCATCGCCAAAGCCGGCCACAACGACTGCGGCAGCAACAAGACGGCGCACGCCTGCGCCGGACAGTCGAAGATGGACAACGATCCGCACGACTTCAAGTACGTCAAGACCGGGACCTGCACGGACATGGGCGGGTCGATGATGCCGGGCGACACGATGATGGACAAGAAGTAGGCCGGAGCGCGCAGATGAACGCAACCCGCGCCGCCTCCCAGCCCGAGACCCGGCTTGGCGTCGGCGTCGGGTTGCGCGCTGCGCATTACGAGGATTTCCTCGCCTGCAAGCGCGACGCCGGCTGGCTCGAGGTGCACAGCGAGAACTACTTCGGCGCCGGCGGCTACGATCTGCACGTTCTGCGCCGCCTGCGCGCCGATTACCCGATCAGCGCGCACGGCGTCGGGCTGGCGCTGGGATCGGCGGCGCCGGACGCGGGCGCGCACGTCGCCAAGCTCAAGCGCCTGGTCGACGCCATCGAACCG
>DATFMS010000092.1:0-3426 GCA_035266805.1 Burkholderiales bacterium | reverse complement strand
CCTTCCCGTACGGAAACGCACGCTCCACCGCGGCGACATCGACTTTGTCCGGCTGCTGCACTCCGATCGTGACCAAGACCTGCATCGAGTTCGGATCGATGCCGAAGCTGCGAAACAGCGCCAGCGAGCTGTGATGCATGGCGTCCTCGACCGCGCGCACCGCAGCCTTGGTGTAGTCGCCGCCGTGCAGGTCGTTGCCGCTGCCGATCTCCAGGAAAAGACGCTTTGCCGTCATTTACGTACCCCCTTTCACTCCCCGCCTCAACAATTCGATCACTCGGCGCGCGGGATCGACCCTGACCCAGTCGCCGGTGCGGATCACTTCGCGCGGCGGCCTCGACCATCCCTCGGTGATGGTCATGTCGGCGAACACCGCGCCCTGCACCATCACCGGGTTGGTGACGCCGAACACCAGCGCCTTGGGCGCGATGCCCTTGCACTTGATGTCGTAGAAGGCCCAGCCGGCGGCGATGCCGCCTTTGGCGGTGGGGAAGAAGCAGATCTTGTCCCTGATCTGGGTGCCTTCCAGCTTGTGGCCCGGCTTGGTGATCACGCCGCTCCAGCGGTCGAGGTCGTAGCGCGGGCTGAAGCCCTCCTCCGACACCACCGCTTCGCCTTCGACCACCTCGCCGAAGGCGCGCTCGACGCCGATGGTCTCGAGCACTTCGCTCACCGCAGCCTCCCTTCGATGGCGATGTCGACGCAGTCCCGGGTGCGGCGCAGGATGGTGTTGAAGCGGTGCGCGCCGATGATGTTCACGATCTTGGCCGAGTTGGAGATCATGTTGGTCCAGCCGTTGCGCTGGCGCATCTGCGACAGGTTCTGCAGGATGTAGAAGCACACGCCCTCCATCAGCGTGGTGCCGGCCGCTTCCAGCTTTTGCACGTAGCCGAGCTTGCGGCCCGCCGAGAGCACGCCGTTGGAGGAGGTGACGAAGACCTGCGTGCCCTGCCTGATCTTCCGCCCGTCGAAGCGCTCGGCAAGGTTCTTCAGCTCCCACAGCGAAAGCTGCGGTCCCGAGAACACGATCAGATCGCACTTGCCGTCGCCCAGGTCGTAGCCGCGGTAGAGCCGCTCGAGGTCGGCGTTGGTGACGATCATTTCGCTGTGCGGCGTGTTGCCTCCGAGCGCCGCTTCGACGCTCGGCGCCTCGGGCGTCACGCCCACCATGTGGAACATGCCCATCGAGCCGTAGCTCGCCAGCGAGGCGCCGAGGTGCTTCAGCTCGTCGGAGCTCGGCGCGCGCTTGATGCCGGTGAACACCGGGACCTGGAAGTAGCTCTGGTTCGGCTCGCCGACCAGCTTGCCTAGCGCGCCCCAGTCGGCCAGGTCGTCGAGCTCCGCTTCCAACTTGACGACGAAGGTTCCCTTGCGGTGCCGGTCGAGCTGGAATCCGTACTCCGGCACCCGTTTGGTGAGCGCGGCGGCGAATGCCGCCGGGCCGCTCTCGAAGTTGGAGCGCGCGCCGAATACCGAATTGGCGTAGATCACGGTCCCGGTGTCGCCCCAGGCTACGCGCTCGCCCAGGTGTGGCTGGTACAGCGTCTGGTAGTTGATGCAGGTGTCGGTGGTGGCGACGTTCATTTGCTGCAGCAACCCGATCAGTTTCTTCTCCTTGGCCGCCTCGCCCGCATCCTGCTGCAGCCGCTCGACCAGCGGAAAATCGAACGAGCGCGCGTTGGTCGTGACATTGAGCGCGCAACGCGCCTTCTGCTCGGCGGCGCACTCGAGCCACTTCAGCCCGCCGTCGCCCATGACCTCGATGTCGCCCATCATGTGGACATTGCTGACCGGCACCAGCCGCTCGGCGCCCCAGAACTCGCCGACCTTGATCAGGTATTCGATCGCCTGCTTGACCGCCGCGCCGTGCTCGCCGCGCAGCATCGCCTGTTCCTCGGAAGTCAGTCGCATCGTGGTGCCCTAGAGCATCGGGCCGAGCATAGCGACCCCGATGTTGAGCAGCCCGAGCGCCAGGTTGATCCCGACCAGGATGCGGATCTGGCCGAGCGCGGCGCCACCGGCTTTCCAGTCCTCGTGCTGCACCGCGCGCTTCAGGCGGCGAAACGGCGCGAAATAGAGGTGCAGGAAGATCGCGCTCATCAGCAGACCGATAACGGCCATTACCAGCACGTATGCGGGCACCGATTGCATGTGCCCCATCATCGAGAAGCCGGTGCCGAGGATCAGGATCACCGCCGCCCACACCCAGCGGAAGAAGCGCGCGAAGATCCCCGTCCACAGCCTCAGCCGCTGTGGCGGCTCGAGCGCCTCGACCGCGGCGGGGCGCACCGCCAGGTAGGCGACGAACATGCCGCCGACCCATACCACGTCCGACAACACGTGCAGCAGCAACTCGATCCGCATGGCGGCTCCTCCCGTTGGAGCCCCGATTCTAATCTGGGATACTCGCTCCCTTTTGCACCGGATCGAAGATGTACGCCTGCGTTCGCCTGGGCATCGCACTTCTGCTGATGACGCTCGGCGGCTCGGGGATGTATGCGGTGGTGGTCGCCCTGCCGCAGGTGCAGGCCGAGTTCGGCGTCGCGCGCGGCGACGCGTCGCTGCCCTACACGCTGACGATGGTCGGCTTCGGCCTGGGCGGCATCCTGATGGGTCGGCTGGCGGACCGCTTCGGCGTCATGGTGCCGGTGCTGCTCGGCAGCGTGGCGCTGGGCGTCGGATTCGTCGCCGCGGGCTCGGCGGGCAGCCTGTGGCAGTTCAGCCTGGCGCAGGGTCTGCTGATCGGCGCCTTCGGCAGCGCGGCGACGTTCGCACCGCTGGTGGCCGACATCTCGCACTGGTTCACGCGCCGGCGCGGAATCGCGGTGGCGGTCTGCATCAGCGGCAATTACGTCGCGGGCGCCATCTGGCCGCCCGTGCTGCAGCACTACTTCGCCAGCGTGGGCTGGCGCCAGACTTACATGGGCGTCGGCATATTCTGCTTCGCGGCGATGCTGCCGCTTGCGCTGCTGTTGCGCAGGCGCGCGCCGCAGGCCGAAGCCGCTCCCCTGGACGGCGGCATCGCATCATGGCCGAAGCGGCCGCTCGGCTTCAGGCCGGGGCAGCTGCAGTGGCTGCTGTGCCTCGCGGGGGTGGCCTGCTGCGTCGCGATGTCGATGCCGCAAGTCCACATCGTCGCCTACTGCGGCGACCTGGGCTACGGACCGGCGCGCGGCGCCGAAATGCTGTCGATGATGCTCGGCTTCGGCATCGTCAGCCGGCTGGCTTCGGGGTGGATCTCGGACCGCATCGGCGGCCTGCGCACCCTGTTGTTGGGCTCGGGCCTGCAGGCGATCGCGCTCGCGCTGTTCCTGCCCTTCGACGGGCTGGTGTCACTGTACGTGCTGTCGGCGATGTTCGGCCTGTTCCAGGGCGGGATCGTGCCCTCCTACGCCATCATCGTGCGCGAGTATTTTTCGCCTCTCG
>DATFMS010000091.1:0-11693 GCA_035266805.1 Burkholderiales bacterium | reverse complement strand
GCCTGCTCGACGTGCTCCATCACGCCGCCGACGAAGACTTCCTTGCCGTCGGCGACGCAGTCGACGTCTACTTCGATCGCGTCGGACAGGTAGCGATCGAGCAGCACTGGAGAATCGTTGGATACGCGCACCGCGTTTTCCATATATCGCTGCAGGTCCACCTGCTGGTGCACGATCTCCATCGCACGCCCGCCGAGAACGTAGCTCGGGCGCACCACCACCGGATAGCCGATCTCGTCGGCGAGCTTCATCGCCTCCTCGGCCGAGCGCGCGGTGCGGTTCGGCGGCTGGCGCAGCTTAAGCCTGTCGATCAGCTTCTGGAAGCGCTCGCGATCCTCGGCCGCGTCGATCATGTCGGCGCTGGTGCCGATGATCGGCACGCCGGCGGCGGCAAGGTCGCGCGCCAGCTTGAGCGGCGTCTGACCGCCGTATTGCACGATAACGCCGAAGGGTTTCTCCTTGGCCACGATCTCGAGCACGTCCTCGAGCGTAAGCGGCTCGAAGTACAGCCGGTCCGAGGTGTCGTAGTCGGTGGACACGGTCTCCGGGTTGCAGTTGACCATGATGGTCTCGAAGCCGTCCTCGCGCAGCGCCAGCGCGGCGTGCACGCAGCAGTAGTCGAACTCGATGCCCTGCCCGATCCGGTTCGGCCCGCCGCCAAGCACCATCACCTTACGCCGCGCGCTCGGAGCCGCTTCGCACTCCTCGTCGTAGGTGGAGTACATGTACGCGGTGCTGGTCGCAAATTCCGCGGCGCAGGTGTCGACGCGCTTGTACACCGGACGTATGCCGAGTGCGTGCCGCTTCGCGCGCACTTCCTTCTCCGTGGTGTTGAACAGGTAGGCCAGGCGCCGGTCCGAGAATCCCTTGCGCTTGAGCGTCCTCAGCGTGCCGGCGTCGATCTCGGTCAGCAGCCGGTCGTCGAGCTCCATCTCGAGGTCGACGATCTCCTTGATCTGCGCCAGGAACCAGGGGTCGATGCGGGTCAGGCGATACACCTCCTCCAGCGTGAAGCCGTTCTCGAAAGCGTCGCCGACGTACCAGATGCGCTCGGGACCGGGTTCGCCCAGTTCCTTTTCGATCGTCTCGCGGTCGGTGGTGCGCTGGTTCAGCCCGTCCACGCCGACCTCGAGCCCGCGCAGCGCCTTCTGGAACGACTCCTGGAAGTTGCGCCCGATCGCCATCACCTCGCCGACCGACTTCATCTGAGTCGTCAGGCGGTCGTTGGCCTGGGGAAACTTCTCGAACGCGAAGCGCGGCACCTTGGTGACCACGTAGTCGATCGTCGGCTCGAACGAGGCGGGCGTCGCCCCGCCGGTGATCTCGTTCTTCAGCTCGTCGAGCGAATAGCCGACCGCGAGCTTGGCGGCGACCTTGGCGATCGGGAAGCCGGTCGCCTTCGACGCCAGCGCCGAGGAGCGCGACACGCGCGGGTTCATCTCGATCACCAGCATCCGTCCATCCTCGGGGCTGATCGCGAACTGCACGTTCGAGCCGCCGGTGTCGACCCCGATCTCGCGCAACACCGCGATCGAGGCATCGCGCATGATCTGGTATTCCTTGTCGGTGAGCGTCTGCGCCGGCGCGACCGTGATCGAGTCGCCGGTGTGGACGCCCATCGGATCGAGGTTCTCGATCGAGCAGACGATGATGCAGTTGTCGTGCTTGTCGCGCACCACCTCCATCTCGAACTCTTTCCAGCCGAGCACCGACTCCTCGATCAGCAGCTCGCGCGTCGGCGAAGCCTCGAGGCCCCGCTCGCAGATGGTGACGAACTCCTCGCGGTTGTAGGCGATGCCGCCGCCGCTGCCGCCGAGCGTGAACGACGGCCGGATCACCACCGGGAAGCCGATTCCGGCCTGAACCTGCAGCGCCTCCTCCATCGAATGCGCAAGCGACGAGCGCGGGCACGCCAGCCCGATCCTCTGCATTGCGCGCTTGAACTTCTCCCGGTCCTCGGCCTTGTCGATCGCCTCGCGCGAGGCGCCGATCAGCTCGACGCCGAATTTTTCCAGTACGCCTTCGCGCGCCAGATCCAGCGCGCAATTGAGCGCGGTCTGGCCGCCCATGGTCGGCAGCAGCGCGTCGGGCCGCTCCTTCTCGATGATCCGCGCCACCACCCGCCAGGTAATCGGCTCGATATAGGTCGCATCCGCGGTTCCCGGGTCGGTCATGATGGTGGCCGGGTTCGAGTTCACCAGCACCACCCGGTAGCCTTCCTCGCGCAGCGCCTTGCACGCCTGCGCGCCGGAATAGTCGAACTCGCAGGCCTGCCCGATGACGATCGGGCCGGCGCCGATGATCAGCACGCTCTTGATGTCAGCTCTTTTGGGCATCGCTCATCATCTTGGCGAAGCGGTCGAAAAGGTAGCCGATGTCGTGCGGGCCCGGGCTTGCCTCGGGGTGACCCTGGAAGCAGAACGCTGGCCGGTCGGTGTGGGCCAGCCCCTGCAGCGAGCCGTCGAACAGCGACACGTGCGTCGGCCTGACGCTTGCCGGCAGCGTCTGCGCGTCGACCGCGAAGCCGTGGTTCTGGCTCGTGATCACGACCTGCCCGGTATCGAGGTCCTTCACCGGATGGTTGGCGCCGTGATGGCCGAACTTCATCTTCACCGTCCGCGCCCCGGCAGCGAGCGCCATCAGCTGATGTCCGAGGCAGATCCCGAACAGCGGAAGGTCTTTTCTTTCAAGCAGTTCCCGGATCATCCGGATCGCGTAATCGCACGGCTCCGGGTCGCCCGGGCCGTTCGACAGGAACACCCCGTCGGGCCGCAGTGCGAGCGCATCGCTTGCGCTTGCCTGCGCCGGCAACACGCTGACGCGGGCGCCGCGCTCGACCAGCAGCCGCAGGATGTTGCGCTTGATGCCGTAGTCGTAGGCAACGACGTGAAAACGCGCCTCGCCGCCCGCGGCATGGCCTTTGCCGAGCGCCCAGGCCCCCTCGTGCCACTGGTACGGCTTGGCGGTGCTGACCACCTTGGCGAGGTCCATCCCGGCCAGGCCGGGAAAAGCCCGCGCCGCGGCCAAGGCCCGGTCGATGTCGACCTCGCCGGCGACCACGCAGCCGTTCTGGGCGCCCTTCTCGCGCAGCAGCCGGGTCAGGCGGCGGGTGTCGATGTCGGCGACGGCGACCACGCCGTTGGCC
This sequence comes from Burkholderiales bacterium, assembly GCA_035266805.1. Classification (GTDB taxonomy): domain Bacteria; phylum Pseudomonadota; class Gammaproteobacteria; order Burkholderiales; family SG8-39; genus DAHVFK01. The sequence continues at coordinate 8,548 of DATFMS010000091.1, read as the reverse complement.
ACCAGGTACTCGGTCAGGCCGCTGCGCGCGCGCCAGTTGGAGTGCGCGGCGGGAACGTCGCGCACCACCAGCCCCGCGGCGAACACCTGCGCCGACTCGTCGTCCTCCGGGTTGGTACCCGTGTTGCCGATATGGGGATAGGTCAGGGTGACGATCTGGCGGCAGTACGACGGGTCGGTGAGGATTTCCTGGTAGCCGGTCATCGCGGTGTTGAACACCACTTCCCCGGCGGCAAGGCCCCTTGCGCCGACCGCGCGGCCCCGGAACACCGTCCCGTCGGCGAGGACGAGTGCGGCAGGTTCGAGAGCGGCCAAAACACGAACTCCAGGAGTAGATGCGAAAAAGCGGAAGAGGCTGGCGCCCCTCCCGCTCGTTTGAGCAGGGAATTATACCGGCTCCGGGGCCTCCCCGGCAACGTGGCGCTAATTGAACCCCAGCACGTCGAACATGTCGAACAGCCCGGTCTTTTTGCCGCGCAGGAACTTGGCCGCGCGCAGCGCGCCAAGGGCGTAGGTCATGCGGCTCGAGGAGCGAACGGTAACCTCGACCCGCTCGCCGGTGCCGGCGAAGATCACGCTGTGCTCGCCGACGATGTCGCCGCCGCGGATGGCATGGAAACCGATCGCTTTGGGATCGCGCTCACCGGTTTCGCCGCGGCGTCCGTGCACCGCGCAGTCGGCGAGATTGCGCCCGAGCGCGCGCGCAACCACCTCGCCCAGCTTGAGCGCAGTGCCCGAAGGCGCGTCGACCTTGTGCCGGTGGTGCGCCTCGACGATCTCGACGTCGTAGCCGTCGCCGAGGATCCGCGCCGCCGTCTCGGCGAGCTTGAAGGTGACGTTCACTCCCACCGCCATGTTCGGCGCCATCACCAGCGCGACTCGCTTCGCCGCTTCGGCGATGCGCGCCTTTTGCGCCGCCGAGAAGCCGGTGGTGCCGACCACCATCGCCTTGCCCAGGCCGGCGCAGGCCTCCAGGTGCGCGAGCGTGCCCTCGGGACGCGTGAAATCGATCAGCACGTCCGCCGCGGCGAGCGCCGCGGCGACGTCCGCGCTCAGCACGACCTTGCAAGGCAGGCCGACCAGCTCGCCCGCCTCGCGTCCCAGCGCCGGGTGCCCAGCCCGCTCCAGGACCGCCGCGAGCTCAAGCTCGGCGTCGCCGAGGACGGCCTCGACCAGGGTGCGCCCCATGCGCCCCGCGCCGCCCGCGATCGCAATTCTCACCCGCCCGTCTCCTTGAACTTCTCGCGTTCGCTTGCCGCCACCACGTCCCCCTCGAGCCGGGCCAATTGCCCGTCCTTGAAGTACACGGCCAGCTTGCGCTCCTCGGTCTTACCGCCCGGAATCTTGCGGTAATAGACGTAATCCCAGCGGTCGGCGTGGAAGATGTCGGTCAGCAGCGGCGTGCCCAGCACGAAGCGCACCTGCTCCCTGGACATGCCGGGCTTGAGCTGCGACACCATCTCCTGGGAAACGTAGTTGCCCTGCTGGATCTCGATCGTAAAGGAGTCGAGCAGGCTACAACCGGCGAGCGCGAGCGCCGCGGCAGCAATGAGCACGCGAGTGGGAAGCAGCACGGAAGCGCGATTCTCAAGCAAGACGAAAGGCTATATCATAAACGATCGATATCGCGGGATCCGCCCGACGATGAACACTGCGCAGAGCCTGAAGGACATCGGCCTCAAGGCGACGCTTCCGCGGCGCAAGATCCTGGAGCTGTTCGAGACCAGCACGGACGTCCGCCATCTCTCGGCCGAAGACGTCTATCGCAAGCTGATCGCCGAGGGCATCGATGTCGGGCTGGCGACGGTCTACCGCGTGCTGACGCAGTTCGAGCAGGCGGGCCTGCTTTCGCGCCAGCACTTCGAGACCGGCAAGGCGGTGTTCGAGCTCAACCAGGGCGGCCATCACGACCATCTGGTTTGCCTGCAGTGCGGCCGGGTCGAGGAATTCTACGACCCCGAGATCGAAAAGCGGCAAATGGAGATCGCGCGCAATCGAGGATTCGACCTGCGCGGACATTCGCTTGCGCTGTACGCGGATTGCAGCAAGCCTGATTGCGAGTACCGCGCAGAGGCGCGGCAGCTCGAGAACGACTCCAGCGGCGGCGCCTAGCCGCCCAGCATCTCGGCGGCGTGCCGGCGCGTGGTCGCGGTGATCTGCGCGCCGCCCAGCATGCGCGCCAGCTCCTCGACCCGGGCGGCGCCTTCCAGCTGCTGCACGCTGACGCCGAGCTTGCCGCGCGAGCCCGCCTTGACCACCGTCCACTGCCGGTCGCCCTGCGCGGCGACCTGGGGCAGATGCGTCACGCACAGTACCTGTCGCTCGCGTCCCAGGCGACGCAGCGAGCGGCCGACGGTCTCCGCCACCGCGCCGCCGATGCCCGAGTCCACTTCGTCGAACACCAGGGCGCCGACCGGCGAAGCCTTGCTCGCCACCAATTGCAGCGCCAGGCTGATGCGCGACAGCTCGCCGCCCGAGGCGACTTTTGCCAGCGGCCGCAGCGGCAAGCTCGGGTGCGAGGAAACTTCGAATTCGACCTCCTCCGCTCCGGCAGCTACGGGGACATCGAGCGGGCGCAGGGCGACGGCAAAGCGCCCGCCGCTCATAGCCAGCTGCTGCATCCCTTCGCTGACCGCTTTCGACAGCGCCTGGGCGGCGCTCTTGCGCCGCGCTGAGAGCCTTTTCGCCGCCGCGCCGAAGCGCTCGCGAGCCGCGCCGACCTCGCGCCGCAAGGCTTCCGGGTCCACTGCCAGGTCCAGCTCCGCCAGTCGCGCCTGCAACTCGCCCGCCAGGCTCACCAGCTCGGCCGGGCGGACGCGGAATTTGCGCCCCGCCGCGTGCAGCGCCTCGATGCGCGACTCCGCTTCGCGCAGCGCCTGCGGATCGAGCTCGAGGCGCGAGGCGTAGCGGCGCAGCTCGCGCAGCGCCTCCCCCGCCTGCGCCGCGGCGGATTCCAGTCCCTCGACCACGGGCACGAGCTGCGCATCGTGCGCGGACAGCGCGCGCAGACGGCCGATCACCGCCGCGAGCTGCGGCAGGCTCGCGCCCTCGGCCTCCGACAGTGCCTCGAGCGATGACTGCGCGCCTTCGAGCAGGGCCGAGCCATGGGCGAGCCGCGCGTGCTCGGCCGAGAGCCGGTCCCATTCGCCTTCGCGCGGCCCGAGCCTGCCCAATTCGTCGACCTTGTCCTGCAAATCCGCGCGCTCGGCCTCGCGCTGCGCGAACTGGGCCTGAGCCTCGGCCGCCAGTGCCTCGAGCCGTTTCCAGGCCCGGAACGCCTCGGCCGTTTCGCGCGCCAGCGCTTCGGCGCCCGCGTGCGCGTCGAGCAGCTGGCGCTGTGCGCTCGCGCGCAACAGCGACTGGTGCGCGTGCTGGCCGTGGATGTCCACCAGGTACTCGCCCGCTTCACGCAGCTGCGTCAGGGTTGCCGCATGACCGTTGATGAAGCAGCGCGAGCGGCCTGCGGGGTCGACGCTGCGCCTGAGGATGAGGCTTCCGGGGTCGCCCTCCAGCTCGCGCTCGGCGAGCCAGGCGGCGAGCGGCGCCCCGGCGTCGAGATCGAATTCCGCCGACAACTCGGCCCGCTCGGCGCCGTCGCGCACGGTAGCAGCGTCGGCACGCCCTCCCATCAGCAGCTCGATCGCGTCGACCAGGATGGACTTGCCCGCGCCGGTCTCCCCGGTCAGCACCGTGAAGCCGGCGCCGAATTCGATTTCAACTCGCTGCACGATGACGAAATCGCGGATGCCCAGGGCGCGCAGCATCGCGGCTCAGTCTGGATCGCCGGGGTCGCGGCCCTTGTCCACCGCCTCGCTCCAGCGCAGCTTCTCGCGCAGCATGACGAAGTAGCTGTAGCCCGGCGGATGGACGAAGCGCACCGCCTGCGCCGAGCGGCGCAGCACCAGGCGGTCGCCCTGCGCCATGTCGGCCAGCGCGTAGCCGTCGAAATGCGCCCGCGCGTCGAGCGCCCGCACCAGAACGATCTCGATCACGCTGCGGTCGCTCACGCTCACCGGCCGTGCCGAAAGCGTGTGCGGATTGAGCGGCACCAGCGCGAACGCGCCGACCCCCGGATGCAGAATCGGGCCCTGGGCCGACAGCGCGTACGCAGTCGACCCGGTCGGCGTCGCGACGATGACGCCGTCGGCGCGCAGGGTGTAGACGTACTCGCCGTCGATGTACAGCTCGAACTCGATCAGCCTGCCCTGGGAGCCCTTGCCCACCACCGCCTCGTTGAGCGCCAGGGTGCGCTGCAGAAGCTCGCCGTCACGCCGGATCTCGGCCTCGAGCAGGGCCCGCTCCTCGAGCAGGTAGCGGCCGTCGAGGATGGTGCCGATCGAGGCCGGCATGTCTTTCAGGGCGATGTCGGTCATGAACCCGAGGCGGCCCAGGTTGACCCCCGCGAGCGGCACCCCGTGGCGCACCAGATTGCGCGCCGCCGCAAGCATGGTGCCGTCGCCGCCGACCACTATCGCCAGGTCGGCGCCGCCGCCGATGGTCTCGTAGTCGACCCCGCGCACCGCGTCGCCGAAAGCGGGCCCGGATTCCTTCTCGATCAGCACCTCGCAGCCCCGCGCCTCGAGCAGCCGGCGCAACTCGCGCAGGGAGGCCGCAATCTCGGGACTGTGGTGCTTGCCGATCAGGGCGACGCGGCGGAAAGCGAGGGGCATGATGGCGGCGATTTAACCACAGCACGCGTCGGCGGGAAATGTAGAATGCTCCCATGCTGGACAAGCGCGCACAGATCCTGCTGAAAACTCTGGTCGAGCGTTACATCGCCGAGGGTCAGCCGGTGGGCTCGCGCACCCTGTCCAAGTACTCCGGCCTGGACCTTTCGCCGGCCACGATCCGCAACGTCATGTCGGATCTGGAGGAGATGGGTTTCATCTCCAGCCCGCACACTTCGGCGGGACGCATCCCGACACCGCTCGGCTATCGCTTCTTCGTCGACACGCTGCTGGTCACCAGGCCGCTGCAGTCCGGCGAGATCCACCGGCTGGAAGGGCAGTTTCACCCCGACAATCCGCAGCGCGCGATCCAGTCGGCGTCGAATCTGCTGTCGCAGCTGACGCACTTCGCGGGCGTCGTGATGACCCCGCGCCGGCGCGCGGTCGCCTTCCGCCACATCGAGTTCCTCAGGCTCTCGGAGCGGCGGGTGCTGCTGATCGTGGTCACCCCCGAGGGCGACGTGCAGAACCGGATCCTGTTCACCGAGCACGACCACTCCCAGTCGGAGCTGATCGAGGCGGGCAACTACATCAACCAGAACTACGCCGGCCAGAGCTTCGAGGACGTGCGCCAGCGCCTGCACCAGGAGCTGCGCGAGATCCGCCAGGACATGATCATGCTGATGACCGCCGCGCTCGAAGCGGGCGACAAGGCGGTGAGCGAGGGCAACGAGGAGTACGTGATCTCGGGCGAGCGCAACCTGCTCGAGGTCAGCGAACTGTCGCAGGACATGAAGCGCCTGCGCCAGCTGTTCGAGCTGTTCGAGAAGAAAACCTCGCTGTTGCAGATTCTGGACGTGTCGCTGCGCGGCCAGGGGGTGCAGATCTTTATCGGCGGCGAGTCGGGCTTCTCGACTCCCGACGAAGTGAGCGTTGTCACCGCGCCCTACAAGGTGGACGGCGAGGTGGTCGGCACGGTGGGCGTGATCGGACCGACGCGCATGGCCTACGACCGCGTGGTGCCGATCGTCGACGTCACCGCGAAGCTCCTTTCGAGCGCGCTGTCCCAGGGCTAGGCGGGTGGCGGATCGGTTTCGCCCCGAACCGGCGTTCAACCACGACCGCCCCGCCCGCGACGGGATCCTGCTGGCCAACCTCGGCACCCCGGCGGCGCCGACCGCTTCCGCGGTGCGCCGCTACCTGGCCGAGTTCCTGTCCGACCCGCGCGTGGTGGAAATCCCGCGCGCAGTCTGGCTGCCGATCCTGTACACGGTGATCCTGACGCTGCGGCCGGCGCGCTCGGCGCGCAAGTACGCCGAGATCTGGAGCCCCGAAGGCTCGCCGCTTGCGGTGCACACCGCGCGCCAGGCGGCGCTGCTTTCGGAGTCGCTCGGACCGCAAGCGCCGCCGGTCGAGCATGCGATGCGCTATGGCGAGCCGAGCATCGCGGCGGCGCTCGATCGATTGCGCGCCGCGGGCTGCGACCGCATCCTTGTGCTGCCGCTGTACCCGCAATACGCCGCGAGCACGAGTGCGAGCACCTTCGACGCGGTCTGCGCCTGGCTCGCGCGCACGCGCAACGTGCCCGAGCTCCGCCTGGTCAAGCATTTTCACGACCATCCGCGGTATATCGCCGCGCTTGCCGCCGGCGTGCGGCGGCACTGGCAGGCGCACGGGCGCGGCGCGAAACTGGTGATGAGCTTCCACGGCCTGCCGCGCTTCGCGCTCGAGCGCGGCGACCCCTATCACTGCGAGTGCCAGGCCACCGGCCGGCTGCTGGCGCAAGCGCTCGGCCTGGGGGCGGACGAGTACGCCGTGACCTTCCAGTCGCGCTTCGGGCGCGCGGAGTGGCTGCAGCCGTACACCGAACCGACCCTCGTTGCGCTGGCGCGCGAAGGCCTGCGCCGGGTCGACGTGGTCTGCCCGGGGTTCGTCGCGGATTGTCTCGAGACCCTCGAGGAGATCGGGATCGGCGCCAAGCACGCCTTTCTGTCCAACGGCGGACGCGAGTTCCAGCTCGTTCCCTGCCTCAATGAGGCGCCGGAGTGGATCGACGCCTTGGCCGAAATATGCGCGGCGTACGGCTGGGCACCGCGCGAGCCAGCGCCGCAGGACCTGGCGCGCCGCATGCAGCGCGCAGCGGCAATGGGGGCGAAGGCCTAGCCCGCCAACGCGTCGCGCACCCGCTGGTGCAAGGCCTGGCGCTCGGCCGCCGGGCGCAGCGCCAGCCGCGCCGCCCAGAGCGGAAACAGGCTGCCCTCTTCCCGGTGCTCGTGCTTGGCGAGCGTGCCGGACAAGATGGCGACCAAGGGTTCGACCTCCCAAGCCTCGGGAGCGCCCCCCGCCGGCGCTTCGGCGAAACACTTTTCGACTTCGTCGAGCTGCAGCAGAAGCTGGTCGTGCTCGTGCAGCATGATCTCGAGCGGCTCGACCGCGGGCTGGGGCCCGAGCTCGGGGGCAACGATCCGGTTCTCCGCCTCGACGTGGCGCCTCAACCCGGCAGCGAACAGTTCCAGCATCGGCCTCGCGCCCGCCGGGTCCCCCGCGTTCAGGCGCCGCAGCGCGCGCCCGAGAAGCTCGTCGAGCCGACGGTGGTCGCGCGTCAGCGCGTCGAGCGCGTCCACCGCCGGCGTGTCGAGGGCGAGCCTGACCGTCGCCTCCCACCCCTCGGCGCGGGCGGCACCGTCCCAGGCCAGCGCGTCGCGCAGCTGCAGATTGAGGCTGCGCAGCAGCAGCGCCGGATCGTCGCGGGTAAGTAAGCGTAGCGCGCGCCCCGGGCGCAGCTCGCGCACCGCGGCGAGGGCTGCGAGCGCCAACCGGCTGTCAGGCTCGCGCCTGAGATCGACTGTTTCAACGGCATCTTGCACAGGGGGCATTTTGGCATGCGAACCGCGGCCCCCTTGAATCGCCCCACGCCAGCCCCAAATTCAAGGGGTTGCCAATGGAGCCGGAAGATAACGGAATGTCAGAGCCGACCCCGAATCCCCACCCCCCTGAGCCCCAGGGCTCTGCCCCGGCCGAACTGCCGGAGGCGAAGCCGCTCGAAGAGCAGCTCGCCGAGGCCCAGGCGTGCATCGACGAGCAGCGCGATGCCGCCCTGCGGGCGCTGGCCGAGGCCGAAAACGTGCGCAAGCGCGCGGCAGCGGAGGTCGCCAACGCGCACAAGTTCGCCCTCGAGCGCTTCGTCGAGTCCCTGCTCCCGGTCGTCGACAGCCTCGAGGCCGCGCTCGGCGCGGCGGAGGCCGCGCCGGAGGCGATCAAGAGCGGCATCGAGCTGACCCTGAAGCAGCTGCGCGGCGTGCTCGAGAAGGCCGGCGTGATCGACATCGCACCCGCGGCGGGGGCGAAGTTCGATCCCAACTGGCACCAGGCGATGGTCGCGGTCGAATCCGACGCCGAGCCCAACAGCGTGGTCGCCGTGCTGCAGCGCGGCTGGCGCCTGCACGAGCGGGTCGTCCGCCCGGCCCTGGTTACCGTGGCCAAGCCGCGCCCCGCAAACGACGCTTGAAAAGGCGCGGCATAAACCCCATTTAGTACATCAGCTTAGCAATCATTCGGAACGCACCCAGACAGGGATACTGATATGGCAAAGATCATCGGCATCGACCTCGGCACCACCAACTCATGCGTCGCGATCATGGAGGGCGGCAAGCCCAAGGTGATCGAGAACTCCGAAGGCGCGCGCACCACGCCGTCGATCGTGGCGTACACCGAAGAGAGCGAGATCCTGACCGGCGCGCCGGCCAAGCGCCAGGCGGTGACGAACGCCACGAACACCCTTTTCGCGGTGAAGCGCCTGATCGGGCGCCGCTTCGAGGAGAAGGAAGTGCAGAAGGACATTACCCTGATGCCCTTCAAGATCGTCAAGGCCGACAACGGCGA
>DATFMS010000090.1:0-8184 GCA_035266805.1 Burkholderiales bacterium | reverse complement strand
GTGAGGCGCAGGACGAGCCTGCCGATGTCGTCGACAAAAAGCGGGTTCACTCTTCGGTCTCCTTGCGAACGTCCGCCCGAAGGATATCAGACCGTCAGCGCGCGAACGCCGCCGCGATGGTGGCCTGGATCGACTCGGCGGCGGCGCGCGGGTCGGCGGCGTCGCGCAGCGGCCGGCCGACGACGATGTAGTCCGCGCCGTTGGCGAAGGCCTGCGCCACGTCGACGGTGCGCTTCTGGTCGTCCCTGGGCCTGTTCCCGGCCGGGCGGATGCCGGGGGTGACCACCAGCAGGCGCTCGCCGAAGGCGGCCTTGATCGCCGGCGCCTCGAGGCCCGACGAAATCACGCCGTCGCAGCCCGCCTCCGCGGCGTGGCGCGCGCGAGACAGCACCAGCTGGCCGACGTCGGCGCCGGCGCCCATCTCCGCCAGGTCGCTCTGGTCGAAGCTGGTGAGCACGGTCACCGCGAGGATCTTCATCGCGCCCTTCTCGCGCGCCGCGGCCTCGAGGATCGAGCGCTGTCCGTGCACGGTGAGAAAGCCCGCGCCGCTGGAGCGCAGGTTGGCCACCGCGCGCCGCACGGTCTCGGGAATGTCGTACAGCTTGAGGTCGGCGAACACCTTGTTGCCGCGCCCGACCAGCCACTCGAGCAGCTCGAAGTAGCCGCCGGCGGTGAACAGCTCGAGGCCGACCTTGTAGAAGCAGGCGGCGTCGCCGATGCGCTCGACCAGCGCGCGCGCCTCGGCGGCGCTCGGCACGTCGAGCGCCACGATCAGGCGCTCGCGGCGGCTCACGGCTTGCGGCGAAAGCTCGTTCATGGGAGCCGGTATCATACCCGCCGTGGCCGACATCCTGGTTCTCTACTACAGCGCGGGCGGATCGGTGCGCCGCCTGGCGGAGATGATCGCGCAAGGCATCGAGCGCGTGCCGGGCGCGGCCGCGCGCCTGCGCACGGTGCCGCGCGTCGCGCCGCTGACCGAGGTCGCCGCGCCGCCGGTGCCGCCCGAGGGCGCGCCCTACGCGGAGCTGAAGGACTTCGAGCAGTGCGCCGGCCTCGCGCTCGGCAGCCCGGCGCGCTTCGGCAACATGGCCGCTCCGCTCAAGCACTTTCTCGACGGCAGCACCGCGCTGTGGCAGCGCGGCGCGCTCGCCGGCAAGCCCGCCTGCGTGTTCACCTCCAGCGCCAGCCTGCACGGCGGCCAGGAAACGGCGCTGCTGTCGATGATGCTGCCGCTGCTGCACCACGGCATGCTGATCGTCGGCCTGCCCTACACGCAGGCGGAGCTCAACGCCACGCGCGACGGCGGCACGCCTTACGGCGCGAGCCACTTCGCCGGCATCGCCGACGACCGCCCGCTGGCCGAGACCGAGCGCGCGCTGTGCATCGCGCAGGGCCGGCGCCTGGCCGACGTCGCGCTGAAGCTGGCCCGATGAAGCTCGCGCGGCTCGCCGCGGCGGGCTCGCTCGTGGTCCTCATCGCGCTGTGCCTGGCCTGGGAGCTGTGGCTCGCGCCGCTCCGGCCCGGCGGATCGCTGATCGCGCTCAAGGCGCTTCCGCTCGCGCTGCCGCTGGCGGGAATCGTGGCCGGCAGGCGCTACACCTATCAGTGGGCGAGCATGCTGATCCTGGCCTACTTCGCCGAGGGCGTGGTGCGCGCCTGGAGCGAGCGCGGCACGGCGCAGGCGCTGGCCGCCGCGGAGATCGTCCTCAGCCTCGTTTTCTTCGCCGCGGCGGTGGCGTACGCGCGGCTGACTCGATGAGCCGCCTGGCCGCGGCGTAGACCGGCACCTCGACCAGCCGGCCTTCGACGTGCGCGCGCTCGCGGCCCTTGGCGCGCGCCTCCTCGAAGGCGCGCACGATTCGCCGGGCGCGGTTCAGCTCGCGCGCCTCGACCGAGAACACGCGGTTGACCGCGGCGGCGTGCACCGGGTGCACGATGCTCTTCATGCGGTAGCCGAGGCGCTTGGCCCGCCGCGCGTCGGTCGCCGCGCCCTTGGCGTCGCCGAAGGTGTAGGGACAGTCGATCGCCTCGACCCCGGCGGCGCGGCAGTCGACCAGGAAGCGCGCCCGCACGTAGGCCAGCTCCTCGCCGCTGCGCGAGCGCTCGGCGCCGAGGTCGGCCACCATGTCCTCGCTCGCCACCAGCATCGCGCTCACGCGCGGGCTGGCGCGCGCGATTTCGCAGGCGCGCACCAGCCCCGCCGCGGTCTCTATATTGGGCACCAGCTCGACGCCGTGCGCGATCGCGGACAGCGCCTGCACCTGCTCCGGGCGCGAGACCTTCGACATCAGCACGATATCCGGCTTCGCCGCCAGCACCGCTTCGAGGTCCTCGCGGCCGCAGGTCTCGAGCGGATTGACGCGCACCGCGGCGAGCGCCCCTGCGGCGCGCCAGGCGCGGTACAGCCCCTGCGCCAGCGCGCGCGCCTGCGGGCGCAGCGCCGGGGGCGTGAAGTCCTCGAGCTCCTGGATCAGCACGTCGGCGCCCGAGCGCGCGGCCGCGGCGTGCGCCTTCGCGTCGGCGCCGGGAACGAACAGCCAGGTGCGGCGCGGACCCGTCATTCCCCGGCCATGCAAGTCTCGAGGTGTTCCTCGATGAAGCGGATCTGGTCGGCGCGGGTGCGGCTGCTGGCGTAGATCCAGATCGCCGCCACGCCCGCCACCACCAGGCCCATGCCGAGCATGCTGGTGTCGCCCGCGGCGCCTTCCAGCTCGCGCACGGCGCCGGCGAACAGCAGCACGGCGCCGACCACCAGCAGCCCGACGAACTGGAACTTGGTGCCGAAGGCGTAGCCGAGGTTGCCCTCGAACGCGCTGCCGGCGCCGTCGGCGCCGTCGGCGCGCAGCGTGCCGCGGAACTCGATCACGTCGCCCGCCGCCGACAGCAGCCCCTTGCGCCAGAGCCTGATCGACGGCGCCGAGTCCGGGCCGCTGATGGTGCCGATCAGCCGCAGGCCGATGCCGAAGCGCCGCCCCTGGATCAGCGCGCGCAGCCGCGCCAGCGCTTCCTGCGGCGGGCGCGGTCCCGCGACGCGCAGCGGCCGGCGCCAGAAAATGAAACCTTCGGACATTCCATCGCTCCCCATTTTTGCCGCACGTTACCGCGTGCCGCGGCCGGCGTCGAGCGCCGCCGCGCGGCTCAGGCCGCGCCCTTGCCGGGCCTGAAGATCGCGTAGTTGCCGTTCGCCCGCGCCACCAGCGCCCCGCCAAGATAGATGCTCGATTCGAGGTTGGCCACCGTCTTGCCGCGGTTGACGATCTCGGTGACGCAGGTCAGCGCGCCCGAGACCACCGGCTTGAAGTAGTTGATCTTGACCTCGATCGTGGCGCAGATCTCGCCCGCCTCGAGCGTCGGGTAGAGCGCTGCGCCCATACCGGTGTCGGCCAGGGCGAAGATCACCGCGCCGTGCACCACGCCGTGCGGGTTGTAGTGCTGCGCGTCGACCGCCAGCGTGCAGCGACTGCGCCCGCCCGCAGGGGGTTCCCCGAACTTGATCCCGAGCTGCTCGCCGAACGGATGGTGCATCGCTTGTTCCCCCTTTTACAGGCCTTCCCGGCGCAGGATCGGCTCGATCGCGGCGAACGCCTCGACCTGGAAAGCGTTGATTCCCATCTCGCGCGCGACGCTCACGTTCGGCGACAGGTCGTCGAAGTAATAGATGTCCGGCGGCGCCGCGCCGAGCCGCCCGAGCGCGTGCTCGAAGGCCTCGCGGTCCGGCTTGACGAATCCTGTCTCGTGGGACAGGAAACAGGAGTCCAGCAGCGGCGGCAGCTGCGGCAGGCGCTGCCAGTGCAGCGCGTTGGTGTTGCTCAGGCAGGCGAGATGATGGCGGCCCCTGAGCTCGCGCAGCAGCGCCTCGGCGCCCCGGTACAGGCCGCGCGGCCAGGCGGCGAACGCCTCGAGGAAGGCCGCCGGCTCGAGGCCGAGCTGCCATTCGTCGACGAACGCGCGGGCGAACTCCTCGCCCGGGATCAGGCCCCGCTCGAAGCGCCTCACCGCCGGCGACGCGAGCCACCGCCGCCACAGCTCGGCGGGCTCGAGCGGAACCGGCAGCATCGCCGCCAGCCCGGCCCCGCCGGCGTTCTCGACCAGCACGCCGCCGAGATCGAACATGATCACCTTTTGCGCTTCTTCGCGGAGTCTCTGGTCGCGCATCTGCACCTGACTTTACGCCCGGCGGCTATTCTGATCTGTCCGCGGGGCCGACGCGGGTGAAGTCGATCAGTTCCGGGCCGCTCTGGCGCCATGCGCCGGCCGCGTTCTTTTCCAGACGATACCTGATTCTGAAAAGATACCTGGCACCGAGCTGGAATTCCCGCGCCTTGTTCGTCGACAGGTAGATTCCGTCGTCCATGGCAGCGCCCGTCGCGCGCACCCGGTTGTGGTCGGCCAGGTAGATGCCATAGACGCATGTCTCGCATACCGCGTTGGGCGGACAGGGAGGGCATTCGTCGTATTTCTCCACCACGTAGGCTGCGACCGAGTAGATCCGCGGCGCGACGACGAGCGCCGCCAGCTCCGCAACGCTCAGCGGCCGTCCGGCGACGCCGGTGACGTCGGCGGCGCAGGCCTGCCCCGCGCAGAGCGTGATCAGGAGAGCAACCGAAAGCGTCAGGCTCTTCATAGTCCCTAGAGTACGAACGGCACGAAGCGGCGCGTGCGCTTCATGTAGTCGCGGTAATCCTGGCCGAAGCGAGCCACATTTTCCGCCTCTTCGGCCCTGGCCGCCGCGGCCAGGGCCAGCGTCGCCACGCCGGCCAGAACGAGCGTGCCGGCCGACACCGACTTCAGAAGCACGCCCCAGGTCAGCAGGAGCAGAGACAGGTACATCGGGTGGCGGATGTAGCGGTAGATGCCGGTGGTGACCAGACTCTGCGTGTTCTCCCACGCGAACACGGGCGAGCCCTCGGCCGTGGGGCGGGACTTTCCGCGCCGGTGCAGAAGAACGACCGCCCACAGCACCACGACGGCCGAGACGAGCAACAGGACCCAGGACACGAGCTGCCGCGGCGCGAAGGGGTGAACGAACCAGAGCGGAGCGTTGAGCACCACCAGGGCGAGCAGCGCCTCGAAAGCGAAGAAACGGTAGAAGCCGTGGCTCGCGGGTCGCAGCAGCGAGCGCCGCGACAGCCATACGATCGGCACCGAGCCGGCGAAAAAGACGACGCCGGCGTACGGGCTCATTGCGGCGCCGCACGCAGCGCGATCTGCGCCAGGCGAAGCTCGTCCTGGCGCCATCCGCTTTCCTGCGTCACCACCCATTGTCCGCCCTGCTCTTCCATCGCGATCGATGCGCCCCAAACGCGGAGCAGGTAGCCGCTGCCGGAATCGGACGGGGTCCACCTCCCGCCCGAGTCGAAGCTGCCGAACCTGGTCGGATTGTTGAATGTCTGCTCGAGCTGCAGCCCACCGCCCCGATAGAGCCTGAGCTCGACGCTCTTGTCGCCGGACTCGCCGACAAGCCGCGCGAAACAGTTGCCTTCGCGATAGCGCCACGCGCGACGCGCCTCCACGAAGGCTCCGCGCGCGAGGTAGTACGCGCAGCCGTAATCCAGCAGCAACGGCGCCCATGCCCACGCCGCGAGGTCATGGTAGGGCCACAGCCACACTCCGACCGCGCCGAGGATGCCGCCGAATACCGGTATCACCGAGGGCGCCGCGCCGCCGCGGCGCTCTGCAAGGAAGATGAGGCCGTTGTACACCGCAGCGACGAGGAAGGCGGCGGCGAGCAGGACGCTGAATGCGGCTTGAACGATCATCGGGCTCGTCCGCGGCCGGGAGATACGCGACTCGGCTCGACGCCCGCGCCGCCGCGCCGGCTAGACGATCGGCCCGTCGCCATTCAGCCCGAACTTCGAGCTCATCTCGGCCCAGATCGCGGGCGTGCAGTTGCGCTCGACGATGGGGCGCAGGCGATTCCATTGGCTCGGCGAGCATGCATGCTGCAATCCCCACGCGAACACGCGCGTGGCGACGTTCGCCGGCTGTTCTGTCGAAGCATGCCGGCTCAGCATGCGCACCACCCAGCCGACGTACCAGTCGAAGTCCGGCAGGCTCTCGCTTGGCCCGAGCAATTGGTCGTGGACCACGCGTGCGCGCGCCTCCGGGGTCGCCGCCGTCTTCATCGTCAGCGGCATCATGACCTCTTCCTCGTGCTCAAGGTGATGCAGGTGATCGTCCTTCCAGGCCGACCACGCGGCGCGCAACGCGCCCGCCTCGGCCGCCCCCAGCGCGACGTCGACCACCACGGCGAGCCTCAAATCCGCGACGTGCTCCTCGGGCACCTTGGCCGCGCTGATCGCGCCCGCGCCGACGCTGTCGAGCAAGCCGAACATGGAGTCGTCCTCCATCGCCATGTGCACCGCGAGCGCGCGCTTGAACGTCCGCCACTCCTCGCCAAAGGCGGCCACATCGCCCGCGTCGAGCTTCTGCTCCTGCAAACGAATGCTCGCCCGCAGCGCCTCGTGCGCGTTGCGCATGATGGCGAACGGCATCGGCTTGGGCTGCTCGGCGCCGGCGGCCTGGGGGGAGGTCTTGGTATCTGACATGCCGGCAAGATATCAGGGCTCGAGGAGGGCCGCCAGACCCGGCTCAGCGGCGACATGCACGATCTGGTCGGCATTGCGTCGCGTAGTCTTCTGCCGGAAGTAGTGAACGCCGAACAGGATAGGCACGACGAGCACCCATATGCACAGACGGGCAAGCCGCGATGCCCTGATCTCGGGCGTCCTCACCAAGGAGCGCCGCCGCCAGCAATGACGAATGGATCCTGTTCCTGGGCCATGTGCGCATGTCGAAAAAACCCGTTGGGCGTATTGCTCAAAGCGGGCGCCCCAAACGTTTTTCAACCTGCCGACGTTCCCAGTGGGGGCCGAGAAACCAGTCAGGCCTGAAGACACGGGAAGCGTGCATGAGGACACCAAGCCCCCAACCCCCCATAACCCAAAACACCCAGATCTTATGGGGAGTGAAGACCAGGTTGATCGCCAGCAAAGCAAGCGTTACGACGATGTACCGAAACAAGTGCGTGTAGAAGCCACGCAAATTGCGAACATACTTGAACGCTTCCGCTTCTTGCTGCTCGGAAAGACCATTGGCTGTAGGACTCATGGTTTGCTCCGGACTGAGAGTTGAAAAGTCGACCTCAAAAACCGCAGCAAGAGACTTGAGAGATTCAATGCTTGCCGGATAACCGGCCTCGATGCGCTGAACCGTTCGGACGCTGAGCCCGCTGGCGTCGGCAAGCTGTTGCTGAGACCAGCCGTGCTTAAGGCGCAATTTCTGAATCAACATCTCTGGCTCCTGTTGCTGTGCAGTACCCAAATTGGCACCAAGAGAAGGATTGCGCCACGACGGCAAGACGACAGCACCACGTCACGCACCCGCCACCAACGCGAACGCTTAAGGCGCGCAGCGTCCAGCATTGCCGGCGCGCGCTGCTTTTGCGCGCGTCTCGCTACGTGCGCCTGTTGGGCGTCGCTTCAGTTGAGCCTCTCTGCTCATTACGGGCACTTTGGCTAGACTGGGCTGAGAACCTCGTCCTTTGTGAGTTCGCGATAGGAGAGGGAAATTGCAGCCACCTCCACCGCAAATAGCGCACAGGACAAGAACGTTAAGCCGATAATCTCCGCAACGCTCGCATTTCCGCAATATAGAAGACCGACTGCACGCGAGATTACCCATGGCAGGACGCCGACTAGCAGGACGAGACGCCAACCGTTATTTGCTGTCTGTCTCCACGCCCACTTAACATCCACCTTTCTATCAACCGCGGTGGCCGGGAAGATCAAGCACAATCGAGCAAACAGATAAAAGGCTGGCACTTTCGCCGCAAAACTCGTCCACTCAAACCATGTACTTTTCGGTTCGTCTACAAGCGGCAGCCACAGATTAAGCATTAGCGTCGCGAGCCCAAAGAGCACTGCGGCGGACATCAGCCAAACCGCTACCATCCACAGAAAGAAGCGGGTCTCACGCCTAGACCAGCGCGGTGCAATACGCGATGCAACTACCTGGGGATCCAATTCGAGCGGTCACGCTCTGCGACGCCTAGACAGAATGGCTTAACGCTTTGGGGCGGCCTGCCTCCGGCGTATCGTGGTTTGCGTGGGTGGACCACGTAGAGCCACATGTTGAGCACGAAGGCGTCAACAACCATTCAAGGAGGCAGGCCATGGAAAAGTC
>DATFMS010000089.1:0-7948 GCA_035266805.1 Burkholderiales bacterium | reverse complement strand
GGGTAGATGCGCTTCTCGTGCATGCGCCGGTCGAGGTGGATCTCCATGTTGCCGGTGCCCTTGAACTCCTCGTAGATCACGTCGTCCATGCGGCTGCCGGTGTCGATCAGCGCGGTGGCGATGATGGTCAGCGAGCCGCCTTCCTCGATGTTGCGCGCGGCGCCGAAGAAGCGCTTCGGGCGCTGCAGCGCGTTGGCGTCGACCCCGCCGGTGAGCACCTTGCCCGAGGCCGGCACCACCGTGTTGTAGGCCCGCGCCAGCCTTGTAATCGAGTCGAGCAGGATCACCACGTCCTTCTTGTGCTCGACCAGGCGCTTGGCCTTCTCGATCACCATCTCGGCCACCTGCACGTGACGGCTGGCGGGCTCGTCGAAGGTCGAGGCGACCACCTCGCCGCGCACCGTGCGCGTCATCTCCGTGACTTCCTCCGGGCGCTCGTCGATCAGCAGCACGATCAGCGTCGCCTCGGGCTGGTTGGCGATCAGCGCGTGCGCCAGGTGCTGCAGCATCACGGTCTTGCCCGCCTTGGGCGGCGACACGATAAGGCCGCGCTGGCCCTTGCCGACCGGGGCGATGATGTCGATGATGCGCCCGGTGATGTTCTCCTCGGCCTTGATCTCGCGCTCGAGCCTGAACTGCTCGTTCGGGTGCAGCGGGGTCAGGTTCTCGAACAGGATCTTCGACTTGGCGGCCTCCGGCAGCTCGCCGTTGACCTTGTCGACCTTGACCAGGGCGAAGTAGCGCTCGCCGTCCTTCGGCGTGCGGATCTCGCCCTCGATCGTGTCGCCGGTGTGCAAGTTGAAGCGGCGGATCTGCGACGGGCTGACGTAGATGTCGTCGGTGCTCGCCAGGTAGGAGGTGTCGGGCGAGCGCAGGAAGCCGAAGCCGTCGGGCAGCACTTCGAGCGTGCCGTCGCCGAAGATCGACTCGCCCTTCTTCGCCTGGTGCTTGAGCATGGCGAAGATGAGGTCCTGCTTGCGCAGGCGGTTGGCGCCGTCGATCTGGTCGGCGACAGCCATGTCGACCAGCTCCGTGACGTGGAGGGACTTCAGTTCCGAAAGGTGCATAGACCGCAGTAAGAGAGGAAGAGGACGAGTTGGAGCCGGCGTCGACCCGTGGCCTGCCTGGCCTGATAACAACGGGGAAGAAGGCGCGCTCGAGACTGCCGGCGCTGGAATCTGACTGCACCGGTCCCTAGCCGGCGCAGGATTCTTCGGTCAGAGCGTAAGGGGTTTAAATATTGCTGTCAAGGAACGCCGTCAGCTGCGACTTGGAAAGCGCGCCGATCCGGGTCGCCTCCACGTTGCCGTTCTTGAACAGCATCAGGGTCGGGATGCCGCGGATGCCGAACTTGGCCGGCACCAGCTGATTCTCGTCGACGTTGATCTTGGCGATCTTGAGCCGGCCGTCGTACTCCTTGGCCACGTCCTCCAGGATCGGGGCGATCGACTTGCACGGCCCGCACCACTCGGCCCAGTAGTCGACCAGCACCGGAACGTCTGATTTCAGGACCTCTGGGTCGAAGCTGTCGTCTGTAACGTGATTGATGGCAGAACTGCTCATGGCTCCTCGAAACGGGTAAACAGGGCGGATAGCATCAATTATGAGGCCGACTCTGCGGAACGCAAGCCGAACCCTGCCTTGGGGTGCTAAACTACGGATTCTCTTAACCTTTTTAGCGTCCCGGATTTATCCAAGAATGGCTTACATCGTCACCGAATCTTGCATCAAGTGTAAGTACACCGACTGCGTCGACGTCTGTCCGGTCGACTGCTTCCGCGAAGGCCCCAACATGCTGGTGATCGACCCGGACGAGTGCATCGACTGCACCCTGTGCGTGCCCGAGTGCCCGGTCGAGGCCATCTTCGCCGAGGACGACGTGCCCGACGAGCAGCAGGCGTTCATCGCCCTCAACAAGGAGCTGGCGGCCAACTGGCCGCCGATCATCGAGCGAAAGCCCGCCCCGGCCGACGCCGACGAGTGGGCGAAGAAAAAGGACAAGAAGGACCTGCTCGAAAAATAGGCCCGCGAGAAGCCGCTCGAAATGCAGCGCCTCAGGGCTTGAGCTTGGAGTAGGTCTCGCCGGCGGCGATGATGACGTGCTTGTCCAGCCCGCGCTCGCGGTGCGCGTTGGCCTCGGCGTACTCGGGCGAGGCCATCATGTCGAGGAACGCGGCGCGCGAGGGGTAGCGCACCAGCACCACGTAGTCCCAGCGGTTCTCCAGCGGATTGCCGAAGGCGGTACCCTCGGCGTCGCCGGCCCACAGCACGGTGCCGCCGCGCTGCTTGATGAGCGGCATGGTGAGCTCGCTGTAGCGCTTGTACTCGGCGCGGTCGCGGTAGCGCACCAGGTTCACCATCACCACCGGCCCCGTGTCGGGCAGGCTGCCGATCAGCTCGGCGTTGATCTCCTTCGGCCCGCCGCTCATCGTTGACTCAGGCCCATACTGGATAGCCCTTTGCGTTGCGCGCGTAGCCGTCGAACAGGTCCATCACGCGCTCGCGCCAGGCGTACAGCGGGTCGTCGGGCTCGAGCAGGCGGATCGGCGACACGGCGCGCGCCCACTGCAAGGCGCCGAACAGGATGTAGTCGGCGAAGCCCGGCGCGCGCCCGGCGAGGAACGGGCTCGCCACCACCACCGGCCGCGCCGGCTCGAGCGCGCCGCGCAGCGCGGCGAGCGCGGCCTTGGGGTCGCCGGCCCATTCCTCGAGTGTCTTGCCGAAGCGTTTCTCGCGCGACTCGCGGAAATAGGCCTTGTCCTTCTCGTGCAGGTGGTTGAACAGGTCGCTCATGATCACCTTGAGCACCGCGGGGTGGATGTTGCGCTCCGTCCAGTGCTTGAAGAAGTAGGTCAGCGTGCGCGCCTCGTCGCCGCCCATCAGCAGCGGCCGGTCGGGGTAGGCCTCGTCGAGGTAGGTGGCGATCATCCAGCTGTCGTGCACCTCGCGCTCGCCGTCGGTGATCACCGGCACCAGCTTCTGGCCCGAGAAGGCGATCGCGTCCTTCTCGGTGAAGCGCCACGGTATCTCCTCGGCCTGCAGCCCCTTGTGCCTGAGCGACATCTTGCTGCGCCAGCAGTGCGGCGAGAAACGCCGCTCGTCGTCGGCGCCCGCCAGGTCCCAGAGCTTGATCGTCATCTCGGTCCTCCTCTCAATGCTCGTACATTCCCGCGCGCGCCTTGCCGCGGAACACGCGGTAGGAGAACACCGTGTAGGCGGCGATGAACGGCAGCACGACCAGCGCGCCGTAGAGGACGAAGCGCAGCGCCGAAGGGTCCGCCGCCGCCTGCCACAGCGTCATGCGGTCCATCACCAGGTAGGGGAACAGGCTGTAGGCCAGCCCGGCGAAGGCGAGGACGAAGATCGCCACCGTGCCGGCGAAGGGCTTCCAGTCGGAGCGGCCGAGGCTCTTCCAGAGCCACACGCCGCAGGCGACGGTCGCCAGCGGCAGCAGCATCAGGCCGAGCGTGCGCGGGAAGTCGAACCACTTCAGGCGCACCGTCTCGCTCGCCAGCGGCGTGGCGAGGCTCACCAGGGCGACGCCGAGCGCGACCCAGGCCAGGCCCCAGCGCGCCCAGCCGATCGCCTTTTGCTGCAGCGCGCCCTCGGTGCGCAGGATGAGCCAGGTCGCGCCAAGCAGCATGTAGCCGCCGCACAGCCCGCCGGCGACCACCAGCGAGAACAGCCAGAAGGCGAAACCGCTCTGGTAGCCGGTGATGGTGCGCCCGAGCATGAATCCTTGCGCCAGCGAGGTGAGGAAGGAGCCGAACCAGAACAGCCAGTTCCACAGCTCGCGGTGCCAGCCGAGCGCCTTGACGCGGAACTCGAACGCCGCTCCGCGCAGCATCAGGCCGACCAGCATCGCCGCCACCGGCAGGTAGAGCGCGCCCAGGATCACGCCGTGCGCAAGCGGGAAGGCCACCAGCAGCAGCCCGATGCCGAGCACCAGCCAGGTTTCGTTGGCGTCCCAGAACGGCCCGATCGAGGCCACCATCAGCGCCTGCTCCTGGTCGTCGGCTGCCGGCAGCAGCATGCCGACGCCGAGGTCGTAGCCGTCGAGCACCACGTAGGCGAGGATCGCGACTCCCATCAGCGCGGTGAACACCAGCGGCAGGTCGAAGCTCATTTCTCCCCTCCGTCGCCGCTGCCCGCGAGGTGGGTCAGCACCACGATGTAGGCCAGCAGCATCAGCGCGTAGGTGATGACGTAGCCGGTGAGGCTGGCGCCCAGCTCGGCGCCCGAGATCGCGCCCACCGCGTCCTCGGTGCGCAGCAGCCCGCTGACGAGCCAGGGCTGGCGCCCCATCTCGGTCACGATCCAGCCCGCGAGCGTGGCCCCCCAGCCGGCGAAGGTCGCGCCGGCGAAGGTCCACAGCAGCCAGCGCGGCGCCGCGCGGCCGCGGCGCGTCGTCCAGGCGCCGAACCACGCCAGCAGCAGCATGGCGACGCCGATGCCGACCATGATGCGGAAGGCGAAGAACACCGGCGCCACCGGCGGGATGTCGTCGCCGAATGCGTCGAGCCCCTCGAGCCCGCCGTCGAGGTCGTGGCGCAGGATCAGGCTGGCGCCCTTGGGGATGCTGATCGACCAGTCGTTGTGCTGCGTGGCCGGGTTCGGGATCGCGAACAGCTCGAGCGGGATGCCCTTGCCGCCGTGCCAGATCGCCTCGATCGCGGCGAGCTTGGCCGGCTGCTGCTCGAGCGTGTTGTGGCCGTGCACGTCGCCGACACCGATCTGCAGCGGCGCGAGCAGTGCGGCGATCACTATTCCCGTGCGCAGCGTGCGCGCGGCCGCGGCGTCCGCCGGCGCCTTGAGCAGGCGCCAGGCCGACAGCCCGGCGACCACGAAGGCGGCGGTGAGCCCCGAGGCGAGCGTCATGTGCACGAAGCGGTAGGGAAACGAGGGATTGAAGATCACCTCGAGCCAGTCGCCCGCGATCAGTTTGCCCTCGGGGGTCCAGGCCCAGCCGGCCGGGGTCTGCATCCACGAGTTGAGCGCCAGGATCCAGAACGCCGACAGCGTGGTGCCGAAGGCGACCAGCACCGAAGACGTCATGTGCACCCAGCCGGGCACGCGGTTCATGCCGAACAGCATCACGCCGAGGAAGGTGGCCTCGAGGAAGAAGGCGGTCAGCACCTCGTAGGCGAGCAGGGGGCCGGCGATGTTGCCGACGTTGTTCATGAAGCCCGGCCAGTTGGTGCCGAACTGGAACGACATAACGATCCCGGTCACCACCCCCATGGCGAAGGTGAGGGCGAAAACCTTGGTCCAGCGCTTGTAGGTGGCGAGCCAGGCGGCATCGCCGGTGCGCGCGTAGCGGGCGCGGAAGTACACCAGCAGCCAGGCCAGGCCTATGGTGATGCTGGGAAAAAGGATGTGAAAGCCGATATTGAGCCCGAACTGGGCTCGCGCGAGTTGCAGGGCGTCGCTCGCGTCCATCCCCCATTATCGCGCGACAAGCCGCTGACGCAAGTCAAGCAACCCTGCACCGGTTGGGGATAAGCTGTTTCCCCATGATCTTTTCGCCGCCCGAGCTGGAGGAGGAGTACCGCGCGGAGCGCTTCGCCGAGTACCGCAGCTTCTCGCTGCGGGTCGGCATCGCCGGCGCCATGCTGACGCTCGGCCTGTGGCTGCGCGATT
The DNA here is from genome assembly GCA_035266805.1 of Burkholderiales bacterium. Lineage (GTDB taxonomy): Bacteria > Pseudomonadota > Gammaproteobacteria > Burkholderiales > SG8-39 > DAHVFK01. Next base: position 2,308 of record DATFMS010000089.1, on the reverse strand, counting down.
TCGCCGACGACGCGAGCGGCGCGGTGCGCACGCTCGAGATCCGGCTCCTGATGGCGGCCGGGGTCCTGCTCTACGTCGCGGCCCTGTGGCGCGGGGCGAGCCGCGGGCTGACCCTGTTCTCCGGCTACGTCGCGATCGTGGTGATCGAGTTCGTGCTGCTGATGATCTGGGGCCGGCTCGCGGGCGGCTACCGGGCGGGCTTCCCCGGCTACATGTACCTCTACCTGCTGACGCCGCTGATGGTGATGCCGTTCACGCCCAGGGAGGTGGTGCCGGTGCTGGTGCTGATCGGCGTGGTGCCCAACCTGCAGGTCGCGCTCGGCATGGCGAACGGATTCCCGCTGCTGGCGTTCAACGTGCTGGTGTGGCCGGCGTGCGCGATCGTCGCCTTCTCGCTGTACGAGTTCGACCGCGTGATCCGCAGCCTGTTCCTGGTTCAGCGCCAGGTCAGCGAGCAGGCGCTGAAGGACCCGCTGACCCAGGTCGGCAACCGGCGCTACTTCGAGGAGCGCGCCAACGCCGCGCTCGCCCGCATCCGCCGCCGCGCCCGGCCGCTGTCGCTGCTGATGATCGACATCGACCACTTCAAGGCGATCAACGACCACTACGGCCACCCCGCGGGCGACGACGTGCTGCGCGCGCTCGCCGCCACGCTGCTCGCCTCGCTGCGCGCCGGCGACGTCTGCGGACGGCTCGGCGGCGAGGAATTCGCGGTGGTGCTGCCGGACGAGGACCTCGAGGGCGCGGCGGCGAGCGCCGAGCGCCTGCGCGCCACGGTCGAGGGGCTCGAAGTCGGCGCGCAGGCGCCGCACGGGCGGATCGCGTTCACGGTCAGCGTCGGCGTCGCCGCGCTGCCGCGCGACGGCGACACGCTCGGGACGCTGCTCGAATGCGCCGACGCGCGCCTGTACCGCGCCAAGGAAGGCGGGCGCAACAGGGTGGTCGCCTCCGGCTCAGGGGTGGTCGCCTCCGGCTCAGGGGTGGTCGCCTCCGGCTCAGGGGTGGTCGCCTCCGACTGAGCGCGGCGGCTATCATCCGGCTCATGCCGGCGGCTGCGCTTACCAAGCACGACCTGTTCGCCCGCCTCGCCGCGGGGCTCGCGGCGAAGCTCACGGTGGTGACGCCGAACCGGCGCCTGGCGCAGGAGCTGGCGCGCGAGTTCGACCAGGGCCAGGCCGACAAGGGCCTTCCCGTGTGGGAGAGCGCCGACATCCTGCCTCTTTCCGCCTTCGTCGAGCGCCTCTACCAGGACGCGCTGTATTCGGAGCTCGCGCCCGAACTGCCCCTGCTGCTCGCCGAAGCGCAGGAAATCGAGCTTTGGGAACAGGTCATTCGCGCTTCCCCCTGGGGCAGCGAGCTGCTGGATGCGTCCCGCACGGCAGCGCAGGCGATGCACGCCTGGCGCCTCGCGCACGGCTGGCGCATCGCCGGCGCGCTCGGCGCCTTCCCCGGCAACGAGGATGCCGCGGCCTTCGCGCGCTGGGCCGCGGCCTACGCGAAGAACCAAGCTACGGATGCCGCGCGCCTGCCCGACGTCGTCGCGCCGCTGCTCGGCAACGCCGCGCTGCGAACGCCGAAGCTGCTGGTCGCCTACGGCTTCGACGTGGTCACGCCGCAGGAAAGCGAATTCCTCGACGCCTGCGCGGCGAACAATATGGAAGTGCAAGCCTGCGAAGCGCAAAAAGTCGAAGCGGAAACGAGACGAATCGTGTTTCAGTCGGCGCGCCACGAGCTCGAGGCGGCGGCCGGGTGGGCGCGCCAGAAGGTCGAGGCCGGGGCGAAACGGATCGGCGTCGTGGTGCCCGAGCTCGCGGCGCGGAGGAAGGAAGTGCTGCGCGTCTTCTCGCGCACGATGAACCCCGCGCACAATTTGCCCGCAAGCGAAGTGCGCGCGCTGCCCTTCAACGTCTCGCTGGGGGAGCCGCTGTCCGACGCCCCGCTCGCGCACGCGGCGCTCTCGATCCTCGCCCTCGCCCTGGGCGAGGTGCCCTTCGAAGCCGCGAGCCGGCTCGTGCGCTCGCCCTTTCTCGGCGGCGCCGAGGCCGAGATGGCGCCGCGCGCGCGCCTCGACGCGACGCTGCGCCAGAGCGCGCCGGCGCGCCTCACACTCGGCAAGCTGGTCGGGCTGGTCGAGGCCTGCCCGGGCCTGCGCCAGGTGCTGGAAAAGATGTATTCCGTTCCCAGGCTCGAATCGGCGTCGCCGCACGGCTGGGGCGAGCACTTCACGACCCTGCTCGAGGCGGCGGGCTTTCCCGGGCGCGGCCTCGACTCGGCCGAGTACCAGGCGCGCGCGAAATTCAACGAGACG
>DATFMS010000088.1:0-2240 GCA_035266805.1 Burkholderiales bacterium | reverse complement strand
AGGCGGCCGTCGTCGAGAAAGCGCCGCAGCGCGGCTTCCTGGTTGAGCGAGTAGCGGATCGCCGCGTGAAGCGGCGTGCCGTCCAGTGCCGCGGTCTCGTGCTGCCTGCACAGCGCGAAGTGACGGTCGATGAGAGGCCGGACCTTGCTGGCGCGCATGCGTTGCCGCTGGGCGCGCGTCTTGTCGGCGAACCTGCGCTCGAGCAGGAACAGGATGCGCAGGTTGCCGAGGACCGCCCTGGCGATCTCGGGCTCGGTGCCGAGCGCCTTGAACCAGTACGCTCGCGCGTGCCCCCAGCAGGCGACCTCGCTCGCGCCGTCGCGATACAGGTGGTCATAGACCGCGTGCGCGTCGGCGACGATGTAGCCGTCGTAGCCGCCGAGCAGCTTGTCCACCGCGGCGCTGTCGTGATCGTGGCTGAACGAGAAGATCACGTGGCGCTCCGGCACGACGAGCACCCAGAAGTGACCGCGCGAGCATTGCTCGGGCGCTTGCACGAGCACGCCGGTCGCGTCCACGCACAGATACGGCGCGGCGCGCGCATCGATCCGCATCGCCTCGATGAGCGGCGAGAACAGCGGCCGCAGCGCGTCGAGCCAGCCGTACAGCGTGGACCGCCCCAGGCGCATCCCCTCGCGCTCGTAGACGTTTTCCAGCCGGTTGTAGGGCAGGTAATCGTCGAAGCGCCGGACGATGACGTTGGCCAACAGGCCCGGGCCGGCCATGCCGCGGGTCTGTAAAGTTTTTTCTGTATCGGAGTGCGGTCTAAGGCTGCGGTCCTAGGCGGGCATGCGCCCTTCGAAGTGAATGGCGAATTGGAGCAGTGCCTGGGTCCAATGCTTGTCGCGGCCGCCCCACTTCTTGCTGGCGTTGCGGATCGCCAGGTACAGCAGCTTGAGCGCGGCCTGGTCGGTGGGCAGGTGTCCCCGGGTCTTGAGGGTCTTTCGCAGGAGGCGGTTGAGCGCTTCGATGGCGTTGGTGGTGTAGATGATGCGGCGGATCTCCTGGGGAAAATCCAGGAACGGGATCACCTCGGCCCAGCGCCGCCGCCAGGCGGTGGCGACCATCGGGAAGCGCTTGCCCCACTTGGCCTCAAAAGCGTCCAAGGCGGCCTCCGCAGCCTCGACGGTCTCGGCGGTGTAGACGAGACGCAGGTCGGCACAGACTGCGCGGCGCTCCTTCCAGGGGACGTAGCGGACGCTCGAGCGGACCATGTGCACGATGCAGGTCTGGAAGATCGCTTTCGGGAACGAGGCCTCGACAGCCTGGGCCAGACCGGTGAGCCCATCGGCGCACAAAACGAAGACGTCCTCCACGCCGCGCTGGCGCAGCTCGGTCAGGATCGCCAGCCAGAACTTGGCGCCCTCGGTGTCCTGGATCCACATCCCGAGGACGTCCTTGCGACCGTCGGTGCGCACGCCGACGGCCAGGTAGACGCTCTTGTTGCGGACGCCACCCTTGTCGCGGATCTTCACCACCAGCGCATCGAGGTAGACGATGGGATACACACGCTCGAGCGGTCGCGTCTGCCACGCGCGGAGCTCGTCGACGACCTCGTCGGTCACCCGGCTGATGAGCTCGGCGCTGACATCCACGTTGTAGATCTCGGCCAGGTGCTCGCGGATCTCGCGGACGCTCATCCCCCGGCCGTACATCGAGATGATCTTGTCGTCGAAGCCGGCAAACTGGCGCTCGTGCTTGCCCACGATCTGCGGCTCGAACGTGCTCTCCCGGTCGCGAGGCACCTCGATCGCCACCGGCCCATGGCCCGTGCGCACGGTCTTGCTGCCGCTGCCGTTGCGCCGATTCGGCTGACCGTCCGGCGCCCGCTCGCCGGGCTCGTAGCCCAGGTGCTCGGTCATCTCGGCCTTCATCGCCCGGCTGACCAGCGCGCCGATCAGCGCCTGCATCATGCCGTCCGGTCCCTTCATGTCATCGGCCGGATTCGAACATTGCGCCAGGATCTCGTCCATCAGCTCTGCCCGGAACTCCCACCTCTTCTCGCTGGACGTCCCCGTACTCTTCTTCGATCTCGTTTGCGGTTTTCTTGGCATGTCGGTCTCCCTGTTTTATGAGACCGCAGTCCGAACACGAAAAAACTTACACTCCCCTTGTCCACGCCCGCCTGGTCGGCGCAGCTGCGCCACGCCTTGTACAGGCTACTCGGCGTGCGCAGCGTGCCCACCGACGACGGGAACATCCAGCCCTCGGCCAGTCCCGGCGCCTGCTCGGCCAAAAGC
>DATFMS010000087.1:0-15388 GCA_035266805.1 Burkholderiales bacterium | reverse complement strand
ATCGGGATCGACCGCACCCTGAACCACGTTCTCCCCCAGCCCGTAGGCGCCGGTGATGAACACCACGTCGCGAAATCCCGATTCGGTGTCGAGGCTGAAGATGACGCCGCTCGCCGACAGGTCCGATCGCACCATCTTCATCACGCCGATCGACAACGCCACCTTGAAGTGGTCGAAGCCCTGGTCGATACGGTAGTGGATGGCACGGTCGGTAAACAGGCTCGCGAAACAGCGCCGGCAGGCATCGAGCAGCGGTTCGTCGCCCTGCACGTTGAGAAAGGTCTCGTGTGCACCGGCAAAGCTGACGTCCGGCAGGTCCTCGGCGGTGGCCGAAGAGCGCACCGCCACACTGAGAGTGGGACCGTATTCCTCCTGCAATGTTCGGTAGCCGCGCAGGATCTCGGTGCGCAGATCCTCCGGCAGGGGCGCACCGTACACGAGGTCGCGCGCCTGCTTGCCGCGCCGCGCGAGGTCCTCTACGTCGTCGGGCCGCAGCCCATCGAGCGCCTGCCTCAGCCGCGCGCCGATTCCGGCCTGCTCCAGCACGTAGCGGTAGGCCTCGGCGGTGATCGCGAAGCCGTTCGGCACCCGCACGCCCTGCGGCGTCAGCTCGCGGTACATCTCGCCCAGGGAGGCGTTCTTGCCGCCGACCGAGGGCACGTCGTCGATACCGATTTCGTTGAAGAAGCGGATGTAGCGATACTGGGTGGGCACGGCTGACCTCCTGCGCAGCGGGATGCCGCGCGCGCACGGCGTGGTTGCACGTTCATTCAATACCCGTGCGCATGCAGCGCCTTGACCTGAGTCAAAATCACGCCGCCCCTAAGGCAGCACCATCGTAGCCACGACAGGCCGCCTGTCGCGTCGCTTACGCCGCCGGCTAAGCGATCGCGCTTCGATCCTGAGCCGCGATCCAGGCGCCGATTCCAGGCCAGGCCTCAGCCAGTGTGCGTGCGCCCATGAACAGGCCGATGTGCCCGCCTGGCACGAGTTTCTTCACCACGTCGCGACCGGGGGTGCCGACAAGCGCGGCGGCATTGAACACCTGCTCTTTGGTGGTGATGTCGTCCTGCTCGCCGGCGAGCAGGTAGAGCGGAACGCCGATGGCCTTCAGGTCGAGCTTGCGCCCGAGCGCGACGAACTCGCCTTTCGCCAGCCGGTTCTCCTTGAACAGCAGCTGGATCGCCTGCAGGTAATAACGCCCCGGCAGGTCGATCGGGTTCTCGTACCAGCGCTCGAACTGCTCGGTGCGCTTGATGTAGCACTTGTCCTCGATGTGCCGATAGAGATTGAGGTACTTGTCGACGTACTGCTGCTCGGGATGCATGCTCTTCCAGCCGGCGAGCATGTACTTGCCCATCATCCGTCCGCCGCCGCCCTGCACCAGCTCCTGGTAGAAGCTCATCGGCAGGCTGTGCGCGATCTTCTTGATCGGCCCGTCGCCGGCGTCGGTGTCGATCGGCGCCCCGGCCAGCACCAGGCTCTTCACCTTGTGCGGGAAGCGCGCCGCGTACATCGCGCTCATCCACCCGCCCTGGCACAGGCCGACCAGATGCACGGCGCCGCCCAGCTCGTCGACCGCAACGTTGATCTCGGCCAGATACTTGTCGATGTCGAAGTCGCGCATATCCGCGGTGGCGGGCTTCCAGTCGGTCGCCAGCACGCGCCCGAGGCCGGCCGCGAGCAGGGTCTCGACCAGGCTCTGGCCCTTGGCGTAATCGGCGATCGACGAGCTGTGGCCGGCGTAGGGCGCATCGACCAGCACCGGCACGCCGCCGGAGGCGCCGAATTCGCGCAGGCGCATGCTGTCCAGGTCGAGCACGACGCGGTTGGGCGTGGCCCACTTCGGCTCGGGCGGGGCCGCGAGCTCGCCTGCCTCGGCGAGAAACTCGAGGTTCTGCCGGTAGAGCTTCATACCTTCTTCTTCCAGCTCGATCGCGGCGGCGAAGGGCCAGAACCAGGGAACGCTGTGCTCCCGGGCGGGCGCCTTGGGTGGAAGCTTCTTGGCGGCCATTTGATCGGCTATATCTTGGTCGTTTCGAGCCGCTCGTGGGCCTCGCCCCAGGATTTCTTCCAGTCGTTGCCGAGAAAGTCGATCTCGCGCCCGTCCTTCTCGTAGAAGCGGTTCGGAATCTGGAACATGGCGATCATCAGGCCGCCGTCGGCACCGGCCCAGGCCTGGTGGCGACTGCCGGCGGGACGCCAGACGAACTGCCCGGCGCGGCACACGCCTTCTCCGCACTCGAGGCTGCCCTCGAGCACCCAGGTCTGCTCGATGAGGACGTGCTCGTGATCGGGCAGCTTCGCGCCGGGCGCCATCTTCAGCAGCACCGTGAGCAGGCCGCTCGAGCGCTCGAGCAACAGGGTCTTCGCCTCGACGCCTTCGTAGATCGTCTTCTGCCACGGCAGCGTCGCGACGTCGACGAAGCGCGAGGCCATCGGCGGCAGCTTGGCGTGCTCTGCCACGTTCGGAGTGATTGCAGCCATCGTTTCCCTCCTTAGCCTTTGAGATGTTCGCCTACCCGCACGATCTTCATTGTGTTCGTTCCACCCGGTTTGCCGATCGGCTCGCCGATGGTCAGCACGATCAGATCACCCTGCTTTACCACGCCCTGGTCGACCAGCACGGTCTCCGCCTCGGCCAGCAGCTCCTCGCGGTCGTGGCCGGCGTACTCCACGATCAGCGGGTAGACGTCGCGGAACAAGGCGCAGCGGTAACGCGTGTGGGTCTGCGAGGTCAGCGCGTAGATCGGCACGCCGCAGTTCAGGCGCGACATCCACAGCGCGGTGGAGCCCGATTCGGTGAGCGAGGCGATCGCCTTGACCTTGAGGTGGAAGGCGGTGAACAGCGCCGCCATCGCGATCGACTGGTCGACGCGCGAGAACACGCGGTCGAAGAAATCCTGGTCGAGGTTGACCGGCTGCGTCGCCTCGGCCTCGAGGCAGATGCGGTGCATCGCCTCGATCGTCTGCACAGGGTACTTGCCGCTCGCCGACTCGGCCGAGAGCATCACGGCGTCGGTGCCGTCGAGCACCGCGTTCGCCACGTCCGACACCTCGGCACGGGTCGGCACCGGGCTGTCGATCATCGACTCCATCATCTGCGTGGCGGTGATGGTGAGCTTGTTGTGCTCGCGGGCGAGGCGGATCATCTTCTTCTGCAGCGCCGGGACCGAGGCGTCGCCGACCTCCACCGCCAGGTCGCCGCGCGCGACCATGATGCCGTCGCAGGCGTGCATGATGTCGAGCAGCGCTGCCTCGGTGACGGCCTCGGCGCGCTCGATCTTGGCAATCAGCATCGCCTTGCCGCCGGCCGCGCGCAGCAGCTCCCCCGCCATGGTCATGTCGGCGCCGGACTTCGGGAACGAAACCGCGAGATAGTCCGCGTGCAGCTTGGCTGCGGTGCGCACGTCGTCCATGTCCTTCGGTGTCAGCGCCGGCGCGGTCAGCCCGCCACCCTGCCGGTTGATGCCCTTGTTGTTCGACAGCACCCCGCCGTGGCGCGCGATGGTGTGCACCTCGTCGCCGCGCACCTCGGTCACCTCGAGCACGATCTTGCCGTCGTCGAGCAGCAGCACCGCGCCCGGCTCGACGTCGCGCGGCAGCTCCTTGTAGTCCAGGCCGACGCGCTCGGCGTCGCCCAGCTTGCAGCCCGCGTCGAGGATGAAGCGCCCACCGGCCTCGAGTGTGACCTTGCCGTCCTTGAACTTGCCGATGCGGATCTTGGGTCCCTGCAGGTCGCACATGATCGCGACCGTGCGCCCGAGCTTGCGCGCGATGTCCTTCACCAGCTCGGCGCGCTTGAGATGGTCGTCGGCGCTGCCGTGGGAGAAATTCAGGCGCGCAACGTCGACCCCGGCGCGAATCATTTTCTCCAGCACCGCGGGTTCGCTCGATGCGGGACCCAGGGTGGCGACAATCTTGGTGCTGCGAAGCATCGCTTCAGTCTAACACCCGCTCCCGGGCTTGAGCCTGACGACCCTAGCCCGCCGCGCGCGCCTCCAGCGCCGCGACCGCGGGCAGGGTCTTGCCCTCGAGGAATTCGAGGAAGGCCCCGCCGGCGGTAGAGATGTAGCCGATCCGGTCGGCGATGCCGAACTTGTTGATCGCGGCCACCGTGTCGCCGCCGCCGGCGATCGAGAACGCCTTCGATTCGGCGATCGCCTTGGCGATGGCGCGCGTGCCGCCGGCAAAGGGCTCGCGCTCGAACACGCCCACCGGCCCGTTCCAGACGATGGTGCCGGCCTGTCCGAGCGCGGCGGCGAGCGCCAGCGCGCTCCTGGGCCCGATGTCGAGGATCATCTCGTCGTCGGCCACCGCGTCCGCGGGCTTGATGACGGCGTTGGCGTCGTCCAGGCTCTTGGCCACGACGACGTCCACCGGCAGCGGCACCTTGGTCGCCGCCATGATCTTGTTTGCCTCGGCCACCAGGCCCGGCTCGGCGAGCGATTTGCCGATCTTGACGCCTGAAGCGAGCAGGAAGGTGTTGGCGATGCCGCCGCCGACGACGAGCTGGTCGACCTTCGCCGCCAGCGCGCCGAGGACGGTGAGCTTGGTCGAGACCTTGGAGCCGGCGACGATCGCGACCAGCGGCCGCGCCGGATGCGCGAGCGCCTTGCCGAGCGCGTCGAGCTCCCCGGCCATCAGCGGCCCGGCGCAGGCCACGGGTGCAAAGCGCGCCACGCCGTGGGTGGTCGCTTCGGCGCGGTGCGCGGTGCCGAAGGCGTCGTTCACGTACACGTCGCACAGCGCGGCGATCTTCTTCGCCAGCGCCTCGTCGTCCTTCTTCTCGCCCTTGTTGACCCGGCAGTTCTCCAGCACGACCAGCTCGCCGGGGCGCACCGAAACGCCGTTCACCCAGTCTTTCACTACTGGAACTTCTCTGTTCAACAGCTCGCCGAGACGCTTCGCCACCGGCGCAAGCGAGTCCTCGGGCCTGAGCTCGCCCTCCTTGGGGCGGCCCAGGTGCGAGGTCACCATCACCGCGGCGCCCTGCTCCAGCGCCCGCCGGATGCCGGGCAGCGAGGCGCGGATGCGCGTGTCGTCCGACACTTTTCCTGCCTCGTCGAGCGGCACGTTGAGGTCGGCGCGGATCAGCACCCGCTTGCCGCTCAGGTCGAGATCGCTCATGCGCTTGAAGCGCATGGCCTACTTCGCGTTCATCAATGCTACGGCGGCGTCTAGCATGCGGTTGCTGAAGCCCCACTCGTTGTCGTACCACGAGGTGACCTTCACCAGCGTGCCGCCGGTCACCTTGGTCAGGGTCGAGTCGAAGATCGAGCTGGCCGGATTGTGGTTGAAGTCCGACGACACCAGCGGCTCGGTGTTGTACTCGAGGATGCCCTTGAGGGCGCCCTGCGAGGCCTGCTTGACCGCGGCGTTGATCTCCTCGACGGTAGTCGCCTTCTTGGCAACGAAGGTCAGGTCCACGATCGAGACGTTGATCGTCGGCACGCGGATGGCGAAGCCGTCGAGCTTGCCGTTCAGGTGCGGCAACACCAGTCCCACCGCGGCCGCGGCGCCGGTCTTGGTCGGAATCATGTTCTGCGACGCCGAGCGCGCCCGGCGCAAGTCCTTGTGGTAGACGTCGGTCAGCACCTGGTCGTTGGTGTAGGCGTGAATCGTGGTCATCAGGCCCGACACCACGCCGATGCTGTCGTCCAGCGCCTTGACCAGCGGCGCCAGGCAGTTGGTGGTGCACGAGGCGTTCGAGATCACCGTGTCGCTCGCCTTCAGGTCCTTGTCATTGACCCCCATGACGATGGTGCGGTCGACGTCCTTGTCGCCCGGCGCCGAGATGATCACTTTCTTCGCCCCCGCCTGCAGGTGAGCGCCGGTCTTGGCCTTGCTGGTAAAGAGGCCGGTGCACTCGAACACCACGTCGACCCCGAGCGCCTTCCAGGGCAGCTTGGCGGGGTCCCTTTCGGCCAGCACCTTGATGCGATCGCCGTTGACCACCAGCGAATCGCCGTCGACCTCTACGCTGCCGCGGAAGGGGCCGTGCGCGGTGTCGTGCTTGAGCAGGTGGGCGTTGGTCTTGGCGTCGCCAAGGTCGTTGAGAGCTACGAACTGCAAGCCCTGCTTCTTGCCGTACTCGTAGTGCGCGCGCAGGATGTTGCGCCCGATGCGGCCGAAGCCGTTGATTGCGATCTTGATTGCCATGGCTACTCCTGGGTGACGGACTTCGCTGCCTGAACCACCTTATCCGTTGTGAAACCGAAATGCTTGAACAGTTCCCCGGCCGGCGCTGATTCGCCGAAACGGTCGATGCCGACCACCGCACCCTCGAGCCCGACGTATTTGCGCCAGAAATCCGTGACGCCCGCCTCGACCGCCACCCGCGGCACCCCGCGCGGCAGCACCGCGTCGCGATACGACGGGTCCTGGCGATCGAACACCGTCGTCGAGGGCATCGATACCACGCGCGCGGCGACGCCGTCCTCGGCGAGCTGTTTCTGCGCCGCGAGCGCGAGCGCCACTTCCGAGCCGGTGGCGATGATCACCGCGCGCGGCGCCGCGCCCCCCTCGGACAGTACGTAGCCGCCGCGCCGGATGTTGTCGAGCGCCGCCGCATCGCGCTTGGCGAACGCGAGGTTCTGCCGCGAAAGCAGCAGCGCCGTCGGCCCGTTCCTGCGCGTGAGCGCGGCACCCCAGGCGGCCGCGGTCTCGACCGTGTCGCAGGGACGCCAGACCTCCATGTTCGGAATCAGGCGCAGGCTCGCGGCCTGCTCGATCGGCTGGTGAGTCGGCCCGTCCTCGCCCAGGCCTATCGAGTCGTGCGTGAAAACGTATATGACGCGCGTGCCGATCAGCGCGGCCATGCGCAGCGCATTGCGCGCGTAGTCCGAGAAGATGAGGAAAGTGCCGCCGTAGGGCACCAGGCCGCCGTGCAGCGACAAGCCGTTCATGATGGCGCACATGCCGAACTCGCGCACGCCGTAGAACAGGTAGTTGCCGCCGCCTGTGCGCCCTATCGCCCTGGAGCCCTTGACGATCGTGAGGTTCGACGGGGCGAGGTCCGCCGACCCGCCCACCAATTCGGGCAACGCGGGCTGCAGCGCTTCAAGCAGGTTTTGCGAGGCCTTGCGGGTGGCGATCGTTTCGGCCTTCGCGTCGCAATCTTGCACCAGCTTGGCCACGAGCGCGTCGAAATCCATCGGCAACTCGCCCGCCGTGCGGCGGCGGAACTCGCCCGCCAGCTCGGGATGCGCCGCCTGGTAGCCCGCGAACAGCTTGTTCCAGCGCCGCTGCCGGCGGGAGCCGGCGGCGCGCGCGTTCCAGGCGTCGTACACGTGCTTCGGGATCTCGAACGGCGGATAGGGCCAGCCGATCTCTACGCGCGTCGCCGCGACCTCGTCCGCGCCAAGCGGCGAGCCGTGCGCGGCGCCGGTGTTCTGCTTGTGCGGCGCACCTTTGCCGATCACGGTCTTGCAGCAGATCAGGGTCGGGCGCGACGTCTCCCGCTTCGCCTTGCGGATCGCCTTGTCGACCGCGGCCACGTCGTGGCCGTCGACATGCGGGATCACCTGCCAGCCGTAAGCGGTGAAGCGCTTGGGCACGTCGTCGGTGTACCACTGCCGGATCTGCCCCTTTTCCGAGTCGATCGAAATGCCGTTATCGTCGTAGAAGACGATCAGCTTGCCCAGCCCGAGGGTGCCGGCAAGCGCGCAGGCTTCGTGGGAAACGCCTTCCATCATGCAGCCGTCGCCCATGAACACGTAAGTGCGGTGATCGACGACGTCGAAGCCCGGTCGATTGAAGTGGTCGGCGAGCACTCGCTCGGCGATCGCCATCCCGATGCCGTTGGCGACGCCCTGGCCCAACGGCCCGGTGGTGGTTTCGACGCCCGGCGCGCAGCCGTATTCCGGGTGCCCCGGCGTCTTGGAGCCGAGCTGGCGGAAGCGCTTCAGCTCGTCGATCGGCAGCTCGTAGCCGGTGAGGTGCAGCAATCCGTAGAGCAGCATCGAGCCGTGGCCGTTCGAGAGCATGAAGCGGTCGCGGTCCGCCCAGTGCGGGTCGGCGGGATTGTGCTCGAGGTGCCGGCTCCACAGCGCCAGCGCGATCTCCGCCATGCCCATCGGCATGCCGGGGTGGCCGGAGTTGGCGGCCTGCACCGCGTCCATGGCGAGCGCTCGCAACGCGTTTGCCATGTCTCGCTGCAGGGTCTGTTGGGATGAAGCAGGGGAGGCGGCCACGGCCGCCGTGGTCGAGGTGTTCATGGCGTGATTGTAATTTGTCAGGCCGCGCGCGTCAGCGCCTGAGTCGAAAAATAGCGCTGCGCCATGCGCTCGAGCGGCTCGGGCCTGATGTGCGGCGCCTGCCCGGCGCAGCCGAAGGCCTCGAAACGCTCCTTGCACAGCGCCCGCGCGGCCGCCGTCGCGGCCTTGAGAAACTTGCGCGGATCGAACTCCGCCGGGTCCTCGGCCATGGCGCGGCGCATCGCGCCGGTCATCGCCAGCCTGATGTCGGTGTCGATGTTGATCTTGCGCACGCCGTGTTTGATGCCCTGCAGGATCGCCTCGACCGGAACGCCGTAGGTCTGCGCGATCTCGCCGCCGTTGCGGCGGATTACGTCCAGCCATTCCTGCGGCACGCTGGACGAGCCGTGCATCACCAGGTGCGTGTCCGGGATGCGAGCATGGATTTCGCGTATTCGGTCGATCGCCAGCACGTCGCCGGTGGGCTTCTTGGTGAACTTGTAGGCGCCGTGCGAGGTGCCGATCGCCACCGCGAGCGCGTCGACGCCGGTGCGCTGCACGAAGTCCGCCGCCTGCTCCGGGTCGGTCAGCAGCTGCTCGCGCGCGAGATGGCCTTCGGCTCCGACGCCGTCCTCCTTGCCCGCGGTGCCGGTCTCGAGCGAGCCCAGGCAGCCCAGCTCGCCCTCGACCGAGACCCCAACCGCGTGCGCCATGTCGACCGCGCGCCGCGTGACCTCGACGTTGTACTCGTAGTCCGCCGGCGTCTTCATGTCCTCGAGCAGCGAGCCGTCCATCATCACGCTGGTGAAGCCCGAGCGGATCGCGGCCTGGCACACCGCCGGGCTCGCACCGTGGTCCTGGTGCAGCACCACCGGAATGTGAGGGTAGGACTCGACCGCCGCCTCGACCATCTTGCGCAGGAAGGCTTCGCCGGCGTACTTGCGCGCGCCCGCCGAGGCTTGCAGGATCACCGGGCTCGACGTTTCGTCGGCCGCCTGCATGATGGCCTGGATCTGCTCCAGGTTGTTGATGTTGAACGCCGGCACGCCGTAGCGGTGCTCCGCGGCGTGGTCCAGCAGCTGGCGCAGCGAAATGAATGCCATGTCTCCCCCTCGATGAGTGAAATGCGGTGTCCTAGCGCTCGAGCGCCTGCCTGCGCCGGTCCATCAGCCGCCAGATCATCGGCGTGAAGATGAGCTGCATGGCGAGGTCGATCTTGCCGCCCGGACAGACGATGGTGTTCGGGCGCGACATGAAAGAGTCGTGCAGCATCGACAGCAGGTAGGGAAAGTCGATGCCGCGCGGGTTGGCGAAGCGGATCACCAGCAGGCTCTCGTCCGCGCTCGGGATGTGACGGGCGATGAACGGGTTCGAGGTGTCGACCACCGGCACGCGCTGGAAATTGATGTGGGTGCGGGCGAACTGCGGCGTGATGTAGTTGACGTAGTCGTTCATGCGCCGCAGGATCGTGTCGGTCACCGCCTCGGTCGAGTAGCCGCGCGTCGCGCGGTCGCGGTGCAACTTCTGGATCCATTCCAGGTTGATCACCGGCACCACGCCGATCAACAGGTCGACGTGCGAGGCGACATCCACCTTGCCGTGCGCCACACCGCCGTGCAGCCCCTCATAGAACAGCATGTCGGTGCCCGCCGGCAGGTCCTCCCAGGGCGTGAAAGTGCCGGGCTTCTGCTTGTAGGGCGCGGCTTCGGCGTCGTTGTGCAGGTACTTGCGCGTGCGCCCGCCGCCACTCGCCGCGTAGTCGCGGAACAGCTGCTCCAGCTCGGCGAACAGGTTGGCCTCGGGGCCGAAGTGGCTGAAGTGGTGGCTGCCGCGGGCGAGCTCCTCCGCCATCCTGGTCTTCATCTGCTCGCGGTCGTAGCGATGGAAGGCGTCGCCCTCGACGAACGCCGCCTTGACGCTTTCGCGGTAGAAGATCTGCTCGAAGGTCTTCGACACCGAGGTGGTGCCGGCGCCGGACGAGCCGGTGATCGCGATGACCGGGTGCTTGGCCGACATGCTGCGTCCTTTCAGAGCTCGGCCGGCGCGCGGAACAGTCCGCGCGTGCCGAACAGGGGCGCGTCGTAATCGCGCTGGTTGTAGTCGCGGTGATACTGCTCGAGGCGCTCGACCTCGTTGCGCGAGCCGAAAATGAGCGGGCTGCGCTGGTGCAGCGCGTGCGGCGCGGCGTCGAGCAGCGGGCCGTCGCCGGAACTCGCGCGCCCACCGGCGCGCTCGATCAGGTAGCCGAGCGGGTTGGCCTCGA
Organism: Burkholderiales bacterium; assembly: GCA_035266805.1. Lineage (GTDB taxonomy): Bacteria > Pseudomonadota > Gammaproteobacteria > Burkholderiales > SG8-39 > DAHVFK01. Next base: position 4,927 of record DATFMS010000087.1, on the reverse strand, counting down.
ACAACAGCTCGTGACGGCCTTCGCGTCGGCCCTCCGACGTGGTGCGCGGGCACAGGAACACGCCACCGCGCATCAGGATGCGGTGCGTGTCGGCGACCAGCGACGCGGCCCAGCGCATGGTGAAGTCGCGCCCGCGCGGGCCAGCCGCGCCGGCGAGGCATTCGTCGACGTAGCGCTTGACTGCCGGCTCCCACAGGCGCGCCCCCGAGTTGTCGATTGCGAACTCCACGCTGTCCTCGGCAACGCGCAGCGAGGGATGCGTCAGCATGAACTCGCCGATCTCGCGATCGAGGGTGAAGCCGTTGACGCCGCCTTCCAGCGCGAGCACCAGCATGGTGGTCGGGCCGTAGATTGCATAGCCGGAGCAAACCTGCGCCGAGCCGGGCTGCAGAAAGTCGCTCTCCGTCCCCGTTGCCTCGTTCGGCGCGCGCAGCACCGAGAACAGGCTGCCCGCCACCGCGTTGACGTCGAGCGCCGGCCCGCCGCACAACGGATCGAACACCAGCAGGTAGTGCCCGCGCGGGTACTTGTCCGGAATCGGGTGCGGCGCCGGATCGGCCCCGGAGGCCATCGCCGCAAGGTGACCGCCCCACTCGTTGGTGCGCAGGAAGGTCTCGTTGGAGACCTTGCGCATCGCATCCGCCGGAACGTCGGCCAGCGCGCCCTTGCCCACCAGGTAGGCGATGCGCTTGCAAGCCAGCCGGATGTCGTTCAGCAGCGCGGTGAAGCCACCGCTCGCGCCGGGCGATCTGCGCTGCTCGCCGATGATGAACTCAGTGATGGTCTTTTCCTGCCGCATCGTGCCCCCTAGGCGGCGCGGGTGGCGCGCGCGGCGTGCAGCGCCGCGATCCGCGCCAACCCGAGCGGCGGCTCGTCGAGGCTCGTCTGCACCAGATCGGCCGGTGAAAAATCCTGCGTTGCGGTCCAGCGTGAAGGCGTCGCGATCGTGTACAGCCCGGCCGCCTTGGCGGCGAGCACTCCGTTGGCCGAGTCCTCGATGGCAACGCAGGCGTCCGCGGGCACGCGCAGCGTACCGATGATCCTGCGATACAGGTCCGGTGCGGGTTTCTTCTGTGCCACCTCGTCGGCGCTCGCGACGGCGCCGAACCAGCCCAGCGCCTTGGCGCCGAGCACGGCGGTCACCAGCGCCTCCACGTTCGCGGTGGTGCTGGTGGCAGCGAGGGCGAGCTTCAGGCCCGCTTCGCGCGCCTCGTTCACGAGGCGCATCACCCCGGGCCGCGCGGCGGCGCGGCCGTCGCTGATCAGCTCGTAATACAGGCGGGTCTTCTCGCGATGGATCGCCGGCACCAGGCCCGCAAGGCGCCGCTTTTCGTCGGCACTCAGCCTGAGCCGCGAAATATGGTGCGCGATCCGCTCCGGCCCGCCCGAGACCCTGAGCAGCTCCATGTATTCGGGCTCGCCCCAGTTCCAGCCCAGGTCCATGGCGAGGAAAGTGGCATTGAACGCCTGGCGATGCACCTCTTCGGTGTCCGCGATCGTGCCATCGACGTCGAAGATCAGCGCCTGCAGCGTCATGCAATTTTCTCCTTGTCCTCGAACACGCGGCTGGCGCGGATGTCCGCGGCCGTGATGGTCATCAATGCCTCGCGCGTGAGCGGCGTGCCGCGCTGCTCGAACAGCCTCTTGGCCTGGCGCAGGCGCGCGCGGTCGAGAGCGTTGCGGATCGAGCGCGCGTTGGCGAAGTGCGGCTGCGTCTTCCTCAGCGCGATGTACTCGCGCAGCGCCGCCTCGCCGCCGGCGTCGAGCCGGTATTTCATGTTCTCCAGCATCAGCCGGGCGATCGCGAGCAGCTCGCCCTCGTCGTAGTCAGGAAAATCGATATGGTGCGCGACGCGCGAGGCCATGCCCGGGTTGGAGGAGAAGAACCGGTCCATGCGGTCCTTGTAGCCGGCGAGAATGACGACCAGGTCCTCGCGCTGGTTCTCCATCACCTGCAGCAGGATCTCGATCGCCTCCTGGCCGTAGTCGCGCTCGTTCTCGGGCCGATACAGGTAGTAGGCCTCGTCGATGAACAGCACGCCGCCCATCGCCCGCTTGAGCACTTCCTTGGTCTTGGGCGCGGTGTGGCCGATGTACTGCCCGACCAGGTCGTCGCGGGTCACCGCGACCAGGTGCCCTTTGCGCGAATAGCCGAGCGCGTGCAGGATCTGCGCCATGCGCAGGGCCACCGTGGTCTTGCCGGTGCCCGGGTTGCCGGTGAAGCTCATGTGCAGCGACGGCGCGCCCGCCTCGAGCCCCACCGAGCGGCGCAGCTTGTCGACCACCAGCAGGGCCGCGATCTCGCGCACGCGCGTCTTCACCGGCACGAGCCCGATGAGCTCGCGCTCGAGCGCCTCGAGCGCGCCCGCGACGTTCGAGTCGCGGTACAGCTGCTCCAGGTCGAGCGGCAGGCTCTCGGGCGCCGACATCAGTAGCGCTCTCCCTCCGGACGCCCCGCGGCATAGCTGCGCAGCGCATAGTGCTGCATGCGGCCGACGCCCTCCTGGCGCTCGAGGGCGAAGCCCGGCTCGTTCGGCGGCCGGTTGACGATGAACGACAGGCGCAGCGACTCCCAGCCGTGGGTAGCGTCGAACGCGTTCACCTTCACGTAGTGGCGCGCAAAGGTCTTGCGGCAGGCGTCGACCTCGGCCATCACGCCGGCAGCGTCCTTGAGGTCGAACATCGGCATGCCATACATCTCCCAATAGGCGTTGCGCGGGTGCGGGTCGTCGGTGTATTCGACCGAAACCGCCCAGCCGCGGCCGAGACAGTACTCGATCTGGGCCCGGATCTGCGCATCGCTGAGATCCGGAAGGAAAGAAAAGGTGCCTTGGGTCAATCTCATGGCATGTCTCCGGCTCAGGCGGGGGTCGCGGTGGGGACGAAATCGGGCGTGTCGGTCGAAGCGTAGTCGAAGGTCACGTCCTTCCAGGTATCGAGCGCGGCCTTGAGCGGGGTGCAGCCGCGCGCGGCCTGCTCGAGGATCTGCGGCCCCTCGTTCCAGATGTCGTGCCCTTCGTTCCTCGCCAGCACCATCGCTTCGAGCGCGACGCGGTTGGCGGTGGCCCCCGCAGCGACGCCCATCGGGTGGCCAATGGTGCCGCCGCCGAACTGCAGCACCACATCTTCCCCCAGGTAGTGCAGCAGCTGGTGCATCTGCCCGGCATGGATGCCGCCCGAGGCGACCGGCATCACTTTGCGCAGGCCGGCCCAGTCCTGCTCGAAGAACAGTCCGCGCTGCAGGTCGACCGGATTGTGCTCCTCGCGCAGCACGTTGTAGAAGCCCTGCACCGAGTTGGGATCGCCCTCGAGCTTGCCGACCACGGTGCCGGCGTGAATGTGATCCACGCCCGCGAGGCGCATCCACTTGGAAATCACGCGGAACGACACGCCGTGGCTCTTCTGCCGGGTGTAGGTCGAATGCCCGGCGCGGTGCAGGTGCAGGATCATGTCGTTGCGGCGCGCCCACTTCGACATCGACTGGATCGCGGTGTAGCCGATCACCAGGTCGATCATGACGATGGCGCTGCCGAGCTCCTTGGCGAACTCGGCGCGCTCGTACATGTCCTCCATGGTCCCGGCGGTGACGTTGAGGTAGGTGCCCTTCACCTCGCCGGTGGCTGCCTGGGCGCGGTTCACCGCCTCCATGCAGTACAGGAAGCGATCGCGCCAGTGCATGAACGGCTGGGAGTTGGTGTTCTCGTCGTCCTTGGTGAAGTCGAGGCCACCTTTGAGCGCCTCGTAGACTACGCGACCGTAGTTCTTGCCCGACAGCCCGAGCTTCGGCTTGACGGTCGCGCCGAGCAGCGGGCGGCCGAACTTGTCCAGCCGCTCGCGCTCGACCACGATGCCGGTCGGCGGCCCGTCGAAGGTCTTCACGTAGGCCACCGGCAGGCGCATGTCCTCCAGGCGCAGCGCCTTGAGCGGCTTGAAGCCGAATACGTTGCCGATGATCGACGCCGTGAGGTTGGCGATCGACCCGGACTCGAACAGCGAAAGGTCGTACGCGATATAGGCGAAGTACTGCCCGGTGGTGCCGGGTACGGGATCGACGCGGTAGGCCTTGGCGCGGTAGCGGTCGCAGGCGGTGAGGCGGTCGGTCCAGACCACGGTCCAGGTCGCGGTCGAGGATTCGCCCGCCACCGCGGCGGCGGCCTCCTCCGGATCGACCCCTTCCTGCGGCGTGATGCGGAACAGCGCGATCACGTCGGTGTCATTGGGCACATAGTCGCCGTCCCAATAACCCATCTGCGCGTACTTCATCACCCCGGCGCGGTAGCGCTCGCTCACCTGCGGGGCGGCTCGGTCCATTTTGCCCATTGCCACGTCCTCCGTCTGTCCGTCTGTCCGTCTGTCCGTCTGCGGCCAAGGTAGCGCGCCGTTGTGATAAGGACTACTTAAATGTTCTAATTGAACCAATAAGACATTCGAAACGCCATGCACCACCTCACCCTCAGGCAGCTGCGCATTTTCGAGGCGGCCGCGCGCCAGCTGCATTTCGGCCGCGCCGCGCGCGAAATGCATCTCACTCAGCCCGCGGTGTCGATCCAGCTCAAGCAGCTCGAGCAGCACGTCGGCCTGCCGCTGTTCGAACAGATGGGGCGCCGCATGCACCTGACGCGCGCCGGCGAGGAACTGCTGCGCCACAGCCGCATCGTGCTGCGGCAGCTGCGCGAGGCCGAGGAGTCGCTCAATGCGCTCAAGGGCGCAGGCGGCGGCGAGCTTCATATCGCGGTCACCAGCACGGCGAAATACTTCGTGCCCAAGCTGCTGGCCGAGTTCCGGCGCAGCCACCCCGAGGTCAAGGTGCGGCTGACGGTAAACAACCGCGAGGCGCTGGTGCGCGAACTGTCGGACAACAGCGTCGATCTGGCGGTGATGGGGCGCGCGCCGCGCGGCCTCGACACCATCGCAGCGCCTTTCGCCA
>DATFMS010000086.1:0-6761 GCA_035266805.1 Burkholderiales bacterium | reverse complement strand
CTCTCTGCGTTCGGAACCGGCTGTGACGATATTGTTGGCGCGCGCTCGTACGGCCCTTTGATGCAAGTCAAGCCGGCGTGCGGTGACGGCGCCGGCATGTCGGAAAGGAGAAGGCACCATGACCTACAAACGCATTCTCGTTCCAGTGGACGGAAGCCGCGCCTCCAATCGCGGCCTGCGCGAGGCAATCAGGCTGGCCAAGGGGCAGAAGGCCGGCCTGCAGCTGGTGCACGTGGTGGATGAGCACACCGTACTGGTGAGCGGCGCGGAGGTGGGGCCCTACATGGTGAACCTGATGCTCGAGCTGAGAAAACGGGGGCGCCAGGTGCTGCGCAGCGCCGAGGCGCTGGTGCGAAGGCACGGCCTGAAGTGCACCGGCGTGCTGCTCGAAGCGCAGGCGGCACCCGCGGCGGACCTGATCGTGCGAACGGCCCCGGTTCCCGTCATGCTCGTGCGGGCGCCTGCCGCGTAGGAGCTACCATACTTGCGGCGGCCCCTCCAGCAGCTCGCGCCACAGAGTCGTCGCCCCGGCGAGCTGTGAGCGCGCCATGTCTTCGACGCGCGGCCGCAGCGCCGCGAGCGCGGCCGGATCCTCGAGCCGCAGCTTGAGGTCGATCAGCTGCGGCTCGGTGATCGGCTGGCCGATGCGGCTCACCAGGTAGCAATAGGCCTCCTGTACGCCGGCGATCTCCGCCACCAGCGCGCGCGCAATGCGATTGGCGAGCAGGTTGTACAGCTTGCCGACGTGGCTCACGGGGTTCTTGCCTGCCGCGGCTTCAAGGCTCATCGGGCGGTAAGGCGTGATCAGCCCGTTGACGCGGTTGCCGCGGCCGACCTGACCGTCGTCGCCGGCCTCGGCCGAAAGACCGGTCACCGTCAGGTACACGCTGTCGGCGGTGTCGCCGTCGGCGGTGTTGACCGCGATCTCGGCTCCGGCGCCCGCTGCCTCGGCCGCGATTGCGCGGATGCGTGCCTTCTTCGCCCGGTATTCGTCGAGGCCGGCGACGTGCCGTCCGACCAGCGCGCAGGCGACGGTGAGCGCAACGTCGCCGCGGCTACGCACGCCCATGACCTTGATGTCCTCGCCGACCTCGGGTTGCGTGGCTTTGATCGCGGGCGAGTTGAGAGCGCGCTCAACGGCCAGCACCGCGCGCTCGAGCGCGTCGAGCGGCGCGAAGCCGACCCCGAACGAGGTATCGTTGGCGAGCGGCGCGCCGGCCTCACGCTGGCGCAGGAACAGCGCAGCGAGGTCCGGCGAGGTCGGGCGAATGCGCGGATTTATCCGCACCTGGCGCTCGGCGTCCAGGTGGCGCAGGTTCTCGCGCAGCCAGCGGCGGCTTTCCTCGACCGCGATCTCGTGCACGGGGATCGTCGCGCCCCGGAACTGCGCGGTCGCGCGCCCGGCGAGGTAGATCTCGATCGGCTCGGTGACCTCGCCGCCGCCGAACGCCGGCCGCGCCGCGCCGCCGCACAGCAGGGCCTTGTCGACGTTGTGGTGCAGGATCGCGCCGAAGCGCTCGAGATAAACGCGCGACAGCGCGCGGCTCAGGTTCTCCGCCAGCGCGTCGCAGATCGTGTCGGGATGGCCGAGGCCCTTGCGCTCGACGATCTCGAGCGGCAGCGAGCCGGGCGAGGGCACTTGAAGCGCGCTGGTGTCAAGCTTCACGCCGCTCCCGCTTCGCTATTCGAAGCGGGATGGATGGTCTGATCGTCATGTCTTGAATGTTGCTACCCGCGCGGACCGAACCGTTTGACCGGGATCAAGCGCGGCTGCCGCGGGCGGGGCGCGGTTGACGCAGGCGAGCAGCGTCGCGTAACCGAACAGGTTGGCGCGCTGCGTCTCGACCACGTCCAGGTTCGCCGAGGCGACGAAGCGCTCCAGGTTCATGTCGGCGCGGTAGCGCATCAGCCAGTACGTGGGTGCCAGAAACACCTCGCACAGGCGCAGCAGAACGCTGGAGTTGCGAAAGTGCTGCACGATCACGATCTTGCCGCCGGGGCGGCAAACACGGCGAATCTCGTTCACCGCGCGCACCGGGTCCGGCAGTCCGGAAAGCGCGAACATCAGTGCCACCTTGTCGAAGCTGCCGTCCGCAAAGGCCAGCCGCTCGGCGTCCATCTGCACCAGCGATTCGACCTGCGTCAGGCGCCGCGCTGCCACGCGCGCGGCGGCTCTGGCGAGCATCTCGCGCGACGCGTCGATGCCGGTTACGCGCACCTGCGGCGGATAGAGCGGCAGCGACATCCCCGTGCCGACGCACACCTCGAGCACCCGCTCGCCCGGGCGGCAGTCGAGCGCCGCGAGCGCGGCGCGGCGACCGGGTGCCAGGCTCGCACCGAAGATGAGGTCGTACAGCGGCGCGAGGCTGCGGTAAAGCGGCGCCAGCTTGCGGTAACTCTTCTGGCTGAGGGCGGGGTCGGATTTCACTGGAGTCGGGAATTCTTCTTCGGTCTGGCCAGTCTCTATGTGTTCCGCCGGGCGCGGCCTTGATCGCGGTCAAACCGCCTGCCGTGTCATCGGCGAAGATCGACGGCAAGCATGCTGACCTGGAGGGTCCGATCATCCAACAAGGCGTTCCGCTGGGCAAGGTTTTCGGCATCCCCATCCGGCTGGATTATTCGTGGTTCTTGATCCTCGGCCTGCTCGCCTGGATGCTCGGAGGCAGCTACTTTCCGGCCGAGTTCGCCGGCTGGCCGCCCGCGCTGTACTGGCTGATGGGCGTCGTTACGGCCGTCGCGTTCTTCGCCAGCCTGCTGCTGCACGAGCTCGGACACTCGGTGGTGGCGCTGCGCTACAAGGTGCCGGTGCGCAGCATCACGCTGTTCGTGTTCGGTGGCGTCGCCCAGATCGCCGGCGAGCCTCCCAGCGCGAAGGCCGAGTTTCGCATTGCGATCGCGGGGCCGATCGTGAGCCTGGCGCTGGCGCTGCTGTTCTACGCCGCGCAGCCTCTGCTCGAAGCGCTGCCGCCGCTGCTCGGGATGGCACGCTACCTCGCCTACATGAACCTCGCGGTCGCGCTGTTCAACCTGATTCCCGGCTATCCGCTCGACGGCGGGCGGGTGCTGCGCGCCGCGGTATGGGCGTTCACGCGCAATCTGAGGCGCGCCACGGTCTTCGCCGCCAACGCCGGCCGGGGCTTCGGCCTCGGGTTCATCCTGCTCGGAGTCTGGGAAATCCTCGGCGGCAATCTAGGCGGCCTTTGGATCGCGTTCATCGGCTGGTTCCTGCACAGCGCCGCGAGCGCGCAGCTGATGCAGGCCGCCTACCAGGGGCTGCTCGCGGGACATACGGTGTCGCAGGCGATGGGCGGGCGTTGCCCGACGGTCGCGGCTCACCTCACGCTGCAGCGGCTGGTCGACGAGCACGTGCTGGAGCGGGGCGAGCGCTGCTTTCTCGTCGACCGCGGCGGGCGCATCCTCGGCCTGGTCACCGTGCACCAGGTGAAGCGGGTGCCGCGCGCCGAGTGGGCCACCGCAACCGTCGACCGGATCATGCTGCCGCTCGAGCAATCGCAATGCGTAGGGCCCGACACCGGGCTCGTGGCGGCGCTTCAGCTGATGGACCGCGACGGCGTCAACCAGCTTCCGGTGACGGCCGGCCGCCGCGTGCTCGGCATGCTGAGCCGCGAGGACGTGATCGGCTACCTTCGCACGCTGCAGGAGCTGCAGGGCTAGTCGGTCCGGATCTCGCCCTTGCGCACCCACACCCCGCGCTCCTCGCAGTGCAGCAGCTCGCTGCCGCTCAGCACGTACGCGCCGAGCGGGTAGGCGAGGTCGTTGAAGTAGCACACGCCGGTTTCAAGCTCGAGCTCGGGATCGATTTCTTCGTCGTCGACATCGAGGATCGGCGAGGTCCTGCGCTCGGGATCCGGGGCGCCGACTTGCGGGATCTTGGGTGGCATGGGTTGCTCCTGGGCTGGTCTATTCTTCCGGTTTCTCGATGTCGACGCCGCCGCGCTCGCGCAGCCAGCGATCCTCGTCGTCGTCCGGCCAGTCCTCGAGCGGATCCTGGACCGAGCCGTTCTCCTCCGGCGCGCGCCGCCCCTCGTCCGGCCCGGGCTGCGACGGCTTGGCGGGCGCCTTCGCGCGGCGCCGCTTGCGCTTGGCTTTGACCATGTCAGGTTGGCCTGCTAACGTTGATCGTCGCCTGCAGCACCATGATTTTCCATTCCTGCGGCGGCCGTTTGACCTTGATCAAGGGCCGCCGCCGCGGCGCCGCGCCTAATCGGGATGAACCTGAGCGCTGGAGACCACAGATGGCCCTGACCGGCAAACAGCTCGACGAATTCGAGCGCCTGCTGAAGCAGCAGCGGCAGCAGCTGGTCGTCGAGCTGTTGGAGGACGTGGCGCGCGCGCGCGACGAGAGCTACGCCGATGTGGCGGGCTCGGTGACCGACCTGGGCGACGAGGCGATCGCCGACCTCCTTTCGGGCCTGGACAACGCCGAGGTGGCGCGCGACATGCGCACGGTGCGCGAGCTCGACGCCGCGCTCGCGCGCATCGCCGACGGCAGCTACGGCAGCTGCGCCGAGTGCGGCGGCGACATCGGCCTCGAGCGGCTGCGCGCCTATCCGACGGCGTTGCGCTGCATCAAGTGCCAGGAGGTGTACGAGAAGACGCACGCCCATCCGGGCGAGCCGAGGATGTAACGGTCGCTAGCCGCCGCCGCGCGCCTGCTCGAGCTCGGCGCGCAGCTCGGCTTCGCGCTCGGTGTAGCGCGGCGAAAAGTGGAACGGCTCCACCAGCTTCGCGCCCGCCGCGCGCGCGAGCAGGCCGGCCTGGCGCGCGGTGAGGTGGAACTTTCGCGCGGCGTGCTCGGCGTCCTGCTGCAGGAACACGCATTCGATGAACAGCACGTCGGCGCCGGACGCGAGCGACGCGATGCGGCGCGCGTTGTGCTCGCCGTAGACCACGTCGGTGACGTAGCAGAGCTTCTGCCCCGGCACCAGGCGCAGCACCCGCGCCTTCAGCTCGCCGAGGGAATGCCGGCGCTGGTGCTCGCCGGCGTCGTCGCGCCAGTGCGCGAGCACCGGCGTGTCGTCGGGAGCGTCCTCGGCCACCGCGCGCTTGAGCTCGTTCAGCCAGGGTCCGGCCTGCAGCCCCATCTCGAGCAGGCGGTTCTTCCACACGTTGACGTGGACCTTCTCCTCGAAGGCGAAGCCCAGGCACTCGACGTCGTGCTCGAGCACTGCCGCGCGCACGCGGAAGCCGGGCTCGTCGAGCAGCACGCCCTGCGGCGCCGCCCGCTGCGGCAGCGGCTCGCGCCGGAAGCGGCCGTGGCAACGAAAGCGCGCGGCGCGCAGCTGCTCGCCGTCGAGCTCGTGGGCGACCAGGGTGAAGTCGGTGGCGTAGTTCTGCACCAGGTTCCAGATGTAGCCCGCCAGCTTGTGCTCGACGCGCTCGATGAATCCGGACGGGCCGTAAAGCCTGACCGCGGTTTCGCGGCCGAGGCACAGGCGCAGCAGCCGGTCGAAGCCCGCGAAGTGGTCCATGTGCGCGTGCGAAACGAAAACATCGCTGAGGCGCAGGATCTTGCGCGGCGCGAGGGCGGCCAGGTCGCCGAGATCGAAAAGCAGCGCGCGGCGCTCGAAGCGGAAGTCGAGGAAGAGTGTCGGATCGCCGAACGGGCCGTTGACCAGCTCGGGGCTGAGGATCGAGGTCATCGGGCGGATTATGGTGCATCGGCGCCGGAGGCTGAGCTATGCTTGCGGCGCACGCAGGGCGGGCCGATGAGCAAGATTCTCGACAATCTCAAGCAGGCGGAGCTTGACCGCATGGCGCACGCCGAGGCCGAGTCGCGCATCGCGTCCGACCGCCTCGGTAAGGCGCTGGCGGAGGAGCAGCGCGCGCTGGAGGAAGAAGCGATGCGGCAGGCGCGCACGCGCGCGGGAGCCGAAGCGCGGGCGCTGGAATCGGCGCAAGCACGGCTGGCGGCCGAGCGCGAAGCGCAGCGGGCGGCGCAGGCGCGCATGGATGCCGCGGCCGAAGCGGGTCGAATCGCGCGCGAGCGCATGGTCACCGAGCTTGAGCTCAGGCGCGCAGAACAGGCGCGCACCGAGGAGGAGGCCAATGCCGCGCTGGCGTCGTTGGACAGCGACGCGCCGCGCCACGGCGGTCCGGGCTCGCAGCTGGCGCGGCGCGTGGCGCCGCGCGGCGGGCCGCTCGCGCTTGCGGCGGCGCTGCTCGCGGCGGCGCTGCTGGCGGCGCTCGCGGCGGGGATCGCAATCGGAAAGTTCGGCGCCGGCGGCGCGCCCCCGCCCGCGCCGCGTGCGGCGCTGACACAGGAACCGCAACCGGAAACGCCGCCCGGCCTCAAGCTGGACCTAGACCTGGAGGCCTTCGCGGCGCGCGCCGCGGCGCTGCAGGAGAAGAAATGAGTCAGCCGAGCACGTCGTCGAGGGCGCGCCGCGGCGTCGGCTGCGGCGGCGGGTCGCCGTAGCCGAGGCGGAACGGCAGCAGCGGCACCCCGCCCGCGCCGAACAGGCGGGCGAACTTGGTCTTCGCTTTTTCCGCCTCGAGCAGCTGGCTTACCGGCTGCAGGCACAGGCCGAGCCCGGTCGCCACGAGGTACAAGCGCTCGAGCAGCTGGCCGGCCTTGAGCTCGAATTCCGGGCCGGCGACGCGGCCACTGATGAGACCGAACACCGGCGCGCTCGTCAGCGCGGCATGATCGCGCCTGGCGAGCAGGCCCTCGACCCGCAGGTGCGCGACAGCGAACTGCTGCAGCAGCGAAAGCAGCCAGGGCGCGCCGAAATTGCCGC
>DATFMS010000085.1:0-2999 GCA_035266805.1 Burkholderiales bacterium | reverse complement strand
ATTCACCAGCCGGCGCGCGAACTTCAGGCCCTCGACCATCACGCGGCGGTCGTTCTCGGTGGCGAGAAAGTTGTACTGGATGGCCGGCGGCGTGTTGGGATCGGCCGAGCGGATCCGCACCCAGCCGCGCGACTCGGCCTGCAGCTGCGAAACGGAGCAGGTGAAGCCCGAGAACGGGTGCAGCATGCCGCCGCGCTTGGCGGTGGAGAAGTTGATGAAGTAGAGCTGGGCGTCGGGCCGCGTGAGCTCGGGGCGGGTGCGAACGAAGGCCGCGGCGTAGCCGGCGCTCACCGTCAGCGGCCCGCGCCGCTGCAGCAGGTAGCGCAGCCCGATGCCGAGCTGGCGCCACAGGCTCGCCATGTCGTCGTTGAGCGTGATCGGCCGGTTGCAGCGCCAGAAGGTGCGCGCGTAGAAGTGGTCCTGCAGCGCCTCTCCCACGCCCGGCGAGTCGACCACGGGCGCGATGCCCAGGCTGTCGAGCAGCGCGCGCGGGCCGATGCCCGAGAGCTGCAGCAGCTGCGGCGAGTTGAACGTGCCCCCGGAAAGGATCACCTCGCGCGCGGCGCGCACCGTGTACCTGCGGCCGCCCTTCAGGTATTCGACCCCGACCGCGCGCCGGCCCTCGAACAGCACCCTGGTGGCGAGCGCGTTGACCTCGGTGCGCAGGTTGGGGCGCTTCGCCGCAGGGCGCAGGTAGCCGGTCGCGGCGCTCGAGCGCCGCCCGTTGCGGGTGGTGGCCTGGTAGTAGCCGGTGCCGTCCTGCGCCGCGCCGTTGAAGTCGTCGTTGCGCGGCAGGCCGAGCGCCTCCGCAGAGGCGATGAAAGCGTCGCACAGCTCGTGCTTGTCGGGCAGGTCGCTGACCGCGAGCGGGCCGCCGGCGCCGTGCCAGGCGTCGGCGCCGCGGCTCTGATCCTCGGACTTCTTGAAATACGGCAGCAGGGCGTCGAAGTCCCAGCCGGGCACGCCCCAGCCGTCGAAGTCCTCGCGCTGGCCGCGGATGTAGACCAGGCCGTTGATCGACGACGACCCGCCCAGCACCTTGCCGCGCGGGGTGAACACGCGCCTGCCGTTGAGCGTCGGCTCGGGCTCGGACTCGTAGGCCCAGTTGACGTCGGTGCGCGTGAACAGCTTGCCGTAGCCGAGCGGAATGTGAATCCACGGATTGGTGTCGCGCGGGCCGGCTTCGAGCAGCAGCACCCGCGTGCGGCCGTCCTGCGTGAGCCGGTTGGCGAGCACGCAGCCGGCCGATCCGGCGCCGACGATCACGACATCGCAGGTCTCGCTGCGGTTCATGCCCGGCTCAGACCTTGCGCGGCGGCGCCACGTGCATCCCGGCGTCGACGTAGAGAATCTGCCCGGTGACCTGGGCGGCGGCCTCGATCAGCCAGGCCGCGGCCTGCGCCACGTCCTGCGCCTGGGTGACCGATTTGAGCGGCGCGATCGAGGTGTAAGTCTCGCGCAGCCGCGCGTAGCGCTCCTCGCCGTAGCCCGCGACCAGCCACGGCGTGTCGACGAAGCCCGGCGCGATGACGTTCACCCGCACCTCCGGCGCCAGCACCCGCGCCAGCGTCATCGAGACGGTGTTGAGCGCCGCCTTGGACGCCGCGTAGGCGATCGACGAGCCGGTGGCGACGCGCGAGGCGAGCGAGGAGACGTTGACGATCGCGCCGCGCGCGGCCTTGAGCGCCGGCGCCGCGGCGCGGCACATCTGGAACGGGCCGATCACGTTGGTGGCGTAGATGCGCTGGAAATCCTCGGCCGACAGGCCGTCGAGCTCGGCGTGCGGCACGAACTTGGTGGTGCCGGCGTTGTTCACCAGCGCGTCGAGCCTGCCCCACTTCTCGAGCGCCGCCTGCACCAGTGCCCGGCACTGGGCGTCGTCGGCAACGTCCGCCCGCACCGCGATCGCCTCGCCGCAGCGGGCGGCAGTTTCCTCGGCCTGCCTGGCGCTCTTGGAATAGTTGACGACCACGCGCCAGCCGCGGCCGGCGAGCTCGAGCGCAGTGGCCGCGCCGATGCCGGAGGCCGAGCCGGTGACGATCGCGACGCGCGGGTCCACGCGCTCAGACCGTGGCGGTCGCGGCGGCGGGCGAGCCGACCGCGCCCGGCAGCCGCAGCGGCGGCGCGGTGAGCAGGAAGCGGCTGCGCCTGTGCTCGCGCAGCCAGCCCGCGAGCCGGGTCAGGTACCACAGCTCGCCCAGGTGGATGCCGTTCTTGAAGATGCAGTGCTCGTGCAGCGGCATCATCGCGTGCGGCGCCGGCTTGAACAGGCTGGCCGGGATGATCTCGACTGCGTAGTTGTCGGCGATCAGGCAGGCCAGGCCCGAATCGCTGATCCAGTTGAGCAGCTTGTCGTCGCGCCCGTCCAGCCCGCTGCAGGTCGAGTGCAGCAGCTTGGGGTCGGGCTTCTTGTTCAGCTCCAGGATCACGTCGGCGAAGCCGGTGTACAGGCACACCATGTCGCCGCGCTCGATGGCGACCTTGTCGGCCTCGAGCACCCGCATCAGCTCGTCGTAGCCCACCGCGCGGCGCTCGCGGCCGAAGTGCGCGTGCAGGTCGATCATGACGCCGCATCCCTGCGCGCCGTGCTCGGCGAGGTTCTGGATCCCGAGCGCGTCGGCGCGTGCGCCTTCGTACCTGGCCCACGGCTCGGCCGCGGCGGGGTTCTCCGGCGCGGGCTTGACGTGCTCGCCGGCGCGAAAGCCGTTGTAGAACACGATCTCGGCCTTGCCGTCGCCGTCGGCGTCGAACCTGCTGCCGATGTGCGCGAACGAGTCCCACTGGGTCGAGTACTGCAGCGTCAGCAGCACCAGGTCGTCGCACACCACGTCGCTAAGGTCGGGGTTGTCCTCGGAAAGGGGGAAGCAGAAGTTCTGCCGGCCGGCGTTCTTCTTGCCGTCGCGCAGGGTGGCGAACTGGCGCGGCGGGCCGCGGCGCGCATTGAGCGCGCTGCCGCCGGGGTAGTCGAGCGGCAGCGAAAGGCAGAAGCTGATGCCCTC
>DATFMS010000084.1:0-3325 GCA_035266805.1 Burkholderiales bacterium | reverse complement strand
TGCCGGGATCGCGCACCGACTGGTAGAGGATCAACCCGACCCGGGCTTCGCGGACTGCCCGGGCGAGCTGCTGGGTGGCGTCGTAGCGGTCCGGATCGGTCCAGCGACGCGCATGTCTGGAGAACGGCTTTCGCCGCAGGTCCACGGCGGTGGTCCCCGCGTTGACCTGGAACACTGTCTGCGGCACCGGGCCGATATCGGTCAGCCCGGGGCTGTCCATGAGGAAGCGCCAGCGCCAGTACCCCAGCTCCGCGCACGCCGTGCGCTGCTCGCGGGCGCCATAGAACACGCCCGGGTCGGCCGCGGAGCGAAAGCGCGAACCGCGCGCGAGCGGCGGATAGCGAAAGGGTGTCGAGAGCAGATAGTGAAGACCGCGCGCTTCTTCGGGCAGCGCCGGTTTCGATTGCTCGAGGATGTCCTCGAGCAGCACCTGCTCCCCGAGATCGTCCACCAGCCGGGTGGTCGAGGCGATGTGCTGGGCCTCGACCGCGCGCCAGAGCGCGCGCTCGCAGGGCCTGGCCTCAGATGCGACCGCGCGCGGCGTCCAGGTAATGGAGGACACGGATCAGGCCTTCGGCCTTCGGAATGAGGTCCATGGGCCGCTCGCCGAGGGCGAGATTCCTGCTGCGCAGCCATTGGCGCGCCTTCTCGTCCGAGCCCACGATCGAGTCGAGCGAGCGGAACAGCCTGACGAAAAGGCTCGCCAGCTCCCATTCCTTGCAGCTCGGATCGAGCAGGTATTTGCCGCCGAACATGCGCGACGCGGTCGCATCGCTCACGCCGATGGTTGCGGCCACCTGCTTCTGCGTGACGCCGAGCAGCCCGGCCGCCCGCACGACCGCCTTGCTGAGGACCGCGCGGCGCGCGTCCTCCGGCACCGGCCGGGGCACCGCCTTCGCTTTGGTTGCCATCGAACCCTCTGCGGCCTGCTATTGCTGAGGCAAAGATAGCACATAAAACCTTCTACAGGAAGAGGAGCCGCCCCGCGTGCCGCTCAAGCGTAGCCGTAGTACCTCTTGAACCACTGCGCGAAGCGCGCCAGGCCCTCCTCGAGCGGTGTCGCGGGCGCGAAGCCGACCGCGCCGTCGAGGCGCCGGGTGTCGGCGAAGGTGCTGCGCACGTCGCCCGGCTGCATCGGCTCGAACTGCTTGATCGCCTGCTTGCCGAGCGCGCGCTCGAGCGCCGAGATGTAATCGAGCAGCCCCACCGGCTGGTGGTTGCCGATGTTGTACACGCGCCAAGGCGCCCAGCTGGTCGCCGGGTCCGGCTCGGTGGGGTCGAACGCAGGGTCGGGCGCGGCCGGCTCGTCGAGCGCCCGCAGGGTGCCCTCGACCACGTCGTCGACGTAGGTGAAGTCGCGCTGCATGTCGCCGTGGTTGAAAACCTTGATCGGCTGGCCGTCCATGATCGCGCGCGCGAACAGCAGCGGCGACATGTCGGGCCGCCCCCAGGGGCCGTAGACGGTGAAAAAGCGCAGCCCCGTCGCCGGCAGGCCGAACAGGTGGCTGTAGACGTGCGCCATCAGCTCGTTCGACTTCTTGGTCGCGGCGTAGAGGCTGACCGGGTGGTCGACGTTGTCGCCTTCGGACCACGGCAGGCGCGCGTTGCCGCCGTACACGCTCGAGCTCGAGGCGTACACCAGGTGCCGCGGCGCGTGCGCGCGCAGCGCCTCGAGCAGGTTGGCGAAGCCGACCAGGTTGGCCTGCACGTACGAGCCCGGATTCTCGAGCGAGTAGCGCACGCCGGGCTGGGCCGCGAGGTGCAGCGCCGCCTGCGGCTTTTCCTTCGCCAGCAGCTTGCCGAGCGCGCCGGCGTTGGCCAGGTCGAGCCTGGTGAAGCGAAAGCCCTTCTCCTGCTCGAGCCGGCGCAGGCGGTCGCGCTTGAGCTCGACCGGGTAATACGGCGACAGGTTGTCGACCCCGATCACCTCGTCGCCGCGCGCGAGCAGGCGCTGCGCGCAGTGCATGCCGATGAAGCCGGCGCAGCCGGTGACCAGCACCTTCATCGGTTCTTGTTCGCCCTGCGCAGCTCGATCAGCTTGGCGTACTTGAGAAAGCTGTTGATGCAGCCGATCGAGATATGGACCAGGCCCGGCAGGCCGTCGAGAAAGCCCAGGCGAAAGACGTACATCTTGACGAAGCGCACCAGCGGCGAGAGCAGCAGCACGGCCGGGCCGGCGCTGCGGCCGCGCTCGAGCAGCTGCTCGGCGGCGAGCGTGCTGTAGCGGTTGTGCTTCGCAACGTAGCTGGCGAGGTCGGTGGCGGACTCGTGCAGCAGGTCGCCGTCCAGGGTTCCCGGCGTCACCGCGTAGAGCACTTTCTCGTGCACCGTGTCGTCGCTCCAGCGCGCATGGTTGCGGTCGAACAGCCTCGAGCTCCAGTCGGGATAGCCCTCGCCGTGCGCGAGCCAGCGGCCGAGGAAGCGGTTGCGGCGCGCCATGCGGTAGACCGGCGCCTGCGGCGCGGCGAGCGCTTGCGCGATGCTCGCCGCGAGCTCGGGCGAGACGCGCTCGTCGGCGTCCAGGCACAGCACCCAGTCGTTGTTCGCCTGCTCGACCGCGAACTGCTTCTGGCGCCCGAAGCCCATCCAGTCCTTCTGCAGCACGCGCGCGCCGTGCCGCGCGGCGATCTCGAGGCTGCCGTCGTCGCTGCCCGAATCGACGACCAGGATCTCGGCCGCGAAGGCGAGGCTCGCCAGGCACGCCTCGAGCTGCGCCGCGGCGTTGCGGGTGATGAGAACGGCGGAGACGGGAACGCGGGACCCGGCAGTCAAGTGATATCCCGTAGAATCGGCGGGCCCTATTCTAGCCGACCATGCCGCGCATCCTGTTCGTCAAGACCTCGTCGCTCGGCGACGTCGTGCACCACTGTCCGGCGGTAAGCGACGCCGCGCTGCAGCTGCCCGGGGCGACGATCGACTGGGTGGTCGAGGAGGCGTTCGCCGGCGTGGCGGGCATGCAGCGGGCGGTGCGGCGGGTGATCCCCGTCGCCATGCGCCGCTGGCGCGCTTCGCTCTGGCGGCCGGCGGCGTGGCGCGAGTTCGCCGCCTTGCGCCGCGCGCTTGCCGCCGAGCGCTACGATTTCGTCGTCGACACGCAGGGCTTGCTCAAGAGCGCGCTGCTGTGCCGCTTTGCGCGCGGCGAGCGGCACGGTCTGGACCGGGACAGCGCGCGCGAACCGCTCGCGGCGCGCTTCTACGACCGCTGCCACCGGGTGCCGCAAGGGCTGCACGCGGTCGAGCGCAACCGGCGCCTGACCGCCGCGGCGTTGGGCTACCCGCTGGCGGGGGCCTGCGACTACGGCCTGCATGTCGAGGGCGAGCCCCC
>DATFMS010000083.1:0-3629 GCA_035266805.1 Burkholderiales bacterium | reverse complement strand
GTTTCGGGGTAGCCGTGCAGCAGCAGCAGCGGCGGCCCTTCGCCGCCGGTGACCAGGTTGATGGCCGCGCCGCTGGTGCGGATCTTTTTTGTTTTGAAGCCGGGAAAAAGTGCCATCTAGGACCTCGCAACGATGGTGACGCCGACGATGATGATCGCGATGCCGGCGATGCGCTGCAGCGTGACCGGCTCGCCGAGCAGCCACCAGGCGAGCACCGCGTTGATGGCGAAGCCGACCGACAGCATCGGGTAGGCGACGCTCACCTCGACCCTGGACAGCGCCATCAGCCACACCACCAGGCTCACCGCGTAGCAGGCCATGCCGCCGAGGACGTAGGGATTGGCGGCGAACTTGAGGCCGATGCCGAAGGCCTCGCGCAGCGCGAACTCGAAGTGCCCGATCGAGTTGGTGCCCGCCTTGAGCAGCAGCTGGGCGAAGGTGTTGAGCAGCACGCCGGCTGCGATCAGGCCGAAGCTCACCGCGTTCATCGTTTCCCCTTCATTCGAACAGCAGCGCCGCGGCGACGCGGCGATCCTCCGACACCAGGATATTGTAGGTGCGGCAGGCCGCGTTGAGGTCCATCACCTCGAGTCCGACGCGCGCCTGAGTCAGCGCCCGGGTCAGGCCCGGGTGCGGAAAGCGCAGCCGCGGCCCGGTGCCGAGGAGGACGATTTCCGGCGCCAGCGCCGCGAGCTCGGCGAAGTGCTCCTCGCGCAGCGCCTCGAAGCTCGCCGCCTGCCATTGCAGCACCCGGTCGGGAGCGACGATCACGCTGCGCTCGTGGCGCTCGCGGTTGACCAGCACGTAGCCTTCGCCGTAGCCGGTGAACAGGTTGACGCCGGCGGGCGCCTCGCGCTGGAACTTCACGGCGACTCTCCCTGCAGCGCAAGGGTGCCCGAGCGCCCGGCGACCGGCCCCTCGAGCACGCGGCAGCGCGGCAGCGCCGCGCGCTCGAGCCCGGCGTGCAGCTCGCGCAGCGCGACCAGCCGGTAGCCGAGCGCGCGCCAGCCCTCGAGCATGCGCTCGAACTGCGGCGCCAGGCGGCCGCCCTCGAGCTCGGCGTGCAGGGTGTAGACGTGGCCCTGCGGCGGCGCCTGGCGCGAGAGCTCGAGCACCCGCGCCGCGGCGTCGTCGGCGCTCGCGCCGTCGACGCCGATCAGCTCGTCGAGGGTAGGCAGGGTGGTCGGCAGCTGCGCTACGCCGGTCGCGCCGCCCGCGAGCAGCGGCACGAACGGCCCGCGGCCGCGGGTGTCCGAGGCGTACTCGGCGCCCAGCTCGCGCTCGGCGGCGAAGGCGTGCGCGTTCATCTGCCAGCCGGCGGCGCCGTGCACCCGCGCCGGCTCGCCGAACACCTCGGCGTAGCGCTCGAAGGCGCGCCGCATCTCGGCCCGCGTCCAGTCCGCGCCGGCGCGCGCCACGCCGTCCTGCCACTTGACGTGGTCCCAGCAGTGGATCCCGGTCTCGAAGCCCGCGGCGCGCGCGCCGCGCAGCACGTCGGCGCAGCGCGCGCCGATGTCGGGCCCGGGCAGCAGCGTGCCGTAGAGCAGCGTCTTCAGGCCGTAGTGCTCGAGCACCGAGGTGCGCGCCACCTTGCCGACGAAGCCGCGGCGGAAGACGCGCCTGACGGCGCGCCCGGTGTGGTCGGGCCCGAGCGAGAAGAGGAAGGTCGCCCCGGCGCGCTGGCGGGCGAGGATTCGCATCAGTCGCGGCACGCCCTCGCGCGTGCCGCGGTAGGTGTCGACGTCGAGCTTGAGCGCCAGCCTCATTCGACCAGGCTGCGCGCCTCCGCGACGTGGCCGCGGTAGGCCTCGAAGATGTAGTGCAGCGCGTCGCGCATGCCCACCCGCGGCCGCCACCTCAGCTCGCGCATCGTGTTGGCGATCGCCGGCACCCGGTTCTGCACGTCCTGGTAGCCCTTGCCGTAGTAGGCGTTGGCGCTGGTCTTGACGATCTTCACCCTGCGCGCGCTGTCCTTGTACTCGGGATACTTCAGCGCCATCGTCTTCATCATGCCGGCGAGCTGGGCGATCGAGTAGTTGTTGCGCGGGTTGCCGATGTTGTAGATCTTGCCGCTCGCCACGCCGCGCGGGTTGGCGATGATCTTCATCAGGGCGTCGATGCCGTCCTCGACGTAGGTAAAGGCGCGCTTCTGCTTGCCGCCGTCGACCAGCTGGATCGGCTCGCCGCGCACGATGTGGCCGAGGAACTGGGTGATCACGCGCGAGCTGCCTTCCTTCGCCGCGCTGAGAGAATCGAGCCCGGAGCCGATCCAGTTGAAGGGCCGGAACAGGGTGAAATCGAACCCCTGCTGCGCGCCGTAGGCCCAGATCACGCGGTCCATCAGCTGCTTGGAGCAGGAATAGATCCAGCGCTGCTTGTGGATCGGCCCCAGCACCAGCTCCGATGTTTCGGGATCGAACTCGCGGTCGCGGCTCATGCCGTAGACCTCCGAGGTCGAGGGGAAGATCAGGCGCTTGCCGTGCTTGACGCAGGAACGCACGATCGGCAGGTTGGCCTCGAAGTCGAGCTCGAACACGCGCAGCGGCTCGCGCACGTAGGTGGCCGGGGTGGCGATCGCCACCAGCGGGATCACCGTGTCGCATTTGCGGATGTGGTACTCGATCCACTCCTTGTTGATCGTGATGTCGCCCTCGAAGAAGTGGAAGCGCGGGTTGGCGAGCAGGTCCGCGACGCGCTCGGACTGCATGTCCATGCCGTAGACGTCCCAGTCGGTGGTCTCGAGCACGCGCTTCGAGAGGTGGTGGCCGATGAAGCCGTTGACGCCGAGTACCAGGAGTTTTTTCATTTGGGGTCTTTGCTTGTCAGTCGAAAGTTACGGGTTTTGAGCCGAAGCGCGCCTGCACTTGCGCGGCGTCGGCAGGGCGGCCGTCGATCTCGAACTCGAGCAGCCGCAGGCGGCCACCGGAGGCGCAGTCGATGCAGCAGCGCGCCCCCTCGCAGTATAGGGCCGGCGCGCCAGGCGCGCCCGCGCGCGCGGGCTCGATGCGCGTGCGCAGGATCCTCAGCGGCACGCCGCCGACGCTGGCGAAGGCGCCGGGGTAGGGCGGGGCCACGCCGCGCACCAGGTTGTGGATCTCGCGCGCGCCGAGCGACCAGTCGATGCGGCCGTCCTCGGGACGGCGCCCGCCGAAGTAGCTGCCCTGCGCGAGGTCCTGGGCGACGCCCGCGGCGCGCCCGGCGAGCAGCGCGGGCAGGGCGGCGTCGAGCACCAGCTCGGCGGCGAGCGCGACCTTGTCGAACACCTCGCGCGCCGTGTCGTCGGGGAGGATCGGCACCCGCTGCCGGCCGACCACGGCGCCGGCGTCGGGCTTCCCGGTCATGTAGTGCAGGCTGGCGCCGGTCTCGGACTCGCCTTTGATCACGGCCCAGTTGACCGGCGCGCGGCCGCGGTACTTCGGCAACAGCGAGCCGTGCATATTGAGCGCGCCGCGCCGCGGCGCCGCCAGAAGGCGCGGGCCCAGCATGCGGCGGTAATAGAACGAGAACAGGAAATCCGGGCGCAGCGCCTCGATGCGCGCGGCGAAGCCCGGCACGTTCGGGTCGTCGGGGAAGGCGCTCTCGAGGCCGCGCTCGGCGGCGAAATCGGCCACGCTCGAAAACCAGACGTT
>DATFMS010000082.1:0-7299 GCA_035266805.1 Burkholderiales bacterium | reverse complement strand
ACGACGCAGCTCACCCAGGCCGACCTCGCCGACCGCATCGAGCGCGGCGCGATCCGCCACGTCGTCGCCGACGCCGCCGCGAGCGCCAAGTTCGCCGACGTGCCGGGAAGCTACACGCGCATCCTGGTGGGCGGCGAAGCGCCGGGCTGGACGCCATACGGGAAGGCCGATGACGCCGCCCCTGACTTCGCGCCCGAAGGCGCGACCCGCGCCGGCGACCCCTTTCTGCTCTACTTCACCTCCGGCACCACGGCGCGGCCGAAGATGGTCCAGCACACCCACCAGAGCTATCCGGTCGGTCACCTGTCGACCATGTACTGGCTCGGGCTGCGCGAAGGCGACGTGCACTTCAACATCAGCTCGCCCGGCTGGGCCAAGCACGCCTGGAGCTGCTTCTTCGCGCCGTGGAACGCTGGCGCGACCATCTTCCTCTATAACCTTTCGCGCTTCGACGCGAAGAAGACGCTCGACGCACTGGTGCGCTACGGCGTCACTACGCTTTGCGCGCCGCCCACCGTGTGGCGCATGCTGATCCTGGAGGACCTCAAGGCCTGGCCGGTCAGGCTGCGCGAGCTGGCGAGCGCGGGCGAGCCGCTCAACCCGGAGGTGATCGAGCGCGTGCAGGCGGCGTGGAACATCACGGTGCGCGACGGCTACGGCCAGACCGAGACCACCGCGCAGCTCGGCAACCCGCCGGGCCAGCCGGTGAAGATCGGCTCGATGGGCCGGCCGCTACCCGGCTTCGAGATCGAGCTGCTCGACGTCGTCGACGAGCGCCCCGCCGACGAAGGCGAGGTCGCGATCAAGCTCCAGCCGCGGCCGGTCGGACTGATGACCGGCTACATCGACAACCCGGAGCGCACGCGCGAGCTGCTCGGGGGCGCCTATTACCGCACCGCGGACGTCGCCTCGCGCGACGGCGACGGCTACTTCTGGTACGTCGGCCGCGCCGACGACGTGTTCAAGAGCGCCGACTACCGCATCAGCCCGTTCGAGCTCGAAAGCGCCCTCATCGAGCACGAGGCGGTGGCCGAGGCCGCCGTGGTGCCGAGCCCGCACGCGCTGCGCCTCTCCGTGCCGAAGGCCTACCTCGCGCTCAAGCCCGGCTTCGAGCCCTCGCGCGCGACCGCGCTGTCGATCCTGCGCTTCACGCGCGAGCGGCTGGCGGCCTACAAGCGCATCCGCCGCATCGAGTTCTCCGACCTGCCCAAGACCATCTCGGGCAAGATCCGCCGCGTGCAGCTGCGCGGTGCCGAGAGCGAGCGCAAGGGCGACTCGAGACGCACGAACGAGTTCTGGGACGAGGATTTCCCCGAGCTGAAAGCCTGACAGAGCCCGCCGCCGCCAGCGCGCGCGGCATTTACGCCGACAAAGCGGATCTGATCTATCCGCAGCAGGTGCTCATCATCCCGAACTAGCCGCGCGGGGCGAGCGGCCGCTGGTCGACCTGCGACAGGCGCTCGACCAGCAGGCGCATGCAGGCCTTGTTGAACTGAACCTGGCAGGCCTCGCTCGCCGAGTTGAGCGCCGCGGCCTTGATCTCGAGCACCGCTGCCTGCCCAATCGAGCGCACGGTGGTGCTGCGCTCGGCGATGTCGTCGGCGAAGTAGAGGATCACGCCGAACAGGTCCCCGGCGCCGAGCGTCGCCAGATGCGTTCCGGCGCGAGTCACCTCGACCCGGCCCTCGACCAGAATGTAGATCGAATCGCCGTGCCCGCCCTCCTCGATGATCGCGGTGCCCGCGGGCACCCGGCTCCAGGTCGCGAAGCGCAGTGTCTCCCAGATCGCGATCTCGCTGAAGCCGGTGAAGAAGGAAAGGTCGCGCAGGGCGTGGAATTTGCGGGCATCCGACAAGTCTTCGGACGGCTCGGTCAAGCCGCGCGCCAGACCCGCGAGGTCGCGGCCGAACTCGAGCCAACTCTGGTAGCGCAGGCGCAGGTCCTTCTGCATGGCGCGCGACACGATCGCCTCGACCGCCTCCGGCAGCTCGGCGCGCAGGCTGCGCAGGCGCGGCGCCTCGCGATTGACGATCTGTTGCATCAGCTCGGCGACGGAAGTTGCGTGGAACGGCAGCCGCCCCGCGAGCATCTGGTACATCACCACGCCGAGCGAGTAGATGTCGCTCTGGTGGTTGAGCGGCAAGTCGGTCAGCTGCTCGGGCGACATGTAGGCCGGCGAGCCGATGCCGGTGATTTCAGTGTGGGTCGCGCTCTCGATCCGGGCGACACCGAAGTCCGACAGCTTGACGTCGAACGGCTGCGTCAGCAGAACGTTCGCCGGCTTGATGTCGCGGTGGATCACGCCCTGGCGTTGCGCGTATTCGAGCGCGCGGCCCAGCTTGAACCCCAGCTCGATCACGCGCTCGAGCGGCAGCAGCTTGTCCGCGGCGGCGTGCTGCGACAGGGTGCCGCCCTGCACGTACTCCATCGCCACGTAGCTGAACCTGGGCTCGACGCCCGCGTCGAGCAGCGCGACAATGTGCGGGTGGTGGAGCTTGCCCACCAGCGACGCCTCGTTGAGAAAGCTCGCGCGGTGCGTGCCGCGCGTCAGGCCGGGATCGCCGGGCGCGTGCGGGAACACCTTGACGGCGACCTCGCGGCCGGCGAAGGGATCGCGGGCGAGAAACACCGTCGCCGTGGCGCCGTGACCCAGCTCGCGCACAAGTTCGTAGCGCCCGACGCTTTCCGGCAGGGTGTTCAAGCGAATGTCCATAAATTCAAGCTTCAATTATCGAATGGCGCTGCCGTCTTACCCACAATATCTGTGGACAAAGTTGTGGATTACCGTTGGATAGAATCGGCGCCTGCATCGGAAAGGCGCCTTAGGGCCGCCACGATCAGAAATTAGGCAAACGATTTCCGATTGGAAATAGAATGTTGCGCGAGAGAATCGGCTTCTACACACGACGGAGGGCGCGATATGAAAGGACTGATCCTGGCGGCGACGCTGCTTGCCACGATGCCGGGCGCCTGGGCGCGGGATGCGACGGGATCGTTCGAGACCGTGGGCGCCAAGTCCTGCGGCAGCTTCCTGCAGGACCGGCAGGCCCACGGCTGGGCATACGACGCCGATACGGCGTGGGTTACCGGTTACGTCACCGCGTACAACGCCCTGACCCCCGACACCGGCAACATACTCGGCGACACCGACGTCAGCGGCGCCATGCTGTGGCTGCAGAACTACTGCAAAGCGAACCCTTCCAACGACCTGGCCGAGGGCATGCTGGCGCTTACCGCCGAGCTGTATCCGCGCCGTCACCGCACGCGCCAGTAAACCGGGCGCTGGCGCGGACCCGGCCGCAGGTCTGGCAGAGCTGCTAGCGTAGCGTTCTTCGGCGCCCGATCGGGCGCCTCCCGTTGTGGAGGTATCGTGAGCGACACCCAGAAATTGGCGGCCGAAATCTTCGCCCGCATCATGGCCGGCCGCGCATTGACCGGATATCAGGACATGACTCCGGAGCAACTGGCGGCCGAGGCCCTCGCCACCTATGCGCAGGCCGAAGCGTTCATGAAGGCGGTGGCGGCGAAGGCCTGAGCAGAGGGATTGGCGCGGTGCTACTTGTCGGCGTCGGCGGCGGCGCGTTGCTGCATCTGCTGCACCGCGGCGTCGATCTTCTGTTGCGCCCGCTGCATCGTCTTCTGGCCCTG
Organism: Burkholderiales bacterium; assembly: GCA_035266805.1. GTDB lineage: Bacteria > Pseudomonadota > Gammaproteobacteria > Burkholderiales > SG8-39 > DAHVFK01. The sequence continues at coordinate 3,651 of DATFMS010000082.1, read as the reverse complement.
CTCCAGCTCCTGCTTCTTGAGCGAAGCGGCGGTCGCCGCCGAGCTGGCGGCGTCCAGGCCGCAGCCGGCGAGCAGGGCGGCAACGGCAACTGCGACTAGCGTTCTCATGGCTGCCCTCCAAACGGGGAAGATGCCGACACATTACGCCCATGTGCGGCTTCGCGCCGCCAACTTGTTCACGCTGCGGAGCTTCCGTCCGAAGCGCGAGGTCCTGCATTTAGGTCAAAGACTGTCCCGATGCCGCAAAACCGCCCCGATTGGGCGTAGCCGCAATTGTGGCTGCGCTCTGCTGGGTATAGCTTGGTTGCGGGAGGCGCTTATGCAGACTTCCAGGACAGGCTACCCCGACCGGACCGGTGCCGGTGCCGGTGCCAGCGTCGCGTTTCTCTGGCAACTAGGCCTGGTCGTCGGATTCTTCGCCCTGGCGATCTGGCTGTGGCCAATCGGCCTGCTGGAAACGCCGCTCTCCGAGTTCACGCTGGGGTACGTTCTGCGCGCCGTGGTCTCGATTGCATCCCTCTCGGTCGGCCTCACCAGCCTGTACCTTGTCGTGGTGGTGCCGTTCGTGCGCCGCTACTACGAGCTCTACTCGCACGACGACGACTAGCTTCGCGGCGCGCCGCCGCCCTGGCGGGGGTCTTGTCGGAACCCCGGGGAATCTACCCTTGTAGAAGAACATCTTTACCGTTGTTGCGTATTACAGAGACCGCATGGGATGCTTGACCTAACCGAGTCGAGCAGACATGCGCCGCCTGCCCCTGATCGTCGTTTTCGCCATGCTCGCCGCGCAGGCGGCGCATGCCGACGTCCTGTCCGGCCGGGTGCTGCAGGTCGCCGAGGGCGACACGCTCACGATCCTCGACGCCGACAAGCAGCAGCATCGAATCCGCCTCGCCGACATAGACGCACCCGAGAAGACGCAACGTTTCGGCGCGCGCTCGAGGCGATCCTTGGCGGAGCTCTGCGCGGGCAAGGTCGCCGAGGTGGAGGACAGAGGGCTCGACCGCTACGGCAGCACGCTCGGCTGGGTGATGTGCGCCGGGATCAACGCAAATGGCGAGCAGGTGCGCCGCGGCATGGCGTGGGTGTACGTCCAATACGCTCCGCCCACTTCCGCGCTCTACACGCTCGAGGCCGACGCGCGTCTGGCCAGGCGCGGCTTATGGAGGCACAGGCGACCGGTGCCGCCGTGGCTGTGGCGAGAGAGAATGAAAAAGCAGTGAGAGCACTGCCGGCAGTCGCGATGCTTCTCGCTGGCCTCGGCCTCATGGGACCGGCGATGCGGCGCCGGGCTCACATTTAGCACTTGCCTCGAAAGCGTCCCCACGGGGAACGTCCATCTCTACTATATGGACGCTCCGTCGCCCAATTTCGGGCGTGGCGACAGCGACTGAAATCGTAGGCCTCCTTGTTACGAAATCGATTCGTCGGCCACCGGAATTTGTCGCCGGACGGCGACGAAAGTACATTGTCACGACCCATGCCGATGCGTCCAACTAATTGATCAAGCGGGAATACCGTCATTGGTACGAGAGTTGCATGCGCGATATCGCTGCTTGCTGGCCAACAACTACCCGAGGGGCTAAATGAACGCGTTTTGGATTGCCATTGCTTATCTGTTAGTCGGAGCCACAGTTGGTGTTATTGCCATGTCCCTAGCGGTCATGGCAAAGGGGGAGAGAAGTGAGGCGCGAACAGCACGCGAGCGTGAATGGCGCGTGCTGCGTTAAGACAGACTGTTATGCAGAATCGAAGAGCCGACGAAGTGAAGGTCGCGCACCTTCGTAATGGACGGCTGGCGTTCCCACAGGGACATCAACTTTGAGATGTAGATGTTTGAGCAGGAATTGTTCGAACTATGAGCATGGGAATTGCAGGAGCGTTGTCTTGATCGCGCAATCTTCGTTAAACCTCTTTGCCACGTCGTGTATCCGAGAAGCTGCCGAGGAGGTTCGAGACGTAGCAGGCCTTAAGGTGCTGGGCTTAGTGCTCGATAAGATGGAATTGCGTCACGCTGGCCGGTAAGAACGATGTGCCGGATGCTCGAGGTGTCGCACGGAGGGTTCTACAATTGGTGCTCGAGGCAGCCCAGTAAGCGAAGCCTGGAGGACGCGCGGCTGATGCCGATGGTGCGCACGAGCTTCGCGGCTAGCGATTGAACCTACGGCGCGGTGCGGGTGGCGCGGGACCTGCGCGACTGGGGCGAGCGCTACGGCAAGCGGCGCACGGCGCGGCTGATGCGCCTGGCGTCGCTTCGGGCGCGCCCGAAGCGAAGCCGACGCGCCGAACGAGAAATGGGTGGCGGACTTCACCTACGTCTGGACCACGGAAGGTTGGCTTTACGTGGCGGCGGTGCTGGATCTGTATAGCCGCAAGGTGGTGGGCTGGTCGATGAGCGCGCAGATGACGGCACAGTTGGTCACGGACGCCCTGCTGATGGCGATCTGGCGCCGGGGCAAGCCGGTGGAATTGTTGCACCATTCCGACCAGTTGAGCCTGAGCAATACACGGCCGAGGACTTCCAGCGGTTGCTTGCCGATCTGGGCGTGACCTGCAGCATGAGCAGGAAAGGGGACTGCTGGGACAACGCCGCCATGTAGAGCTTCTTCTCGACGCTCAAGCGCGAACGAGTGTACCGACGGCAATACGCAAGCAGAGACCAAGCCCGTGCCGACGTGTTCGACTACATCGAGAGGTTCTACAATCCGCGGCGTCGGCATTCGACGCTCGGTCTGGTGAGTCCGGATCAGTTCGAAAGAGCTAAACCAAGCTTAGGCTAGTGTCCGAGAAACCGGGGCGATGCCAAAGCAAACGGCATCAGTGCCACGCTCAGCTGATGCTGAACTCAGCTACTCACAACCCCTCCTGGCAGACTATTGTTTCTCGCCCTCCTTGCAGGTACTGTCGCAATTAGTCTCGAGCAAAGACATTTTCAGTTCAGACCCCCGGCGCGCGGCTTCCGCCGAACTAGGGAGGCATCATGCAGTCGCTCAAAGGGCTCGTGTCAGGCACTTGTTTGGTGGTGGCTTGCTTGGTGGCGCCAGCCTACGCGCAGAACAGCCACACTGACTTCAACGGTGACGGCAAGGCCGACATCTTATGGCGCAGCGGCTCTGGCGAGAACTACATATTCTTCATGGACGGCACCTCGTTGCTGGGAACGTCCAACTACACCAACACGGTACCAGATCTCAATTGGCTGATCGCAGGCTCAAGGGACTATGACGGCGACGGTAAGGCCGACATCCTCTGGCGCAATAAGACTTCGGGCGAGAACTACGTCTTCCTGATGGACGGCACCGTCATAAAGGCGGGCTCAAATTACATCAATTCGGTACCCGATCTTGGTTGGCACATTGTCGGATCGGGCGATTTCGACGGTGACGGCAAGGCCGACATCCTGTGGCGCAACAAGGTGACGGGAGAGGACTACCTATTCCTGATGAATGGCACGACGGTGAGGGCGGGCTCGGGCTACACGAACTTGGTGCCGGACCTGAACTGGCAGATTGCCGGGGTGGGGGACTTCGACGGCGACGGCAAGGCCGACATCCTGTGGCGTAACAAGACCACTGGCGAGAACTACATCTTCCTAGTCAATGGCACCACTGTACTGGGCGCGTCCGGCTACATCAATTCGGTGCCCGACCC
>DATFMS010000081.1:0-15936 GCA_035266805.1 Burkholderiales bacterium | reverse complement strand
GTGAGGTCCATGCCGCCGCCGAACCACCAGACCGGCGCTTCGCCCTCGCGAGTGGCGAGCAGGAAGCGCACGTTCATGTGCACCGTAGGGCAGTAGGGGTTGCGCGGGTGCAGCACGAGCGAGACGCCCATCGCCTCGAAGCCGCGGCCCGCGAGTTCCGGCCGCGCCGCGCTCGCCGACGGCGGCAGCCGCGGCCCCCTTACGCGCGAGAAGTTGACCCCGCCGCGCTCGAACACGGCGCCGTCCTCGATCACCCGGGTCAGGCCGCCGCCGCCACCTTCTCCCGGGCGCTGCCAGGGGTCGCTGCGGAAGCTGCCGCCGTCGAGCTCCTCGAGCGCAGTGACGATACCGTCCTGCAGGCCGGTGAGATAAGTGGCGACCGCTTCTGCGTCCATGCGTCCGGGCTAGCTTCTGGCCTTCAAGGCGCGCGCGCCGATGTCCTTGCGGTACTGCATGCCGTCGAATCGGATCGCCGCGACTGCTTCGTAGGCGCGACTGCGCGCCACGCGGATCGAATCGCCCAGCGCTGTCACGCACAGCACGCGGCCGCCACTGGCGACCACGCGCTTGCCCTCGAGCCGCGTGCCGGCGTGGAACACTCTGCAGTCGGCGCCCGGCTGCGGCAGTCCCTCGATCACCGCGCCCTGGCGCGGCGCCTCCGGGTAGCCTTCGGCGGCCAGCACCACGCCGAGCGCGGTGCGGCGGTCCCACTCCACCGCGGTGCCTTCCAGACGGCCCGCGAGCGCGCCCTCGAACAGCGCGAGCAGGTCCGATTTCAGGCGCATGATGATCGGCTGCGTCTCGGGGTCTCCCATGCGGCAGTTGAACTCGAGCGTCTTCGGGTTGCCGGCCTTGTCGATCATGAGCCCCGCGTACAGGAAGCCGACGTAGCGCGTGCCGTCCTGCGCCATTCCCTGGACGGCGGGCATGATGATCTCGCGCATCACGCGCGCGTGGACCTCGGGCGTCACCACCGGAGCGGGCGAATAGGCCCCCATGCCGCCGGTGTTCGGACCCTGGTCGCCGTCGCGCAGGCGCTTGTGATCCTGGCTGGTCGCGAGCGGCAGTGCGCGGACGCCGTCGGAGACGACGATGAAGCTCGCCTCTTCGCCCTCGAGGCATTCTTCGAGCACGACGCGCGCCCCTGCCTCGCCGAAGCGATGCTCGAGCAGCATCATGTCGATCGCCGCATGCGCCTCGTCCACGCTCGCGGCGACGACCACGCCCTTGCCGGCGGCGAGGCCGTCGGCCTTGACCACGATCGGCGCGCCGTTGCGTTCGACATAGGCCTTGGCCTCGGATGCGCTCTCGAAGGTGGCATGGCGGGCGGTCGGGATGCCGTGCCGGACCATGAATTGCTTGGCGAAGTCCTTTGACGCCTCGAGCTGCGCTGCGGCGCGGGTCGGGCCGAAAATCCTCAGGCCTGCGTCGCGAAAGGCGTCGACCACGCCGGCGGCCAGCGGCGCCTCGGGGCCGACCACGGTCAGGTGTATGCCTTCGCGCCGCGCGAACTCGACCAGCTGCGAAATCGCGCTGATGTCCACGTTCTCCAGGCCGGGCTCGGTCGCGGTGCCGCCATTGCCCGGCGCGACGAACACCATCTGCACGCGCGGACTTTGCGCCAGCTTCCAGGCCAGCGCGTGCTCGCGGCCTCCCGAACCGATCACGAGGAGCTTCATTTCAGTGCCGGAAGTGGCGGATCCCGGTGAACACCATCGCCACGCCGTGTTCGTCGGCGGCGGCGATGACCTCGTCGTCGCGCACGCTCCCTCCGGGCTGGATCACCGCCACCGCACCCGCAGCCACGACCACGTCCAGGCCATCGCGGAACGGGAAGAAAGCGTCAGAGGCGACCACCGCACCCGCGAGTGCGAGGCCGGCGTTGTTTGCCTTGGTCGAGGCGATGCGGGCGCTGTCGACGCGACTCATCTGGCCGGCGCCGACGCCGAGCGTCATGCCGCCGGCGCAAAACACGATCGCGTTCGATTTGACGTACTGGGCCACGCGCCAGGCGAACAACAGATCGGCGAGCTGCGCCTCGGTGGGCGCTTTCTTGCTCACGACTTTGAGCTCGGCGCGCTCGATCCTGTGCGCGTCCGGGCTCTGCACCAGGAGTCCGCCGCCGACGCGCTTGAAATCGTGCGCCTGAACGGCGTGCGCGAGCGGAACCTCGAGCAGCCGCAGGTTCTGCTTGCCCGCCAGCACCTCGCGCGCATCGGGCTCGACGCGTGGCGCGATGATGACCTCGGCGAATTGCCTGGAAGCGGCTTCCGCGGCCGCGCGATCGAGCGCGCGGTTGAAGGCGATGATGCCGCCGAAGGCGGATACGGGATCGGTCTTGAAAGCTTTGTCGTACGCCGCAAGGAGGTTCTCGCCGACCGCGGCGCCACAGGGATTGGCGTGCTTGATGATCACGCAGGCCGGCTCCGAAAAGCCCTTGACGCATTCCCATGCCGCGTCGGCATCGGCGACGTTGTTGTAGGACAGCTCCTTGCCCTGCAGCTGGCGGTAGCTGGCGAGGCTGCCCGCGGCGGGCTTTTCGTCGCGGTAGAACGCGGCGGACTGATGCGGATTCTCGCCATAGCGCATGTCCTGCAATTTGCGGAACTGAAGGCTCAGCACGTCCGGGTACTCGCGCCGCTTGCCCTCGGCATCGAGCGAGAACAGGTAATTCGCGATGGCGCCGTCATAGGCCGCGGTATGGGCGAACACCTTCTTCGCCAGCGCGAGGCGGGTGGTCTCGGATACCGCGCCGCCGGCGCGGATCTCCTCGAGAACGGGGGCGTAGTCGGCCGGATCGACCAGGACTGCGACGCCGCCGTGATTCTTGGCGGCGGCGCGCAGCATGGTAGGACCGCCGATGTCGATGTTGTCGATCGCGTCCTCCAGCCGGCAGTCGGGGTCGGCGACCGTCGCCTGGAAGGGGTACAGGTTCACCACCAGAAGATCGATCGGCTCGATGCCGGCGTCGCGGATCGCCGCCATGTGCCCCGGGACGTCGCGCCGAGCCAACAGACCGCCGTGGATCTTGGGGTGCAGCGTCTTGACCCGCCCGTCGAGCATCTCGGGAAACCCCGTGTAGCGCGAAACCTCGGTGACGGAGACGCCTTCCTTCTCCAGCAGCTTCGCGGTGCCTCCGGTGGACAGGATCGACACGCCGAGCGCGGCCAGCGCGCGGGCGAAATCGACCACGCCCACCTTGTCGGAAACGCTGATCAGCGCCCTGCCGATTCGCTCCATCGTCGCGCAGGCGCCCCGGGCCGAGTCAGCCCTTGATTCGCAGCCGCTGCATCTTGCTGCGCAGCGTATTGCGGTTGATGCCGAGCATTTCTGCCGCGAGCGTCTGGTTGCCCTCGGCGAACCGCAGCACCGTCTCGATCATCGGCTTTTCAACGTTCTTCAGCACCATCTCGTGGATCGAAGTCGGTTTTTCGCCGTCCATGTCCTTGAAGTAGCGCTCCAGCGCGCGCCTGACGGCGTCGGCAAGATCGTTGCTGCGCGTGCTCATGCGGCGAGTCTCTCGCCGGCGAGGCGCCCGTCGTTTGCCGCGGCGGCCAGGCGCTCGAAGTATCCGCGCACCGCGGCGAGCTGCGCCTGCGCAGTCTCGATGCGGTTCGCCTCGCGGCGGAATTGCTCTCCCAGCGGCAGGCCCGACACCGTCCAGCCGATATGCTTGCGCGCGACGCGGGTGCCCTGCTCGTCGCCGTACAGGGCGTAAAGGCCGGCCAGGTGCTCGAGCAGCACGCCGCCGATCTCCTCGACCGTGGGGGGCGCGAGGCGCACACCGCTCGTCAGGTAGTGCTCGATCTCGCGGAAGATCCACGGCCGGCCATGAGCCGCGCGACCGATCATCAGGCCGTCCGCGCCAGTGCGTCGCAGCACCTGCCGCGCATCCTCGTGGGTGCGAATGTCACCGTTGGCAATCACGGGGATCGCCAGCCGGGACTTGACCTCGGCGATCGTGTCGTATTCGGCCCGGCCGGCGAAGCCGCAGGCGCGCGTGCGGCCGTGTATGGCGAGCAGCTGGACGCCGGCCGCTTGCGCGATGCGCCCGATGCGCAGCGCGTTGCGCTGCTGCGGGCTCGGACCGGTGCGGATCTTGAGCGTGACCGGAACCTCGACCGCGCCGACCACCGCCTCGAGAATGCGCGCCACCAGCGCTTCGTCGCCGAGCAGCGCGGAGCCGGCGTAGACGTTGCAGACTTTCTTCGCCGGGCAGCCCATGTTGATGTCGATGATCTGCGCGCCGCGGTCCACGTTGAAGCGCGCGGCGTCGGCCATCAGCGCGGGATCGGCGCCGGCAATCTGAACCGATATGGGCGCCGCCTCACCCTCATGATCGAGGCGCAGGCGGGACTTGCGCGATTGGCGCAGCTCAGGGCGCGAAGCCACCATCTCGGAGACCGCCAAGCCGGCGCCAAAGCGCCGCGCGAGCTGGCGGAAGGGGCGGTCGGTGACGCCCGCCATCGGAGCGACAAACAACGCATTGCGCAGCACGTGCGCTCCGATTTTCATGCCCTGTAAGCGGTTGGAGTATTCGAGAGGAGCGACGATTCTAACATCGCGTCCCGCTCATGGCAGCGCCGAAGGCCCGTAGATCATGCGCCGCGCAAAGAACCGGCGCGCCGGCGGCAGCAGATCGAGCGCGGTGAGCGCCAGCCCTCGCGCAGCGCTCGCGGCCGGGTTTTCGCCGAGGAAGCCCCGCGCCAGCAGATCCGTGACGCGTATGGTGGCGCCCGCGTCCAGGCGGCGCCGAGCCGCGAAACCGTCGAGAACAACCGGGTCGCCCGGGTCGTCGGCCGCCTGCAGCGACGCGGCGAGCTCCCATGCGTCGCGCAGGCCGAGATTCAGCCCCTGGCCCGCGACCGGATGCAGCGTCTGCGCCGCGTTGCCGATGAACACTTCGCGCGTGCCGATGCGCGATGCGCGAACGCGCAGGGAAAGGGGATGCACGGCACGGCCTTCGACCCCCAGGGCACGGCCGATGCGGCTACCCGTGGCGCGCGCGAACTCGTCGAGAAATGCATCGGGAGCGGCCGCAGCGAGCGCACGCGCCCGTTCGGGCTGCGCGCCCCAGACGAACGCGTAGCGGCCCGCCAGAGGCAGCAGCGCGAGCGGCCCTTCGGCAGTGAAGCGTTCGTGCGCCGTCGTGCCCGCGTGCGGCTCGGTCTCGACCACGCCAACCACGGCCTCCTGCGCGTAGCGCGTCTCGCGCGCGTCGTCGGAAATGCCTTCCGCGTGCACCACGCAGCGCGCGGGTAGCGTGCGCGCTTCGACGCCGCGCCGGATTTCGATCCCGCTCGACTCGAGCCGGGCGATGAGCGCGGACGCGAGGTCGCGGTACTCGACCACGTACCCCAGCGCGGGTACGCCGGCATCCGCGGCGCTGAGGCGAGCGCGGCCGAAGCCCCCCGCCTGGGAGACCAGGATGGTTTCGATCGGCGAAGGCTCGAGCAGCGGCCAGGCGCCGACGCGCTCGAGAATCAGACGGCTCGCGTACGACAGCGCAAGCGGGCGTCGCGCGGCGCTGGGGGCGCCGCCCGCGTCGCGCTCGAGGACCACCACCCGCTGCGCGGAGCTGCGCAGCGCGAGCGCGAAGCTGCAGCCGACCGGGCCGCCGCCGACGACCAGAACGTCAATTGCTTCCGCGGGCATCGCGCATCAAGGCTTCGATCTCTGCCGCCTGCTTCGGTGTCTCGTGGGTGAGAACCTCGCAGCCGGCATCGGTGACGGCGACGTCGTCCTCGATCCGCACGCCGATGTCGCGCAGCCGCTCCGGTACGTCGTCGGCGGCGCGGATGTACAGCCCCGGCTCGACCGTGAGCGTCATGCCCGGAACCAGCGCACGCCATTGCCCTTCGCGCTTGTACTCGCCCGCGTCGTGCACGTCGAGCCCGAGCCAGTGGCCGGTGCGATGCATGTAGAAGCGCTTGTAGCTCTCCTTTTCGAGTGCTTGGTCGAGACTGCCGGCGAGAAGCTTGAGGTCGAGCATGCCCTGCGCCAGGACCCGAACCGCGGCGTCGTGCGGCGCATTCCATGCGTTGCCGGGCCTTATCTCGTCCATCGCCGCATGCTGCGCCGCGAGCACCAGCTCGTAGACTTCGCGCTGCGCGCCACCGAATCTTCCGCTGACGGGGAAGGTGCGCGTGATGTCGGAGGCGTAGCCTTCCAGCTCGCAGCCGGCGTCGATCAGCAGCAGGTCGCCGTCGCGCAGTTGCGCCTGATTCGAGACGTAGTGCAGCACGCAGGCGTTGGCGCCGCCCGCGACGATCGGCCAGTAGGCCGGGAACTGCGCGCCGCTGCGCCGGAACTGGTACAGCAATTCGGCTTCGATTTCGTACTCGTAGCGTCCCGGGCGCGCCGTCTGCATGGCGCGGCGGTGCGCGAGCGAGGAGATCGAGGCCGCGCGCCGCATCAGCGCCAGCTCGTGCGCATCCTTGACCAGCCGCAATTCGTCCAGCGGCGCGCGCACGTCCTGGACACGCTCGGGGGCCTGCACGCCGGCGCGCGCCTTGGCCCGAACCGCATTCAGCCAGCGCATCGCGCGCGCGTCCCACTCGGGATCGGCACCGAGCGGATAGTAAAGCGCGGGCTGGTTTTCCAGCAGTTGCGCCAACGTCTCGTCGAGCGCGCCGATCGGGTGCGCCTGGTCGAAGCCGAAGCGCTCGCGCGCCGCCTGCGGACCCCAGCGGAAGCCCTCCCAGGTTTCGCGCTCTTCGTTGCGCTCGCGGCAGAACAGCAGCGACTTGGGCGCATCGCCCGCGACCATCACCAGCACAGCCTCCGGCTCGCCGAAACCGGTGAGGTGGTAGAAGTGGCTGTCGAAGCGGTAGGGGTAGTGCGAGTCGCGGTTGCGGATGCGCTCGGGCGCGGTGGGGATCACCGCGACGCCCGCGCCCATCGCGCGCACGAGCCGGTCGCGCCGGGCCTGATATACCGCGTTGTCGTTGGCGTTCATGTCCATGCCTGCCTTACTCCTCATTGTCCGGCCCGAGCTGCGAGTCGAGCATCCCGGCCCAGCGTGCCGCAAGTTCGTCCAACGGCGCGCGCGCGCGTTGCGACAGGTCGGCGAGCGCTGCCGCAAGCGCGTCGTGCGGCGTACCTGCGTCCAGCTCGGCAAGCGCCTGCGCGCATTGCTCGATCAGCCCGCCCGCGGCAATCGCCGTCGCCAGCGCGCTCTTCAGCCGCTCCCGGGGCTGCGGGATCCAGCCGCGCGGCGCGCCGAGCGATGCGAGCCGCTCGCCGAGCTCCATGACGCGCTTGCGCAGCCTGGGCAGCGCGCCCAGCTTCGACGACTGGGCGCCGCCCCACAGCGCCAGGTCGGCGAGCACGAGCCAGTCGCGACGCAGCCCCGCGAGCCAGTCCGGGTCGCAGGCGAGCGCGCGATCGACCGCGTCAGCGTCGAGCGCCATGGCGCGCCGCCAGCAGCGCGTCGAGCGCCGCCAGTCTTTCGGCCGTCCCGACGTCCTGCCAGACGCCTTGATAGAGCTCGCCGCCGATCCGTCCCTGTTCGGCTGCGGCCCGCAACAGCGGTGCGAGCGGCGCCCGGGTCCCGCTCTCGATTCCGTCCACCAGGGCGGGCGACATTACCGCGATGCCGGCATAAGTGTAGCGCGCACCGGCGCCGTTTCCGACCTGGCCCGAGTCGAGGCTGAAATCCCCTTGCGGGCGATGCGCCGGATTCGGCACCAGCACCAGATGCGCCAGCCGCCCGCCGAGCTGCTCGCCGCGCAGGCGGGCGAAGTCGCACTCGCAATAGACGTCGCCATTCACCAGCAGGAACGGGACCTCGCCCAGCCGCGCGCGCGCGCGCGCGATTCCGCCCGCGGTCTCCAGGGCTTCCTGCTCGCGCGAGTAGGCGATCGCGAGACCGAACGCGGCGCCGTCACCGATGCGCGCGACGATCAGGTCGGCGAAGTGCGAGACGTTGATGACCACCTCGCTGAAGCCGGCCGCGGCGAGACGCTCGAGGTGCCACGCGAGCAGCGGCTTGCCGCCGACTTCGAGCAGCGGCTTGGGCAGCCGGTCGGTGACGGGGCGCAGGCGCTCGCCGCGCCCGGCCGCCAGGATCATGGCCCTCATCGCGGCTCCCCCGGGAGATCGTCGAGCAGCTGTGCCAGCGGCGCGAGCGCCGGGTAGCGCCCGGCGGCCGCGCGCGCGTAGCCGAGGAAGCGCGGCGTGTCCGCGAGGTACCTCGCCTTGCCGTCGCGGTAGGTGAGGCGGGCGAAGATCCCGAGCACCTTGAGGTGGCGCTGCAGTCCCATCCATTCGAAGCCGCGGTAGAACTCGGCGAAGTCGGCATCGACCGGCAAGTGCGCCCGCTTTGCAGCGTCCCAGTAGCGCGCGCACCAGTCGAGCACGCGCGCCTCTTCCCAGCTGATGAAGGCGTCGCGCAGAAGGGAGGCGATGTCGTAGCTGATCGGGCCGATCACCGCGTCCTGGAAATCCAGCACGCCCGGGTTGGGCTGGCACAGCATGAGGTTGCGCGGCATGTAGTCGCGGTGGACGTAGACCGCCGGCTGCGCGAGGGCGCTCGCCGCGAGCCGGTCGAAAGCGCCCTCGAGCGCAGCCTTCTGGGGCGCGGAGAGCGAAAGCCCGAGATGGCGCCCGAGGTACCACTCGGGAAACAGCGCCATTTCCCTGCGCAGCAGCGCCTCGTCGTAGGGCGGCAGCTCGCCGGCGCGGGTGGCGAGCTGCCAGCGCACGAGCGCCGCGATGGCGTCGCGCAACAGCGCGTCGGCGTTGCGCTCGTCGAGCGCGGCAAGATAGGTCGTGCTGCCCAAGTCCGACAGCAGCAGGAACCCCTGCGCCGGGTCCTGAGCGTGGACCTCCGGCGCGTGCACGCCCGCCTCGCGCAGCAGCCGCGCGACGTGCACGAAAGGCCGGCAGTCTTCCTTGTCGGGCGGGGCATCCATGGCGATGAAGCTGCGGCCGTCGGCGAGCGCGGCGCGGAAGTAGCGCCGGAAGCTCGCGTCCTCGGAGGCGGGGGCGAGGGCAAACGCGGAACCCGGGAGCTGCGCTGCGAGCCAGCGCTCGAGCGCGTCGAGGCGTACGTCCACGAGTTCCGTTGCGAATTCCGCCGAATTGTGACATTTTAGCACTCAAGATTCACCCCTTCCCTTCCGCCTATGCAGCACCGCTTCGCGCGGAAGCTGGCCGTTCCCGCCGCCCGCTTCGCGACGCTGCTTGTCATCCTTAGCGCCGCGTCGGGCGCGAGAGCCCAGGCCGGTGCGCCGGCGCCGCAAGCCCAGGAAGACGGCCCGACCACCATCGACGCCGAGAGCATCGAGGGCGTATCGGAGCTCGAGGTGGTTGCGCGCGGCAGGGTCGAGCTGCACCGCGGCGACCTCACCATCTTCAGCGATTACCTCAAGTACAACCAGGAGTTCGGCCGGGTCGAGGCGAGCGGCGGCGTGCGGGTGCAGCGCGGCGGCGACCGCTTCTTCGGCCCGCGGCTGAGCTACGACACCAGGATCGACAGCGGCGTGTTCGAGCACCCGACCTTCGTCATCCAGCGCCAGCAAACATCGCGTGGGACAGCTGACCGGCTCGAGTTCCTCGGCAAGGACCACCTGCGAATGGACAACGCGACCTATACGACCTGCCGGGCGGACAAGGAGGACTGGAAGCTCGTGGTGGGCAAACTGGACCTCGACTTCAACACCGAGGAGGGGCACGCCAGAAGCGCGAAGCTGCGCTTCCTCGGCAACACCATCGCGGGGCTGCCCTACGCCTCGTTTCCGCTCGAGAACTCCCGCAAATCGGGGTTCCTGACGCCGTACTACGCGCAGAACACGCGGCGCGGCCTCGAGGTCGGGGTGCCCGTCTACTGGAATATCGCGCCGGAACAGGATGCGACCTTCACGCCGGTCTATATGAGCAAGCGCGGCCTGCAGATCAAGACCGACTACCGCTACATCGATCCGCGCTACAGGGGCGAGCTGAAAGTCGAATACCTGCCCAACGACATGGCGTTCGGCGACACGCGCACGGGAATATCACTGCAGCACGAGCAGCAGTTCACCCCGCAGCTGCGCGGCGTGCTCGATCTGAACCGCGTTTCCGACAACGCCTATTTCGTCGACCTGTCGTCCCAGGTGCGGCAGGTTTCGGTCACCAACCTGCAGGGCGACGGCTCCCTGATCTTCAACGGCTCGCTGGCGGGCTTCGCCTACGGCGCGAGCGCCAGGATACAGCGCTTCCAGACGCTGCAGGATCCGCTGGCGCCGATCGTGCCGCCGTACGACCGGGTGCCGCAGCTCAGCCTGACGACCGGCCGCAACGACATCGGCGGCTTCGCCGACCTGAGCTTTCCGGCCGAATACGTGCGTTTCAGCCACCCGACCCTGGTCGAAGGTGCGCGCACGTCCCTCGACCCGACCGTTGCGGCGCCGCTGCTCGCCCCGGGCTGGTTCCTGACGCCGAAGCTCGGGCTGCACTACGCCACCTACAGCCTGAACCGCACCGACCCCTCGCAGTCCGACCGCCAGACCGTGTCGATCCCGTGGCTGAGCGTCGACAGCGGGCTGGTGTTCGACCGCCCGGTGCACTGGTTCGGCGGCGACTACACCCAGACGTTCGAGCCGCGGGCCTTCTATGTTCGCGTTCCCTATCGCGACCAGAGTCAGATTCCGCTGTTCGACACCGGCCTCGCCGACTTCAACTACGCACAGATCTTCAGCGAGAACCGCTTTACCGGCGGCGATCGCTTCGGCGACGCCGACGAGCTCACGGTCGCGGCCACGTCGCGCATTCTGGCTACCACGGGGCAGGAACTGCTGCGCGCCACCCTGGGGCAGCGCTTTTACTACAAGGACGAGCAGGTGGGGCTGACCGCCGCCTCGACGCTGCGCACCTACAAGCATTCCGACATGCTTGCTTCCGTCGGCGGGCGCATCGCGCACGACTGGACGTTCGACGCGACGACGCAGTACGACCCGCGCGAGCGTTTGACCCAGCGCTACAGCGCATCGGTCCGCTATGCGCCGGAGATCGCGAAGGTCCTCAACCTGAGCTACCGCTTCAACCGCGATCCGAGCAATCCGATCAGGCAGGTGGATCTTTCCGCCCAATGGCCTGTCAAACCCGGCTGGTATGCAGTCGGACGGTACAATTATTCCTTCCTCGACGCGCGGCTGCTGGAGGGAACCGGCGGAATCGAGTACAACGCGGGTTGCTGGGTCTTCCGCGCCGTATTCCAGCGCTTGCAGGCCGCCACCCAGGTGGCTTCGACCGGCTTTTTCTTTCAACTCGAACTCAACGGCCTCGGGGGCATCGGAACGGATGAAACGACCAGCATACTCAGGCGCAGCGTGCCGGGCTACGCCATTACCAATCCGCGCGACCAGAGGCTCGTTCCGCCCAGCCTGCATCCGAAGCTGCCCTTCGAGCAGGTCTTCTAGGGGGCTCCGATGCGCAGCCTGATCGCCGCCCTTGCATTGTGCTTCGCGTTTCCACTCGGTGCGTTCGCCGAGCGCCCGGCGTTGGTGGACCGTATCGTGGCGGTGGTCAACAAGGAGGCGATCACCCTTTCCGAGCTGGACGACCAGGTGGCGGCGGCCGAGCGCCAGCTGCGCCGCCAGGGCACGCCGCTGCCCGAGCGCTCCGCGCTGGAGCGGCAGGTGCTGGACCGGCTGATCCTGCTGAAAGCCCAGCTGCAGCTGGCGCGTGGAACCGGCGTGCGCGTGGACGAGGTGCAGCTCGACCGCGCGGTGGAGCGAATTGCGGAGAACAACAACATGACGCTCTCCGCGTTCCGCAGCGCGCTCGAGCGCGACGGCGTCGCGTTCGACAAGTTTCGCGAAGAGGTGCGCGATCAGATCATCCTCACCCGCCTGCGCGAGAGAGAGGTGGACAACAAGATCCAGGTGAGCGACGGCGAGATCGATCAATATCTGGAGCAGAACAAGGACGCTTCGAAGCAGCGGACCGAATTCAATATCGCGCACATTCTGGTGCGCCTGCCCGACCAGGCGAGCCCCGAGCGCATCGAAGCCGCGCGCGTGAAGGCGGAGAAGGCGCGAGCGGAGGCGCTCGCGGGCGCCGATTTCGCCAAGCTGGCGGCGAGCTACTCGGACGGGCCGGATGCGCTCAAGGGCGGCGAGCTGGGCTGGCGCTCGGAGGACCGGCTGCCGGAGCTGTTCACGGCCGCGCTCAACGGGATGCAGCCGAACGGCATCAGCGAGGTGCTGCGCAGCCCGGCGGGGTTCCACGTCCTCAAGCTGCTCAGCCGGCGCGACGCGACGGGCGCCGGCGGTCCGCCGGTTAAGCAGACGCACGCGCGCCAAATCCTGATCCGAACCAGCGGCGCGGTCTCGCAGGCCGACGCAAAGCGCAAGCTGGAGGGCCTGCGCGAACGCATCGTGCGCGGCGGAGCCGATTTCGCCGAGCTCGCGCGCGTGCATTCCGAGGACGGCAGCGCAGCGCGCGGCGGCGACCTGGGCTGGCTCTACCCGGGCGACACCGTGCCGGACTTCGAGCGCGCGATGGACGCGCTCAAGCCGGGCCAGATCAGCGAACCGATAAAGACGCCGTTCGGCTGGCACCTGATCCAGGTGATCGAGCGCCGCACGGCGGGCATAAGCCCGGAGCGCCTGCGGCTGCAGGCGCGAGCGGCCCTGCGCGAGCGCAAGTCCGCCGAGGCCTACCAGGAGTGGCTGCGGCAGCTGCGCGACGAGACTTACGTCGATATCCATCTGGCGGAACGCTAGCGATGGGCGCGCGCCAGCCCGTGATCGCGCTCACTTCGGGCGAGCCCGCGGGCATCGGGCCGGAGCTGTGCGCCATGTTGGCGCGGCAACCGCTACCGGCGCGGGTGGTGGTGCTTGGCGACGAGGGCTTGCTTGCGCGGCGCGGCGCATCGCGCGCAACAGTGGAAATCGAGCATGTCCCGCTCGCGGCGCCCGCGATCGCAGGCAAGCTGGATCCGGCGAACGGCCGCTACGTCCTCGCGCTGCTCGATCGCGCCACCGACGGCTGCCTCGCGGGAGAGTTCGACGCGATGGTCACGGCGCCGGTGCACAAGGCGGTGATAAACGACGCCGGCTTCGCGTTCACCGGCCACACCGAGTACCTCGCGGCGCGCGCCGGCGCGGCGCACGTGGTCATGATGCTGGTCGGCGGCGGACTGCGGGTTGCGCTCGCGACCACGCACCTGGCGCTGGCCGACGTCGCGCGCGCCATTACCCGCGACGGCCTGATCGCCACTCTGCGTGTGATCGATCACGACCTGCGGCAGCGCTTTGGGCTCTCGCGCCCGCGCATCATGGTCGCGGGGCTCAACCCGCACAGCGGCGAGGGCGGCCACCTGGGGCGCGAGGAGATCGACGTGATCGAGCCCGCCCTGCAGGCGGCGCGGGCGGAGGGCATCGCGGCCGAAGGCCCGCTTCCGGCCGACACGCTGTTCGTGCCCGAGCGGTTGAAGCTCGCCGATTGCGTGCTCGCGATGTACCACGACCAGGGGCTGCCGGTGCTGAAGTACGCCAGCTTCGGCAAAGGCGTGAACGTGACTCTGGGATTGCCGTTCGTGCGCACCTCGGTCGACCACGGCACGGCGCTCGAACTCGCGGGCAGCGGCCGCGCCGATCCCGGCAGCCTGCTCGAAGCGGTCCGGCTTGCGATCAAGCTCGCATCGGCCGCGTAAGCGCTTCGGCCAGCATTTCCTGCACGATCGCCAGGTGCTGGGGCGGATCGTCGAGGCGATCGCGCCGGTGGCTGACGACCTGGTGGTCGAAATCGGTCCGGGCGAAGGAGCACTCACCCGCCTGCTGCTCGAGCGCGTGCGCCGGCTCGAGGCGATAGAGATCGACCGCGATCTCGCCGCGAGCCTGCAAGCGGAATTCCCGAGTGAGCGGTTGGCGGTGCACCGCGGCGACGCGCTGCAGTTCGATTTCGCCGCGTTTGCGCCGGGCATGCGCCTGGTGGGCAACCTGCCCTACAACGTTTCCACGCCGCTGCTGTTCCATCTCGCCGGCTTCGCCGAGCGGGTGCGCGACATGCATTTCATGCTCCAGCGCGAAGTGGTCGAGCGGATGGTGGCGCGACACTCGACGCCCGAGTACGGCCGGCTGTCGGTGGCGCTGCAGACGCGCTTCCGGATGGCAAAGCTGTTGCGCGTCCCGGCAGGCGCGTTTCGCCCCCCGCCAAAGGTGGAATCCGCGCTGGTGCGCCTGGTGCCGCTCGCGCCCGAGGAGCGTCCGCAGATGGACTGGGGAGTCTTCGCCAGGACCCTCGCGGGTGCCTTCTCGGCGCGCAGGAAGAAGCTCTCCAACGCGCTGCCGCTCGGCGCGGCGGATTTCGAGGTGCTCGGAATAGACCCGGGATTGCGGCCCGAGAACCTGTCGCCGCAGGACTACGTGCGCATCGCGCAGCGACTCACTTGCGCTTCTCGATGAATTCGATCTTGTAGCCGTCGGGGTCTTCGACGAAGGCGATCACGGTGCTGCCGCCCTTGACTGGCCCCGGCTCGCGCGTCACCTTGCCGCCCTTGGCGCGCACCGCGTCGCAGGTGCCGCGGATGTCGTCCACCTCGATCGCGATGTGGCCGTAGGCGCTGCCGAGGTCGTAGCTGTCGACGCCGTAGTTGTAGGTCAGCTCGAGCACGGCGGTCTTGTCTTCGCCGTCGTAGCCGACGAAGGCGAGCGAGTATTTCTGCTCCGGTCGGTCGGTGCTGCGCAGCCGCTTCATGCCCAGCACCTCGGTGTAGAAGCGGACCGAGCGATCCATGTCGCCGACCCGCAGCATGGTGTGCAGCAGTCTCATTCTGGCTCCCAAAATTGTGGCAATGAGGCGCCCGCCAGCTCGATCCGCTCGCGCGCGTCGCGCCACTCAGGATACAGCGTTCCGAGCAGATTCCAGAAGCGTTTCGAATGATTGAGCTCCACCAGGTGCGCCACCTCGTGCGCCACCACGTAATCGGCCAGGGCGGGCTGCAGATGCACCAGCCGCCAGTTGAGGCGGATCGAGCCGCGCTCCGTGCATACCCCCCACTGGCTGCGCGCGCGCGACAGCGCCACCGGCGGCGGCGCGAGCCCCAGGCGGGCGGCATAGTGCGCCGCGCGCGGGGCGAGTACCGCCAGCGCCCGCTGCTTCAGCCAGCCCACCAGCAGCTCGAGCACGAGTTCCGCGCGCCGCGGCGCCGGCGCCGAGACGACGATGGCCGCCGCGGCGTGATCCACGCCGCGGCGGCCGTCGAGCACCTCCAACGCGACGGATTCGCCGAATAGCGGCAGCACCTCGCCGCTTGCGCCCTTGATCACGCGCGGCGGCGGCACCGCCGACCATTCGTTCAACCTGGCGACGATCCAGTGGCGCTTTTCGCACAGGAACGCCTCGATCTCGCGCCAGGGCGCGCGGTACGGGGCGCGCACCGAAAGGCCCGAGGCGTCGACCGTGAGGCCGATGGTGCGCCGCTTCGAGCGCGCGAACCGGTAGCTGATGACGCGCGGATCGGGCCCGGCCTCGTCGAGCAGGCTCAGCTGCTCGGGCAAAGCGTCTTCTGCTGCTCTTCGATCCACTGTTCGGCGAGCGTGTTGATCGTCTTGGCGTCGCGTCCGGCGCTGTCGATCGTCGGCCCGATGCGGACCGTGATAGTACCCGGGCGCTTGAGGAAGGCGTTGCGCGGCCACAGCAGCCCGGCGTTGTGCGCGACCGGCACCACCGGCGCGCCGCTGTGCTCGGCCAGCATCGCTCCGCCGGGCTGGTACTTGCGCCGTTCGCCCGGCGGGATTCGCGTCCCCTCCGGGAACACCACCACCCAGAATCCCCGCTCGAGCCGTTCCTTGCCGAGCCGCACCAGGCGGCGCAGCGCAGCGGTGCCGCGCGAGCGGTCGATCGCGATCGGACTGGTGAGCGCCAGCCCCCAGCCGAAGAACGGCAGCCAGAGCAGCTCGCGCTTGAGGAGGTAGACCTGGGGCGGGAAGATGATCTGGAATGCCA
>DATFMS010000080.1:0-2500 GCA_035266805.1 Burkholderiales bacterium | reverse complement strand
ACGAGGTGTTCGACAAGATCTTCGCCAACAACGTGAAAAGCGTGCTGTGGCTGGCCAACCTGACCCTGCCCGGGATGGCCGAGCGTAGCGGCGGCAGCTTCATCACCATCGGCTCGATCGGCGGCCTGAAGGCCAACACGGTGATCGGCGCTTACGGCATCTCCAAGGCCGCCGACCACCACCTGGTGCGTAACCTGGCCGCCGAGTGGGGTCCGAAGAACATCCGCGTCAACGCGATCGCCCCCGGGCTGATCAAGACCGATTTCGCGCGCGCCCTGTGGCAGGACGAAAAGCGCAGAAAAGAGCGCGAGGCGCTGACCCCGCTGCGCCGCCTCGGCGAGCCGGACGAGATCGGCGGCATCGCGGTATTCCTGGCCTCGTCGGCGGCGTCGTTCATCACCGGGCAGGTGATCGTCGCCGACGGCGGGGTGACTATCGTCTGAGCGCTGCGCTAGACTAACCGGCTGCAAGGAGCTCGCCATGGACCTGAACTACTCCCCCGAAGAACTGGCCTTTCGCGACGAGGTGCGGGGCTGGCTGAACGCCAACCTGCCGGCCGATCTGCGGCGCAAGGTGGCCGAGTACGAGCACCTCACGCGCGACGACCTGCTGCGCTGGCACCGCATCCTCGCCAAGAAGGGCTGGATCGCTCCCTCGTGGCCGAAGGAATGGGGCGGCACCGACTGGAACCTTGTGCAGCGCTACATCTTCGAGGAGGAGTGCGGCTACGCCGGAACGCCGCCGCTGATCCCGTTCGGCCTGTCGATGTGCGCGCCGGTGCTGCTCAAGTTCGGCAGCGAGGCGCAGAAAAAGCGCTTCCTGCCGCGGATCTACAACGGCGACGACTTCTGGTGCCAGGGCTATTCCGAGCCCGGCTCGGGGTCCGACCTCGCCTCGCTCAAGACCAAGGCCGTGCGCCAGGGCGACCATTACGTGGTCAACGGGCAGAAGATCTGGACCACGCTCGCGCACTACGCAGACTGGATCTTCTGCCTGGTGCGCACCGACAGCGGCGCGGCGAAGCGCCAGGAGGGCATTTCGTTCCTGCTGATGGACATGAAGGCGCCCGGCATCACGGTCCGCCCGCTGATCCTGATGGACGGCGGCCACGAGGTGAACGAGGTGTTCTTCGACGACGTCAAGGTGCCGCTCGAGAACCTGGTGTTCGAGGAAGGCAAGGGCTGGACGGTGGCCAAGTACCTGCTCGGCCACGAGCGCATGAACACCGGCCGGATCGGGGCTTCGAAGCGCGAGCTGGCCAAGCTCAAGGAATTCGCCGCCGAGCAGACCAAGGGCGGCCGGCCGCTGATCGAGGACGTGCGCTTTCGCGACAAGCTCTCGCGCGTGGAGATCGAGCTCACCGCGCTCGAGATCACCAACCTGAGGTTCCTCGACCAGATGCGCCGCACCGGGCAGCCGCCGGGAGCGGACGTCTCGATGCTCAAGATCAAGGGCACCGAGATCCAGCAGGCGCTCTCCGAGCTGATGATGCAGGCGGTCGGGCCGCTGGCGCAGCCGTTCAGGCCCTCGGACGGGGGCGACGGCTTCGATTCCTTCGCCGCCGGGCTCGCGCCGCGCTACTGCAACATGCGCAAGACCACCATCTACGCCGGCTCGAACGAGATCCAGCGCAACATCATCTCCAAGATGACTCTGGGCCTGTAGCCATGAATTTCGACTACAACGAAGAGCAGCAGCTGCTCGCGGACTCGATCCGGCGCTTCATCGCCAAGGGCTACGATTTCGAGGCGCGCAAGAAAATCGTTGCCTCGAAGGAAGGCTCGAGCGCGCAGGTCTGGGCCACCTTCGCAGAGATAGGTCTGCTCGGCATCCCCTTTGCCGCCGAGCAGGGCGGCTTCGGCGGCGGCGCGATTGACCTGATGAGCGCGATGGAAGCGATCGGCGAGGGCCTGGTGGTCGAGCCGTTCCTGCCCGCCGTGGGGCTGGGCGCGCAGTTCGTCGCGCGCGGCGGCAGCGAGGCGCAGAAGAAGGCGATCCTGCCGGCGGTGATCGAGGGAAGGCTGAAGATGGCCTTCGCCCACACCGAGGCCGGCGCGCGCTACGACCTGGCGCGGGTCGCCACGAGCGCGAACAAGACGGGCAAGGTCCGGGTGCTCGACGGCGAGAAGCACGTCGTGCTCGGCGCCCCGGCGGCCGACAAGCTGGTGGTCTCGGCGCGCACCTCGGGCAAGCCGGGCGAGGCCAAGGGCCTGAGCCTGTTCCTGGTCGACCGCGAGGCGGCGGGCGTGAGCCTGCGGCCGTACCTGACGGTAGACGAGACGCGCGCGGCGGACGTGCTCCTCAAGGGCGTGGAGGTCGGCGACGACGCGCTGATCGGCAAGGAGGGCGGAGCGCTCGCGCTGATCGAGGAGGTGGTCGATTTCGCCACCGCGCTCGTCTGCGCGGAAGCCGTGGGCGCGATGAAGCAGGCGAACGACGCCACGCTCGAATACCTCAAGACGCGCAAGCAGTTCGGCGTGCCGATCGGGACCTTCCAGGC
>DATFMS010000079.1:0-8942 GCA_035266805.1 Burkholderiales bacterium | reverse complement strand
GCCGGGTGTTGGATGTCCCGGTTTAAGCGAGTAGGCGTGCCGCGTAGGCAAATCCGCGTGGCTTAGTCGAGACGTGATGACGACTGCCCTTTTGGGCGGGAAGTTGCAGATACCATGCTTCCAGGAAAAGCCTCTAAGCTTCAGTCACGGTGGGACCGTACCGCAAACCGACACTGGTGGGCGAGATGAATATTCTCAGGCGCTTGAGAGAACTCAGGAGAAGGAACTCGGCAAATTGACACCGTAACTTCGGAAGAAGGTGTGCCCCTAGTAGGTGAAGCCGTACAGGCGGAGCCAAATGGGGCCGCAGAGAATCGGTGGCTGCGACTGTTTATTAAAAACACAGCACTCTGCTAACACGAAAGTGGATGTATAGGGTGTGACGCCTGCCCGGTGCCGGAAGGTTAAGTGATGGGGTGCAAGCTCCTGATCGAAGCCCCGGTAAACGGCGGCCGTAACTATAACGGTCCTAAGGTAGCGAAATTCCTTGTCGGGTAAGTTCCGACCTGCACGAATGGCGTAACGCTGGCCACACTGTCTCCTCCTGAGACTCAGCGAAGTTGAAATGGTTGTGATGATGCAATCTACCCGCGGCTAGACGGAAAGACCCCGTGCACCTTTACTGCAACTTTGCATTGGACTGTGAACCGATCTGTGTAGGATAGCTGGGAGGCTTTGAAGTGGGGGCGCTAGCTCTCATGGAGCCGTCGTTGAAATACCAGCCTGACCTGTTTGCGGTTCTAACCTTGGCTCGTAATCCGGGTCGGGGACCGTGCATGGTAGGCAGTTTGACTGGGGCGGTCTCCTCCTAAAGAGTAACGGAGGAGTACGAAGGTACGCTTAGCACGGTCGGAAATCGTGCTTGAATGTGCATTGGCAAAAGCGTGCTTGACTGCGAGACGGACATGTCGAGCAGGTGCGAAAGCAGGTCAAAGTGATCCGGTGGTTCTGTATGGAAGGGCCATCGCTCAACGGATAAAAGGTACGCCGGGGATAACAGGCTGATGACCCCCAAGAGTTCATATCGACGGGGTCGTTTGGCACCTCGATGTCGGCTCATCACATCCTGGGGCTGTAGCCGGTCCCAAGGGTATGGCTGTTCGCCATTTAAAGTGGTACGTGAGCTGGGTTTAGAACGTCGTGAGACAGTTTGGTCCCTATCTGCCGTGGGCGTTGGAAGTTTGAGAGGGGCTGCTCCTAGTACGAGAGGACCGGAGTGGACGCACCTCTGGTGTACCGGTTGTCACGCCAGTGGCATTGCCGGGTAGCTATGTGCGGAAGAGATAACCGCTGAAAGCATCTAAGCGGGAAACTCGCCTCAAGATGAGACTTCCCGGAGGCTTGACCTCCCTAAAGGGTCGTCCTAGACCAGGACGTTGATAGGCGGGGTGTGCAAGGGCTGCAAGGCTCTGAGCTAACCCGTACTAATTGCCCGTGCGGCTTGACCCTATAACCGTGAGCAAACGGTTGAAGCGCGCGCAATCTCGCGCCCAGCCTTCACTTCATTCCGAATCGCGGCTTGCGCTGAAGCGGAGATATCCGTCGATGCAGCAAGCCCAGAGTCAATCTGGCGGCCATAGCAGCCTGGACCCACGCCTTCCCATCCCGAACAGGACCGTGAAACGGGTTTGCGCCGATGATAGTGTGCATTCGCACGCGAAAGTAGGTTACCGCCAGGCCATCTTCAAACGAAAAAGCCCGGCCTCGAGAGAGGACCGGGCTTTTTTGTTGACGGCCATGAACTTGATCTGCCTATCCCTAGCTGCGTTGCGATAGACTGCGCTCGTGGATCAGTGTCGGGGTGAGTGCGCCGGGATCAGGCGCGACGCCGCCGGCCCACGCAAATGCGAATCGCTCTCGCTCATCGGCCTGTGCCGGCCGCGTTTTGGCACGACTCCAGGCGCCGCACTTCTGCGACGGCCGTAAATGAATCCGAAAGCGCTTAGGTTCAAGGTCAGCGTCTATCCCGCGCTCGCGCTGCTCGCGGCGCTTGTGCTGTTCTCGGTGCTTCTGGTCCGGCACCAGCGCAACGAAATCCGCGCCGAGGCGGTGCGGCACGTGAACCAGCTCTCGGAAGTGCTGATCCGCAGCACGCGCTACGCGATGCTGCAGAACCAGCCAGAGTACGTGCACCGCATCATCCAGGACGTAGCGCGTCAGAACAACATCGCGAAGGTCAGGATCTTCAGCAAGGAAGGGGTGATCATCGACTCGACCTACCAGCCCGAGCTGGGAATGAAGGTCGACCGCAAGGCCGAGGGCTGCTTCCATTGCCACCAGACGGACAAGCCCGTGCAACAGGTTCCGCTCAGCGAGCGCGCGCGCATGTTCGTCACGCCGGGCGGCAAGCACATGCTCGCCAGCATGGAGGTCATCCGCAACGAGCCTACATGCTACAACTCGGCGTGCCACGTGCATTCGAGCGCGCAATCGGTGCTCGGGGTGCTCGACATCGTCTACTCGATCGACGAGATCGACAGTGCCACGCAGCGCAGCGTTGTCGTCATTATCGCGCTCCTGCTCGGGCTGGTGGGCGTTGCCTCCCTGCTCATGAGCCTGCTGGTGCATCGCCTGATCTACGTTCCGCTGCGTGACCTCGAATCCGGGGCGAAACGCGTCGCGGAGGGCAACCTCGACCAGGCAATCCCGGTGCGCGGCGACGACGAGCTAGGCCAGCTGGCGTCGTCGTTCAACTCGATGACGGCGGCACTGAAGGAATCCGGCCGTGAGCTGCGCGAGTGGAACCGCACGCTGGAGCAGAAGGTCGCGGAGCGCACGCGCGAGCTGCGCCAGGCCGAGGCCGAGACGGTGAGGGGGGAAAAGCTCGCCTCGGTCGGCTTGCTCGCCGCCGGTGTGGCGCACGAGCTGAACAATCCGCTCACCGGCATCCTGACGTTCTCGAGCCTGATCCGCAAGAAGCTGCCCGACGGCAGTCCCGATGCCGAAGACCTGGACCTCGTCATCAAGGAAACTAAGCGCAGCGCGGCGATCATTCGGCGGCTGCTCGATTTCGCGCGCGAGAAGGCGCCCGAGAAGAAGTTCACGGACCTCAACCGGCTGATCGAGGATACGGCGCGTATCGTCGAGAGTCCGGCACAGCTTCACGACATCCGCATCGATCTAGATCTTGACCGCACGCTGCCGCCGATATGGCTCGACGCGAATATGATCGAGCAGGTCGTCATGAACATGCTAGTCAACGCTCGGCAGGCGATCGAGCAGGAAGGCCGCATCACGGTGCGCACGCGGCGCGCGCCGCAGCCCATGAGCTCCGAGCCGGGCGCAACGCCCGTCCCCATGGCGGAGATCTCGATCATCGATACGGGGTGCGGCATCGCGGAAAGCGACATGAAGCATATCTTCGATCCGTTCTTCAGCTCGAAGGAGGTCGGCGAGGGAACAGGGCTGGGTCTGTCGGTGAGCCACGGGATCGTCAGGGCCCACGGCGGGCTGATCGAAGTGCAGAGCCGGGTCGGCGAGGGGTCGACGTTCCGCGTCTACCTGCCGCTGGAAGCGGCGGGAGCAGAGGTAGACAAGGGGAGCGGGTCATGAAGGGCCGGATTCTGGTCGTCGACGACGAGGACATTGTCATCCGCAGTTGCCGTCGCGTGTTGTGCGACGATGAGTTCGAGGTGGACGCGGTGCAGAGCGGGATCGAGGCGCTCAAGCAGATCGACGAAAAGTCCTTCGACGTCGTGATCCTCGACATCATGATGCCCAAGATGGACGGGATCGAGGTCCTCCAGCGAGCGAAGGAGTCGCATCCGGATCTCGAGGTCATCATGATCACCGGCCTGTCGCAGGTCGAGACCGCCGTGAAGTCGATGAAGCTCGGAGCGTTCGATTACCTCACCAAGCCTTTCGATCCCGACGAGCTGAAGCTCGTCGTCGAGCGCGCACTCGAGCGCCGGCGCCTGCTCCAGGAGAACATCAACCTCAAGACCGAGGTCGGCTCCAAGTACCGGTTCGAGAACGTGGTCGGGGCGAGCCCGAGCATGCAGGAGGTATTCCGCATGATTGCCAAGTGCGCGCCCACCAACAGCACGGTGCTGCTCAGCGGCGAGAGCGGCACGGGCAAGGAGCTGGTGGCGCGCGCGATCCATTACAACAGTCTGCGCAAGGACCGCTCGTTCGTTCCCGTCGACTGCACGTCGCTCAGCGAAAATCTTCTGGAGAGCGAGCTCTTCGGCCACGTCAAGGGCTCGTTTACCGGCGCGGTAGCGAACAAGCGCGGCCTGTTCGAGGTCGCGAACGGGGGAACGCTGTTTCTCGATGAAATCGGCAACATTCCGCTGTCCATTCAGGCAAAGCTCCTGCGGGTGATCCAGGAACGGGAGTTCAAGGCGGTTGGCGACACGAGCACCCATACCGTCAGCATCAGGCTGATAGCGGCCACCAACAAGGACCTCATGGCGATGGTCCACGAGGCCAGCTTCCGCGAGGACCTGTTCTATCGGCTGAACGTCTTCCCGATCCGGATTCCGCCGTTGCGCGAGCGGCGTGAAGACATCCTGGCACTTGCTTTCCATTTTCTCAACGCGGCGGCGAAGGAGCTCGGGAAGAAGGTCAGCGAGATCTCAGATGGCGCGATGAACGTTCTGGGCAACTATGACTGGCCGGGAAACGTCCGCGAGCTCGAGAACAGCATGCACCGCGCGGTAATCCTGGCGACCGACAAGGCGGTCCGGCGGGCGCACCTGGTGAGCATCCTCGGCCCTTCGTCGGGCAATGATCTAGAGATCCCGCGCACGGGCGACGAGTTGAAGCGCATCAAGAAGGCCGCGCGCGAGAAGTCGGTGGAAGGCATCGAGAAGGCGTTCGTCGTCGAGGCGCTGAAGCGCAACGGCTGGAATGTCACGCGCAGTGCTGAGGAGACCGGGATGCAGCGGGCCAATTTCCAGGCCCTCATGAAGAAGCACAACGTGCGGCTGCGCGGGGGCGACGAAGGCGCCGACGAGTCCGACTCGGGCTAGTGAGCCGTCGCCAGGGCGCGCTACCGCGGCTGCTTGGGGCCGGGCTCGTCCTCGACTTCCTCGTAGCCGGTTACCATGGCCTTGAAGTGCGCCAGGTTGGTGTGACCGAGGCTCGCCAGGTAGGGGTGGATGAAGATGAACCCGATGAAGAAGATGAACAGGACGACGTGCACGGTGTCGACCACCCGCACGCCGCCGAACAGCTGAATCGAGGCGGCAAAGCGGTTCACGTCCCAGAGCAGGACTCCGGTGTAGAACTGGATCGGCACGAGCAGGATCATGACGATCTGGTAGGTCATGCTTTGCAGCGGGTTGAACTTGCGGTACACGCTGACGTGGTGCGGGTTGGGCTGCCCCTTGAAGATGCCGTAGCCGTAGTACCAGAGCTGGCGCAGGCTGCCGCGAAAGTGCTTCGCCGGATTGAGCTCGGGGTGATAGACCCGGATCTTGTCGGTGAAGAGATAGAACAGCAGCCACACGAAGTAGTTGAGGATGAGCACGCCGCCCAGCACGTTGTGCATCTGCACCGCGCTGGCGAACGACATCAGCTGGACGGCGTCCGAGTAGCGGATCTGCAGCCCGCTCAGGATCAGCATCACGAAACCGAGCGCATTGGTCCAGTGCCAGATGCGCACCGGAAGCGGGTGGACATAGAGCTTTTGCATGGTGCTTGTTCCTTGATTGCGGATCATTCGCCTTCGCTGCCCGCGTGCTGCTCAGCGGCCTGCTTCTTGCGCAGCAGCCTTCTTAGGACGAGGTGTGCGACCGGTACCGAGACGCCGGCCAGCAGGACGAGCGCGAGCAGCACGTCGAGGATGCCGATCCTCGTGCCGCCGATGGCGTAGAAGCCCGAGAGCGACTCGACCGAGGTCGGTCCGTGCAGAACGTCCTGCTTTGCCTCGTAGCGGATCGGACGGCCGTCCGGGCCGACGATCGATATCGTGACGTTCTTGAACGGGTCCGCCCCCTTGCGGTGGCAGACGACGCAGTCCCGGATCGCCTTGGACTTGTCGGTGAGCTGGTGCGCCTCCGCGCCGCTACGCACTTCGAGCCGGCCGACGAGCGTCATCCTGCCCGGGGCGCCGGCGCGGTCGACGCCCCGCATGAGGTCCCACAAAGCCTTGGAATCAAGCGCCTTGCCGCCGTTCGCGACCGTCGGCCCGTCGAGCCGAGTCTGCTCGTCTTTCGCGGTCACGTCGCGCTTGGCGACCGGGTCGTAAAGCCTGAGGTCGACACTCTTCTGCGAAGTCGGCGCGTGACACGCGGGGCAGGAGACGACCTGGAGGTGCAGCTTGGTGTTCGGCAGCCATTTCTGGTGCGCTTCAACGGCGCCCGTGTGGCAGCCCAGGCACGCGTCGCGCAACCCCGTGCCGCTGGACGCCGGGCTCACGTCGTGGGCACGATGGCAATCGGCGCAGATCGGCGCCTTTACGGGCCCCGGCTTGCCGTACCCCTTGCCGTGTGGACTCTGCAGGTACGCGTCGAATATCGCACCGTGGCACTTGCGGCAGGCGACGTCGTTCGCCACGGGCGCCTTGCGCACGACCGCATGCGCGCCGTGGCAGTCGGTGCAGACTGGCGCTGCGAGGTTGCCCGTGCGCAGGACCCCCGCGTGCACGCTGCCTTCGAAGAGCTTCGCCTTGTCTTCATGGCACTGGCTGCACACTCCGGCTTTTGCGATCGAGAACGCGCGCGCGCTGTCGAATGATTTCCCGGCTCCGGGGTGGTTGGCGAGATCGACCTCGGTATGGCACGCTGCGCAGCCGAGCGGGCCGTGAACCGAGCCGGCGAACGCTTGGCCGTCGACATGCAGCGAAACGGAGTCGTTCTTGCCGAAGGTCTTGCTCATTCCCTCCTGGCCGTGGCAGGAGAGGCAGATCTGGTCCTCGGCCGAAGGCGCTGGCCGCGGCGCGTCGGCTGCGCGGACTGCCCCGGAAAATATGCTTACAAGGGAAAGCGCTGTCGCAGCTGCGGCGGCGGTGAGAATACGGCGGGTGACGGTCGTCATCTGGGCGGAACCCCTGTCTTCGAGGCAGCATCGCACGGCCGGCTCGCGCCTGACTTGATCAGGCGCAAATCGGGGGCTGCGACTCGCCCCCGGCTGCGATGTATTGCAAGCGAATCTAGTCGCGCTTTTCCTTGTCCATCAATGCCCGGTAGCCGTGCCAGCCGAGCAGACCGAGACCGATGAACGGGAACGCGATGGCATACGCGAGACCGATGAACGGCGCGGCGAGGAACAGGGCCACGTTGCCGGCGAAGCGGCCGACGCGCCCAATCCACGCATGCTTGGCGGAAGCCGCGCGCAAACCGGTCCAGGCGAGCATGCCGAGGCCGACGAACGGCAACGCGACGACGAACGCGAAGCCGAGGAACGGTGCTGACACCAGCATGGCGAAGCTGCGCAACACGCCCGGCGCCCTAGGGGCTGGCCGCGCGGCTTCGCGTGCCTCCTCGACCGGCGCGGCGGCTGGTTCCGGGGCGAGCAGGGCGTCGTGTGCGCTCGTCTCGACCATTTCCGGCGACAGTGGCTTGCGCAGGAATCCGGTTACGCCGA
This sequence comes from Burkholderiales bacterium, assembly GCA_035266805.1. Classification (GTDB taxonomy): domain Bacteria; phylum Pseudomonadota; class Gammaproteobacteria; order Burkholderiales; family SG8-39; genus DAHVFK01. The sequence continues at coordinate 1,412 of DATFMS010000079.1, read as the reverse complement.
TTTCCTTGGCCTTGGCCTCGTTCGCGTCGCTTCCATATCCCGTGACGATGACGACCGGCAGCCAGGGGCGCGAGGCCCTGATGCGTGCGGCGACTTCCAGCCCGTCCATGCCCGGCATCTTGATGTCCGTATACACGACGTCGTATTCCTCGCGCGCGAGCTTGTCGAGCGCCTCGGGGCCGCTGCTTGCGGCGATCACCGCGTAGCCCCTGGGCGAGAGGATCCGGTCGATGCTCTTGCCGACGATCGGATCGTCGTCGACGACCAGTACTTTCTTGAGCGCTGCCGTTGTCATGGTGTTCTCCTTGACCGAAGTCCGTTGTCAGCAGGCCCAGCTGCGGGCCTGCGTTGCAGATGCATGTACTTCATCGTTGGCCACCGGGTGCAGGGCCCAGCGCTTGTGCAGGACCGCGCCGTGCGCGGCGTGGATCACGGCTTCCGGCGCGACCGGCTTCGCGAGGTAGTCGCAAGCCCCGAGACGCACCGCTTCCTTCGCGGTCGCGACGCTCGGGTAGCCGGTGATCACCACCACTTCGCTCTCTGGCCAGCGCGCCTTGATCGCCTTCAGCACCGTGATTCCGTCGGCCCCGGGCATGCGCAAGTCGAGCAGGACGACGTCGAAGCGCTCGCGTGCCAGTGCACGCAGGGCTTCTTCGCCGTCCTCCACCGACGCCGTCCGGCAGTGCGCCCCGTCCAGGACCCGGCTGAAGCTGCGCCGCACGACTTCTTCGTCGTCGACGATGAGGATGTTCGGGATGTGGCTCACGTGAGCCTCCCTGTCTTGCGTCAGGCCGCCGCGGGACGCTTGAGCGCCGCGGAAAGCCCCATCCACACCAGGGCGCCGAAGCCGACGAAAGGCAGCGCCACCGCGTAGGCCAGTCCGATGAAGGGGGCCGCGAGGAACAGGACCACGTTGCGCACGCGCTTCCAGACCGCCCGGCGGTTGGCCAGCAGCGCTTTCGCCGCCAGCCACGCGATGAGCGCGAGCCCGGCAAACGGCAGCGCGACGACGAACGCCAATCCGATGAACGGCGCCGCCCCGAGCATGACCAGCGTCCCGACGGCTTCATTGGTGAGACCTGCATACTTGGCTGCACGGTCGAGACCGGCGAACCGATAACCTGTGACATTCGCAGTGAGAGTAGTGGCGGTCATGATCTTCTCCAGCTTGGTTTGCCTGTTTGTTGCTTCCGCCCTTATCCCCGCAATACCCATGCCAGTATGTCCTGGGCCGGCCGCAATTTTCCCAATTGCTTCTATTGCTCAAGGGGTTGCGGGCCTCCAGCGACTGCGCGGCTGCGCAACACGCCACTCCGGAAAACGCTCGCGAAGTACAACTTTCCTATGCACCGTGGAAGGCGTGCGCCCGAAACGTGCTGAATTTTCAATCGGATAGCGTGGTGCGCCGGGTG
>DATFMS010000078.1:0-29281 GCA_035266805.1 Burkholderiales bacterium | reverse complement strand
CGCCGACCCCGACGCGGCGCTCGACACCCTGATCGCCGCCGCCAAATCGCTGCTGGGCGAGGATTGGCGCGGCCTGCACCGCTTCGCGCTGGAGGAGATGCTCGCCGACCAGCGCGACGACCTGGCCCGGTTCCGAGTCGAGTTCGACCAGTGGTACTCGGAGCAGTCGCTGTACGACAAGGGCGCGGTGGCACGCACCGTCGAGCGGCTCGACGCCGGCGGTCACCTGTACCGCAAGGACGGCGCGCTGTGGTTCCGCTCGAGCGCGTTCGGCGACGAAAAGGATCGCGTGCTGCAGCGCGAGAACGGCCAGTACACCTACTTCGCCTCCGACATCGCCTACCACGCGGACAAATTCGAGCGCGGCTTCGAGCGCGTGATCGACGTCTGGGGCGCGGATCACCACGGCTACATCCCGCGCGTGCGGGGCGCGCTCGCCGCGCTCGGCCAGCCCGCCGACAGCCTGACCGTAACGCTGGTGCAGTTCGCCGTGCTCTACCGCGGCGGAGAGAAGGTGGCGATGGGCAAGCGCTCGGGCGATTTCGTCAGCCTGCGCGAGCTGCGCGACGAGGTCGGCAACGACGCGGCGCGCTTCTTCTACGTCATGCGCAAGTCCGACCAGCACCTGGATTTCGACCTCGACCTCGCCAAGAGCGAGTCGCAGGACAATCCCGTGTACTACGTTCAGTACGCGCACGCCAGGGTGTGCAGCGTATTCGCGCAGTGGGGCGGCGACCCCGAGCGACTGGTGCGCGCGCCGCTGGCACCGCTCGACAATCCGCGCGAGCTCGCGCTGATGCAGCACCTGGGCGCGTTTTCCGAAACGATCGAGTCGGCCGCGCGCGACCTCGCGCCGCACGCGCTCGCGTTCTACCTGCGCGAGCTCGCCGGCGAGTTCCACAGCTACTATAATGCAGAGCGCATCCTGCTCGACGACGAAGCGCAGCGTCTGGCACGCCTCGCGCTGTGCGCAGCGGTGCGGCAGGTGCTCGCCAACGGACTGTCGCTGCTAGGCGTCAGTGCACCGGAGAAAATGTGATGGCCAAGCCCAGAACCCCGCAGGCGACGCGCAACAAATCCGGCGGAGGCTTCCTGCTCGGGGTGTTCGTCGGCCTGTTGATCGGCCTCGCGATCGCGCTCGGAATCGCGTTCTATCTGAACCGGACGGCGCTGCCGTTCAGCGCCAAGTCGCAGCCGGCCGCCAAGGAAGGCGAAGCGGGCGCGAAGCCGCCGGCGATCGCCGGCATGCCGCAGGAAAGCTCGACCGGAGGCACTACGACGCCGAAGTTCGATTTCTACAAGATCCTGCCGCGCGGCGAGGAGCCGGTTACCGAGAAGCAACTCAAGGAGCGCATGCACGCCGCGGCCAAGGGCCAGGCCAGCGCCGGCACGGACGTCTATTTCATCCAGGCGGGGTCGTTCCAGAACCCGGCGGAAGCGGACAACCAGAAGGCGAGGCTCGCCATCCTCGGCATCGATTCGAGCGTCGAGCCGGCGGCACTGCCCGACAAGGGGACCTGGTACCGCGTGCGGATCGGACCTTACACCAAGCTTGACGACATCAACCGGGTGCGACAGACGCTGGCCCAGAACGGAATCACCGCCAGCATTGTCAAATTGAAGAACCCTTCCTCCGCAAAGGCGAATTGAGATGAATCCGGAACGCCGCCGCATCATGCTCGCGCTCGGGCTCGCGCCCCTGGCCGCCCCTCTGACCGCCCTCGCGCAGCCCGCGCCCGGGGAGTACATCGAGCTCGATCCCCCGCTGCCGGTCGAGACCCGGGGCAAGATCGAGGTGATCGAGTTCTTCTGGTACGGCTGCCCGCACTGCTACGACCTCGAACCGCTGCTCGAGTCCTGGGCCAAGCGGCTTCCGCCGGACGTGGCATTGCGCCGCATCCCGGCGGTGTTCAACAACCCGCAGTGGACGCTCGATGCGCAGATCTTCTACTCGCTCGACGCGCTCGGCCTGGTCGAGCGGCTGCACCGTGCACTGTTCGACTCCATCCATCGCGATCATCTGCGCACCGCAAACCTCGATGCGCTGCACGAATGGCTGCGCAGTCACAAGGTCGACGTGAAGAAGTTCGACGCCACCATGAAGTCCTTCGGCGTGCAGAACCGGCTGCGCCGCTCCGCCCAGCTCTCGATCGCCTACCAGATCACCGGCACCCCGGCGATGGCGGTGCAAGGACGCTACACCATCAACTCGGACGCGGTGCGCAACCACCAGGCGCTGCTGTCGGTTACCGACTACCTGATCGGCGTCGTGCGCAAAGGCATGGCCAGCAAGGGCTGAGCCGGCGTGCAATGCGCGCGGTTATCACCGGCGCGTCCTCAGGCATCGGCGAGGCGCTCGCGCGCCGCTACGCGGGCCCGCACAGCGCGCTGGGGCTGATCGCCCGCCGCAAGCAGGTCCTCGAGGCGCTCGCCGCGGATCTTCCCGGGCGCAGCGCAATCTACCCGCTCGACGTCTCGGACGACCAGGCGCTCGGGCGCGCGGCCGAGGACTTCGTCGCGCGCTTCGGCGCGCCGGACCTGGTGATCGCAAATGCCGGCGTGTCGGTGGGCACGCACGGCGACGCGCCGAGCGACCTCGCCAAGCTGCGCCGCGTGCTCGAGGTCAACTTCGTCGGCCTCGCCGCCACGCTCGCCGCGTTCGCTCCGGCGATGCGCGCCGCGGGCAGCGGCACGCTGTGCGGCGTCGCCAGCGTGTCGGGGTTCCGCGGCCTCGCCGGCGCGGGCGCCTACTGCGCCTCGAAGGCCGCCACGATCACCTTGATGGAAAGCCTGCGCGTCGATCTGCGCGGCAGCGGTGTGTCCGCGGTGACCATCTGTCCGGGCTACGTCGACACCCCGCTGACGCGCGTCAACCGCTACCGCATGCCGTTCCTGCTCTCGGCCGACGAGGCCGCGCGGCGCATCGCGCGCGCGATCGCGGCAAAACGGCGCCTGGCGGTGATCCCCTGGCAGATGGCGCTGCTGTCCTACCCGCTGCGCGCGCTGCCGGGCTGGCTCTATGACCGCCTCGCGGCGCGCGCGCCGCGCAAGCCGCGCGACATCGAGGTGTAATTCTACTTGCCCAACCTGAGCATGGCGTAGCTGCCCGGCGCGTCTTCGAGCACCTTCAGCGCGCCGTCGCCCGGCACGCGCGCCGGAATCCTGTCGCCGGGGTTGCGCGCCTCCATCCACGCCTGCCAGTCCTCCCACCACGAACCCGGGTGCTGGGCGGCAGCGCCGAACCACTCGTCGGCCGTGGCCGGCATGGCCTCGTTGGTCCAGTAGTGATACTTCTTCGCCGCCGGCGGATTGACGATGCCGGCGATGTGTCCCGAGCCGCCGAGCACGAAGCGCACCGGGCCGCCGAGGTACTTGGCGCCCTTGTAGGTGGTCTTCCACGGCGCGATGTGGTCCTCGACGGTCGAGATGAAATAGGCCGGCAGCTTGACCTGCGACAGGTCGATCGGCACGCCTGCGAGCTCGATGCCTCCCGGGACGCCGAGCAGGTTCTTCAGATACATGTTGCGCAGGTAGAAGCTGTGCATCCTGGCCGGCATGCGGGTCGAGTCCGAGTTCCAGTACAGCAGGTCGAACGGGAAAGGGTCCTTGCCGAGCAGGTAATTGTTGATGACGAACGACCACACCAGGTCGTTGGCGCGCAGCATGTTGAAGGTGGTCGCCATCTCCGAACCCTTGAGGAAGCCGCGCTCGTTCATTTTCTTCTCGAGCTTGGCAACCTGCTCCTCGTCGATGAACACGCCGAGCTCGCCCGGTTGGGAGAAATCCAGCAGGCTGACGAAGAATGTGGCGCAGCCGACCCGGTCGTTGCCCTTCGCCGCGAGATACGCCAGGGTGCAACCGAGCAGGGTGCCGCCCAGGCAATAGCCGATGACATTGCACTGCGCTTCGCCGGTCGCCTTGCCGACCGCCTTGATCGCCGCGAGGGAACCCTCGTGCATGTAATCCTCGAAGCTCTTGTCCGCAAGGCGCTTGTCGGGGTTCACCCACGACACCACGAACACCGTGTGGCCCTGACCGAGTGCCCAGCGGATGAAGCTGTTGCTTTCCCTCAGGTCGAGGATGTAGTACTTGTTGATCCACGGCGGGATGATCAGCAGCGGGCGGCGCAACACTTCCTGCGTCGTCGGCTGGAACTGGATCAGCTGCATGAGGTCGGTCTGGAACACGACCTTGCCCGGGGTGCCGGCGACGTTCTTGCCGAGCTGGAATGCGCTCTCGTCGGTCATGCTGATGCGCAGCTGGCCGTCGCCTTTCTCCAGGTCGGCGAGCAGGTTGTTCAGCCCCTTGACCAGGTTCTGGCCGCCGCTGGCGAGGGTCTCGCGCAGCACCTGCGGGTTGGTCATGACGAAGTTCGACGGCGCCAGCGCGTCGACGTACTGACGGGTGAAGAACGCCACCTTCTTCTGCGACTCCTCCGGCAGCCCCTCGACGTTCGAAACCGCGCCCTGGATATGGCGCGAAGCGATCAGGTAGGACTGCTTGACGAAGTCGAACAGGAAGTTGCTCGACCATTCGTCGTCCTTGAAGCGCGCGTCGCCTTTCGCGGGCGCGGCCACCGGCTTGCTGTGCTGGCCGAGCAGCTTCATCCAGCTCGACTGCCACAATTGCGCGTAGTCGAGCCACATGTTCATCGAGCTCGCGGCGAGCGCCATCGGATTGGCGAACATGCGCGCGTACATCTCCATGTACGCCTTGCCGATCCCCAGCTCGTCGCCCGCGCCGCCAAGCTGCGGGTGCCGGTGCGCATACTCGCCCAGCATCCGCGCCGCGCGCTCGGCAACCTCGCGGTAAACCTTCGCCAGTTCCTCGGGTGCGGCGGGTACGCGTCCGTCCATGCGCAAACCTCCTACGCCACAGTGTAGCGCATCACCCCTTCCGGCCCGGCGGCCCGCGACAGGCGTCCGGCGTAATGCAGGTAGTGCAGGTGCGCGATCGCCTCGCCCATGGCGAAGAACATCTGATGGTTGTCGAGGCTGCGGCGGAACAGGACCCCGATCAGGTCGTAGGCGCTGCGCCAACCGTCGGCGCAGGCCGCCGCAAGCTCGGCCAGCCGCTCCTCGTGGTGCGCCTCGAGCTCGCCGACGCGCTCGTGGGCGCCGCGAAACGGCAGACCGTGCGAAGGCAGCACCAGGATGTCCGGCGCCAGCTCGCGATAGCGCCGGATCGACTCGAGGAACAGGCGCAGCGGGTCGCCCTCGGGGTCGATCGACCACACGCTGACGTTGGTCGAAATCGTCGACAGCAGCATGTCCCCCGCGATCAGCAGCTTGAGCTCTTCGCAGTACAGCGACGCGTGTTCGGGCGCGTGCCCATAGCCCACGATCACGCGCCAGTGCAGCCCGTCGATCAGCACACGGTCGCCATCGATCACGCGCCGGTAGGTAAGCGGGAAATCCGGCACCAGCTCGCGGTAGGGGTTGCCGCGCTTGGCCATGTTCGCCGCCAGCGCCTCGTCCAGGCCGTTGCGGCGGAACACCCTCAGCACGGCCTCGGTGGTGTAGCCGGCGCCGCGCTCGCGCACGGCGTGGGCGGTGAGGTACTCGCCCTGGGTCATCCACAGCTCGGCGCCGAAGCGCTCGCAAAGCCAGGCCGCGTTGCCTGCGTGGTCGGGATGGTAGTGGGTAACGATCACGCGGCGCACCGGCTGCGTGCCGACGTGCTGCTCGATCACCTGCTGCCACAGCGCGCGCGTGTGCTCGTTGCCGATCCCCGTGTCGACGATGGTCCAGCCCGCCTCGCCGCCCGCTTCGTCGCGCAGCAGCCACAGGTTGATGTGGTTGAGCTGGAACGGCAGCGCCATGCGCAGCCAGTGCACGCCGGGAGCGACTTCGGTGACGCTGCCCGGCGCGGGCGGCTCGGGAAAGGGAAATTCGAGGGAGGAAGCGCGCGCCACGATGCAGGGGTAGAATTCGGCGCGACCGGTGCCGCGCAGCCGGCATTGTAGTGCTTTCGCCGCGACATGACCGCACAGCCTTCCTCGCCCGAGCCCAAGGAGCGCTCCGAGTACTCGATCGGCGACCTCGCGCGCGAGTTCGACGTCACGCCGCGCGCCATCCGCTTCTACGAGGACCAGGGCCTGCTCGCCCCGCGGCGCGAGGGCCAGCGCCGCATCTACCTGCCGCGCGACCGCGCGCGGCTCAAGCTGACGCTGCGCGGCAAGCGCCTCGGGTTGACGCTGTCGGAGATCCGCGAGCTGATCGACATGTACGAGCCGGGACGCGACGAGCGCCCGCAGCTCACGCGCTTCCTCGCCGTGCTCGAGCAGCACAAGGCGCTGCTCGAGCAGCAGCGCGCCGACCTCGAGGCCCAGCTGTCGGAGATCACCGCGTTCGAGAAGCGCATCCGCAAGCAGATCGGCGCGCAGCGCCGCCGGCGCAGTTGACGTTTACGTAAACGTCAAGTAGCCTCGCGCCATGAACGCCCCGCTTCGCCTCGAGCCGCCCGACCCCGGCTTCGCCGAGCGCTGCCGCGCGAGCTTCGCGCGCCAGCGGGCGATGGCGCTGATCGGCGCGCGCATGGCGGCGATCGCGCCGGGCCGCTGCGAGCTCGAGTTGCCGTTCCGTGCCGAGCTGACGCAGCAAAAGGGTTATGTACATGGCGGCATCGTCGGCATGATCGCCGACACCGCCTGCGGCTACGCCGCCTACAGCCTGATGCCGGCCAGCGCGTCGCTGGTGACGGTCGAGTACAAGATCAACATCCTCGCCCCGGGACGGGGCGAGCGGCTGCTGGCGCGCGCGGAGGTGATCAAGTCCGGGCGCACGCTTTCGATCACGCGCGGCGAGGTGTACGCTGAGCAGGGCGGCGCGCAGACGCTTTGCGCCGTGATGCAGCAGACGCTGATGATGCTGCCCGACACCCCGGATACCCCCGAATAGGCGTACCCCGAATGGAGCTCCCGGCCCTCAGGTTCGAGCACGGCGAAACGATCGACATGCTGCGCGCGAGCGTGCGCGATTTCGCCGCGCGGGAGATCGCGCCGCGCGCCGCCGAGATCGACCGCGCCAACGAGTTCCCGCACGACCTGTGGCCCAAGCTCGGCGCCCTCGGGCTGCTCGGCATCACCGTCGAGGAAGACTACGGCGGCAGCGCGATCGGCTATCTGGCGCACATCGTCGCCATGGAGGAAATCAGCCGCGCCTCGGCCTCGGTAGGGCTTTCCTACGGCGCGCACTCTAACCTGTGCGTGAACCAGATCAGCAGGAACGGCAGCGAGGCGCAGAAGCGCAAGTACCTGCCGAAGCTGATCAGCGGCGAGCACGTCGGCGCGCTCGCCATGAGCGAGCCGGGCGCGGGCTCGGACGTGGTCGGCATGCGGCTGCGCGCCGAGAGAGTAAAAAGCGGCCGGGGCGAGCGCTACGTGCTGAACGGCAACAAGATGTGGATCACCAACGGCCCCGACGCGAGCGTGCTCGTGATCTACGGCAAGACGAGCGACCAGGGCATCACCGCGTTTCTCGTCGAGAAGGGGATGAAGGGGTTCGCGACCGCGCAGAAGCTCGACAAGCTCGGCATGCGCGGCTCGAACACCTGCGAGCTGGTGTTCCGCGACTGCGAGGTGCCGGCCGAAAACGTCCTCGGCGAGGACGGCAAGGGCGTGAAGGTGCTGATGTCGGGCCTGGACTACGAGCGCGCGGTGCTCGCCGGCGGCCCGCTCGGCATCATGGGCGCCTGCCTCGACGTGGTGCTGCCCTACGTGCACGAGCGCAAGCAGTTCGGGCAGCCGATCGGCGAGTTCCAGCTGATGCAGGGCAAGCTGGCGGACATGTACGCCACCTACTCGGCCTGCCGCGCCTACGTCTACGCCGTCGGACAGGCGCTCGACCGCGGCGAAACCACCAGAAAGGACGCCGCCGGCGCGATCCTCTACGCGGCCGAAAAGGCTACCTGGATGGCGGGCGAGGCCATCCAGGCGCTGGGCGGCATGGGCTACATCAACGAAACGCCCACCGGCCGGCTGTGGCGCGACGCCAAGCTGTACGAGATCGGCGCCGGCACCTCCGAGATCCGCCGCTGGCTGATCGGGCGCGAGCTCTTCGGCGAAACAAACTGAATGATTGAACAGGAGGTCAGCATGCAATCCGATCCGATCGTAATCGTTTCCGCCGCCCGCACCCCGATGGGCGGCTTCCAGGGCGAGCTCAAGGGCTTTGCCGCGCCCGAGCTCGGGGCGGCGGCGATCCGCGCCGCGGTCGAGCGCGCCAAGCTCAAGCCAGAACAGGTCGAGGAAGTGATCATGGGCTGCGTGCTGCCCGCCGGACAGGGCCAGGCGCCGGCGCGCCAGGCGAGCCTCGGCGCCGGCCTGCCCCTCGCCGCCGGCTGCACCACGGTGAACAAGATGTGCGGCTCGGGCATGAAGGCCGCGATGCTGGCGCACGACCTGCTCAGCGCGGGCAGCATGGCGGTCGTGGTCGCGGGCGGCATGGAGTCGATGACCAACGCGCCCTACCTGATGCCCAAGGCGCGCACCGGCTACCGCATGGGCCACCAGCAGGTGCTCGATCACATGTTCTACGACGGTCTCGAGGACGCTTACGACAAGGGCCGCCTGATGGGCAGCTTCGCCGAGGACTGCGCCGACAAGTACCAGTTCTCGCGCAAGGAGCAGGATGACTTCGCCATCGCCTCGCTCGAGCGCGCGCAGAAAGCGAACAAAGAGGGCTGGTTCGCGTGGGAGATCACGCCGCTTGCGATCAAGGCCGGCAAGGAGGAGCGCTTCGTCGAGACCGACGAGCAGCCGTTCAAGGCCAACTTCGCCAAGATCCCGACCCTCAAGCCCGCGTTCCGCAAGGACGGCACCGTCACCGCCGCCAACTCGAGCTCGATCTCCGACGGTGCCGCGGCGCTGGTGATGATGCGCCGCTCGAGCGCCGACAAGCTGGGCCTCGCCCCGCTTGCAACCGTCGTCGGGCACGCCACGCACGCCCAGGAGCCGGGCTGGTTCACGACGGCACCGATCGGGGCCGTGAGAAAATTGCTTGAAAAGACGAATTGGACGGCGCAAGCCGTCGACCTATTCGAGATCAATGAGGCCTTCGCGGTGGTCGCCATGGCGGCGATGCGCGAGCACGGGCTGCCGCACGAGAAGGTCAACGTGCACGGCGGCGCCTGCGCCCTCGGTCACCCGATCGGCGCCTCGGGCGCGCGCATCGTGGTGACGCTGATCGGCGCGCTGCGCAAGTACGGCGGCAAGCGCGGCGTGGCGAGCCTTTGCATCGGCGGCGGCGAGGCGACCGCCCTCGCGATCGAGCTCGTCTAGATGGCCGGCGCGAAGCTCGCGGCGACCAAGCGGCAGCTCCAGGCGCTGCTCGACCGCTCGCGCTTCGTGCGCAGCTACGGCTTTCGCATGATTTCGGTCGACGCCGATGGCGCCACGATCGAGCTGCCGTTCCGGCGCGCGCTCGAGCGCCCGGGCGGAATCGTCAACGGGCCGGCGCTGATGGCGGCCGCCGACTGCGCCATGTGGATGGCAATCAAATCCCGCATCGGCATCGAGCGCGACGCGCTCACCTCCGAGCTGAACACGGCCTTTCTCGCCCCCGCGATCGAAGAGCCGGTGCGCTGCAGCGCGCGCATCCTCAAGCTCGGCAAGCGCAGCATCTACGGCGTCGCCGAATGCCACAGCCGCGCCGGCAAGCTGTTCAGCCACCACACCGTGACCTACATACGCCTGTCGGGAGCCTGAGATGCGTTTGTCCGAGCAGCACGAGATGATGCGCGACGCGGTACGCCGCTTCGCGCGCGAGCGCCTTTGGCCCAACGCCGCCCGCTGGGAGCGCGAGCGCCATTTCCCGCGCGCCGAGTTCGTCGAGATGGCGCAAATGGGGCTCAACGCGGTCGCGGTCCCCGAGCAGTGGGGCGGCGCGGGGATGGACTGCACCGCGACCGCGGTCGCCTTCGAGGAAGTGTCGGCCGGCGACCCGGCCTGCGGCACGGTGATGTCGGTCAACAACCTGGTGTCGGGCATCCTGAACGGCTACGGCAACGAAGCGCAGAAAGAGAAGTACCTGCGCCCGCTCGCCGAGGGGCGCATGGTCGGCGCGTTCTGCCTGACCGAGCCGCAGGTCGGCTCGGACGCGGGTGCGATCACCACCCGCGCCGAGCGCCGCGGCGAGCAATGGGTGCTGAACGGCACCAAGCAGTTCATCACCTCGGGCAAGAACGCCGACGTCGCGGTGGTGTTCGCGGTGAGCGACAAGGCGGCGGGCAAGAAGGGCATCAGCGCCTTCGTCGTGCCGACCTCGAGCCCCGGCTGGCGGGTGGCGCGGGTCGAGGACAAGGCCGGCCAGCACGCATCCGACACGGCGCAGATCGCGCTCGAGGACTGTACCGTCCCGGCGCAGAACCTGCTCGCGCAGGAAGGCCTGGGCTACCGCATCGCGCTGGCGAACCTCGAGTCGGGACGGATCAACATCGCCGCGCAGGCGACCGGCATCGCGCGCGCCGCGCTCGAGGCGGCGCTCGCCTACGCCAAGGAGCGCAAGAGCATGGGCAAGACGCTGATCGGGCACCAGGCGGTGAATTTCCGCCTCGCCGACATGGCGACCCAGGTCGAGGCCGCGCGCCAGCTGTACCTGCACGCGGCGGCGCTGCGCGACGCCGGCGAGCCCTGCCTCAAGGAGGCTTCGATGGCCAAGCTGTTCGCCTCCGAAATGGCGGAGAAGGTCTGCTCGGACGCGATCCAGATCCACGGCGGCTACGGCTACGTCGCCGACTTCCCGGTCGAGCGCCTGTGGCGCGCGGTGCGGGTGTGCAAGATCTACGAGGGCGCGAGCGACATCCAGCGGCTGGTGATCGGGCGCGCGCTGGAACGCGGCTAGCCCCGATGCCGGTCATCAAAACCCAGCTCAACCCCCGCTCGGCCGAGTTCCGCGCCAACGCCGAGCGCATGCGCGCGCTGGTGAACGACCTGCGCCAGCAGGTCGCGCGCGCGACCCTCGGCGGCGACGCCCGGGCGCGCGAAAAGCACGCCGCGCGCGGCAAGCTCCTGCCGCGCGAGCGCGTGCGCACGCTGCTCGATCCCGGCTCGCCGTTTCTCGAGGTCGGACAGCTCGCGGCCCACGGCATGTACGGCGACGAGGCGCCGAGCGCGGGAATCATCACCGGCATCGGGCGCGTTTCGGGGCGCGAGTGCGTGATCGTCGCCAACGACGCGACCGTCAAGGGCGGCACCTATTTCCCGCTCACGGTCAAGAAGCACCTGCGCGCGCAGGAGATCGCGGCGCAGAACCGCCTGCCGTGCATTTACCTGGTGGATTCGGGCGGCGCCAACCTGCCCAACCAGGACGACGTTTTCCCGGACCGCGAGCACTTCGGACGCATCTTCTTCAACATCGCAAACATGTCCGCGGCCGGCATCGCGCAGATCGCGGTGGTGATGGGCTCGTGCACCGCCGGCGGCGCCTACGTGCCGGCAATGTCCGACGAGTCGATCATCGTCAAGGGCCAGGGCACGATCTTTCTCGGCGGGCCGCCGCTGGTCAAGGCCGCAATCGGGGAAATCGTGACGCCCGAGGAGCTCGGCGGCGCTGACGTGCACACCCGGGTCTCCGGCGTCGCCGACCACTACGCGCTCAATGACGCGCACGCGCTCGTGATCGCGCGCCGCATCGTATCCAACCTGAACGGTGCCAAGAGCGTGACGCTGCAGCTGCGCGAGCCGCGCGAGCCGCTCTACCCGGCCGACGAGCTCTACGGCGTGATCCCGGCCGACGCGCGCAAGCCCTACGACGTGCGCGAGGTGATCGCGCGCATGGTCGACGGCTCGGAGCTCGACGAGTTCAAGGCCAACTACGGCACCACGCTGGTGACCGGGTTCGCCCACGTGCACGGCTACCCGGTCGCGATCCTGGCCAATAACGGCATCCTGTTCTCCGAGTCCTCGCTCAAGGCGGCGCATTTCATCGAGCTCGCCTGCCAGCGCGGGATTCCGCTGCTGTTCCTGCAGAACATCACCGGCTACATGGTGGGTAAGAAGTACGAGGCGGCGGGAATCGCCAAGGACGGCGCCAAGATGGTCACCGCGGTAGCCACCGCGCGGGTGCCGAAGTTCACCATGATCATCGGCGGCTCGTTCGGCGCCGGCAACTACGGCATGTGCGGCCGCGCCTACTCACCGAGATTCCTCTGGATGTGGCCCAACGCGCGCATCTCGGTCATGGGCGGCGAGCAGGCCGCGAGCGTTCTGTCGGTGGTGCGGGGCAAATTCAAGTCGCAGATCGACGAAGCGGCCTTCAAGGCGCCGATCCTCGAGCAGTACGAACGCCAGGGCCACCCCTATTACGCCAGCGCGCGGCTGTGGGACGACGGCGTGCTGGACCCCGCCGACGCCCGCCGGCTGCTCGGGCTCGCGCTGTCGGCCTCGCTCAACGCGCCGATCGAGCAGACCAGGTTCGGCATTTTCAGGATGTAACCATGTCGCAAGCCCTGTTGGTCGATACCCGCGGCGGCGTCGACCGTGACGCTGAACCGCCCCGAGATGCGCAACGCCTTCGACGACGCGCTGATCGCCGCGCTCGCGGCCACCTTCAAGGCGCTCGACGACGACGAGGCGGTGCGCGCGGTCGTGCTCGCGGGCAACGGGCCGGCGTTCTGCGCCGGCGCCGACCTCAACTGGATGAAGCGCATGGCGGGCTACGGCTACGAGCAGAACCTGCACGACGCGATGGGGCTCGCGGTGATGCTGCAGACCATCGACCGGATGAACAAGCCCACCATCGCGCGGGTACACGGCCCGGCCTTCGCCGGCGGCACCGGGCTGGTGGCGGCCTGCGACATCGCGCTCGGCACCCCGGAGGCCAGGTTCTGCCTGTCCGAGGCCAAGCTCGGCCTGTCGCCCGCCACCATCAGCCCGTACGTCGTGCGCGCGATGGGCGAGCGCGCGGCGCGGCGCTATTTCCTCACCGCCGAGGTGTTCGACGCCGAAGAAGCCTTGCGTATCGGCATGCTGAGCGGCCTGGTGCCGGCCGCACAGCTCGATGCGGCGATCGATTCGCTGCTCAAGCACCTGCTGGCGGGCGGGCGCGAGGCGCTGGCGAAGATCAAGAATCTGATCGGCGCCGTGGCCTCAGGGCCGATCGACGACGCAATGGTCGCCGACACCGCCAAGCGCATCGCCGAGATCCGCGTCTCGGCCGAGGGCAGGGAGGGCATCGCCTCGTTCCTCGAAAAGCGCAAGCCGTCGTGGGTACCGGGGGGCAAGTAGCGTGTTCCGCAAGATTCTGATCGCCAACCGCGGCGAGATCGCCTGTCGGGTGGTTCGCAGCGCCGGGCGGCTGGGCATCCGCACGGTGGCGGTCTACTCGGACGCCGACCGCGACGCGCTGCACGTGAGGCGCGCGGACGAGGCGCGCCGCATCGGCCCCGCGCCGGCGCGCGAAAGCTACCTCGACGCCGAAGCGGTGATCGCCGCCGCGCGCGAGACCGGCGCGGAGGCGATCCATCCCGGTTACGGTTTTCTGTCGGAGAACGAGGCTTTCGCGCGCGCCTGCGCCGCAGCGGGCATCGTCTTCATCGGGCCGACGCCGGAGGCGATCGCCGCCATGGGCGACAAGTCCGCGGCCAAAACCCTGATGGAGAAGGCGAAGGTGCCGCTGGTGCCGGGCTACCACGGCGAAAATCAGGACGCCGGGGTACTGCTCGGTCACGCCGAGGCGATCGGTTTTCCGGTGCTGATCAAGGCCTCCGCCGGCGGCGGCGGCAAGGGCATGCGAATCGTCCAGCGCGGCGCCGACTTCGAGCAGGCGCTGGCCTCATGCCGCAGGGAGGCGAAGTCCGCCTTCGGCGACGATCGCGTGCTGGTCGAACGCTACCTCGAGCGTCCGCGCCACATCGAGCTGCAGGTGTTCGGCGACGCGCACGGCAATTGCGTGCATCTGTTCGAGCGCGACTGCTCGGTGCAGCGCCGGCACCAGAAAGTGCTGGAAGAGGCGCCGGCGCCGGGAATGACCGAAGCCCGCCGGCGCGAGATGGGCGAAGCAGCGGTAGCGGCCGCGCGCGCGATCGAATACCGGGGCGCCGGCACGGTGGAGTTCATCGCCGAGCAGGATGGTCGCTTCTACTTCATGGAAATGAACACGCGGCTGCAGGTCGAGCACCCTGTGACCGAAATGATCACCGGGTTCGACCTGGTCGAATGGCAGCTGCGGGTCGCCGCGGGCGAGCCGCTGCCGAGGAAGCAGGACGAGATCGCGCTGCGCGGCCACGCGATCGAGGCCCGGCTCTACGCCGAGGACCCGGCGCGCGATTTCCTGCCCGCCACGGGGCGGCTCGTGCACCTCGTCTTCCCCGCCGCCACGGACGCGGTGCGGGTCGACACCGGGGTCGAAAGTGGGGCCACGATCTCCCCGCACTACGACCCGATGATCGCCAAGTTGATCGTCTGGGGAGAGGATCGCGCCGCGGCCCTGGCACGCCTGGGCGCCGCGCTCTCGGGGTGCGAAATCGCCGGCGTGGCGACCAACGTCGAATTTCTGGCGCGGCTGGCCGGGTGCGCCGCCTTCGCGCAGGCGGATCTCGACACCGGGCTGATCGAGCGCTGCCGCGACGAGCTGTTCCCACCCAGGGCACCGGCGCCGGACGAGGCGCTCGCCGCCGTCGCGCTGGCCGAGCTGCTGCTCGAGCAGGGCGGCGCGCGCGAGCGCGCCCTCGCCTCGGGCGATCCGCATTCGCCGTGGAACGAGGTCGACGGCTGGCGCCTGAACGAGGACTCGCACCACGACTTCGTTTTCACCGAGGGCGAAACGCCGTATCCGGTGACCGTGCGCTTCCTCGCCGCGGGCCAGCGCGTGGTGATCGCCGGACGCGAGTACGCGCTCGAGGGCGAGCGACTGGCGGGAGACGCGCTGCTGGTGCGGCTCGACGGGCGCGCCTTCAAGGCGCGCGCGCTGCGCGAGGCGAGCGACTGGCATTTGTTCAGTGAAGGCGGCTACCGGCGATTTTCCCTGCGCGACGAGCTGCACGGCCTCGACGTCGACGCCGGCGGCGGCACGTTGGCGGCGCCAATGCCCGGCAAGATCGTCGCGGTGATGGTCAAGCCGGGGCAGAAGGTCGACAAGGGCACCCCGCTGGTGGTTCTCGAGGCGATGAAGATGGAGCACACGATCGCCGCACCGGCCGACGGCGTGGTAAAGGAGATCCACTACGCTCCCGGCGAGCAGGTGCTCGAGGGCGCGGAGCTGATCGCCTTCGAGGCGCTAGAATCGGAAGCGAGGTAACGGGATGAAATTGCCGCTGCGCGTGAGGATCGTCGAGGTCGGCCCGCGGGACGGGCTGCAGAACGAGAAGGGCGAAGTGCCGACCGAGATAAAGCTCGAGCTGATCGAGCGGCTCGCCGACGCAGGACTGCCCGCGGTGGAAGCCACCGCGTTCGTGTCGCCGAAGTGGATCCCGCAGATGGCCGACCACACCGAGGTGCTGGAGCGAATCCGCAGGAAGCCCGGCGTGTCCTACCCGGTGCTGACGCCGAATCTGAAGGGCTTCGAGGCCGCGCGCGCCGCCGGCGCCACCGAGGTGGCGATTTTCGGCGCCGCCTCGGAAGCCTTTTCGAACAAGAACATCAACTGCTCGATCGCGCAAAGCCTGGAGCGCTTTCGGCCCGTCGCCGAGGCCGCGCGCGCCGCAAACGTGAAACTGCGCGGCTACATCTCCTGCGTGCTCGGCTGCCCCTACGAAGGCGAGGTTGCGCCAGCGAAGGTGGCCGAGGTCGCGGCCGCGCTGGCCGACATGGGCTGCTACGAGCTCTCGCTCGGCGACACTATCGGCGTCGGCACGCCCGGGCGAACGAAGGCGATGATCGAAGCGGTGGCGAAACGCGTGCCGGTGGAGCGGCTGGCGGGGCATTACCACGACACCTACGGCCAGGCGCTCGCCAATATCTACGCCTCGCTCGAGATGGGGGTCGCGACCTTCGACACATCCATCGCGGGGCTCGGCGGCTGCCCTTACGCCGTCGGCGCCTCGGGCAACGTCGCCACCGAGGACGTGGTCTACATGCTACAGGGCCTGGGAATCGAGACCGGCATCGATCTGCAGAGGCTGGCCGAGGTCGGCCGCTGGATCAGCAGCGTGCTGGGGCGCGAGCCGGGCTCCAAGGCAGGCAGGGCGCGCGCGGCGAAGAAGGCCGCGGGCGAGGCGAGCGAGGCCTAGCGCGCGCGTGGTGGTCGCGCTGCCGGAACGGCGGCGTCGCCTCGGCCTGGCCGAGGCGACTCCGACACGCTCTCCCTGAGCGCTACGTTCTATTCGTGGGTATAGATGATGTCGCTGCGGCGGTTCTGCGACCACGAAGCTTCGTTATGCCCCATCGAGCGCGGCTTCTCCTCGCCCCAACTGATGGTCTCGATGCGCTCGTCGGACACGCCGAGAAGCACCATCGCCTTGCGCACACTGTCGGCGCGGCGCTGGCCAAGTGCGAGGTTGTACTCGCGGCTGCCGCGCTCGTCGCAGTTACCCTCGATCCTCACCGTCGCCGACGCGTGGCCGGTCATGTAGCCGGCATGCGCCTCGACCAACGGCTCGAACTCGGTCTTGATGTTCGACTTGTCGAAGTCGAAGTAGACGCTGCGCTTGGCGAGGATGCTGTTGGGATCGTGCAGCGGGTTCATCGCCATCTTCGGCTGCTCGACAGGCTGCGCCATCGGCGCGGGCGCTGGTGCCGGTGCCGGTGCCGCGGCCTGGGGCGCGGGCGCCGGCTGCGGCGCTTCTGCGGCTTGCTGGCTGGCGCAGGCGCCGAGCAGCAGCGCAAACGAGGATGCGATCAGTATTGCGGGCGTCTTCATTCTCATGGTCTATCTTTCCTTTGTGACAGCATCATGTCGCCGATGCGATGCGATTTTCGCCGTCGCGAAGAGGCACGCGTTGAACGTTCGCCCCGCGTAGCAGTTGGCAGGCCGGCATCAGATGTCCTCGAAATCGCCGTGCCTGCCCCTCCCCGACGCGAAGCGCTTCGCCCCTGCGGCGCCCTCCGCAACAAACGCCAGGATACCGTTGTACCACTCCCGGCGCATCGCGTCACGTAGTTCGAGCCCTTCCTGCATGCGTACGGAACGGCAGTCGGCGCGCACGCAACACTGGGGGAAACGTGCGATTTCGCACGCCAGCGCCTCGGCATGCCCCCGCGAAGCCCCGTCCGGAACCACTTTTTCACAGGCGCCGATGCGGTATGCCTCCTCCGCCGGCAGTTTGCGGCCGGTCAGGATGAGCTCCATCGCCCGCCCCGCGCCGACCAGCCGCGGCAACCGCACCGTGCCGCCGTCGATCAGCGGCACGCCCCAGCGGCGGCAGTAGACGCCGAAGTAGGCCGACTCCTCCATCACCCGCAAGTCGCACCACAAGGCCAGCTCGAAGCCGCCGGCCACCGCAGGCCCTGCGATCGCGGCGATCACCGGTTTGTCGAGCTCGAGCCGAGTGGGCCCCATCGGACCCCTCGGCGGCGGGCGATCATCGAGCGGATACACCAGATCCTGCAACGGACGGGTGTCGCCGGCAAGCGACACCGCGTGCTTCAGGTCGAACCCGGAACAGAACGCGCCGCCTTCGCCCCACAAGACCGCTACCGCGGCCTCGGGATCGCGATCGAATTCCGAAAACGCCTCTACCAGCGCGTCGGCGCTCTGCGGATCCATCGCGTTGCGCGCCTCGGCGCGCGAGTGGATCACCGTCCACACCTTGCCTTTCTTTTCCACGCGTACGGTCATGTGCTCCTCCTTGTGCGCCCGGCACGATGTTACAGTTGCCGACGTGCGCCGCGTGACCTGGTACTTCGATTTCGTCTCGCCGTTCTCGTACCTTTGCCTTGCGCGTCTGGGCGAGTTGCCGGCCGTCGAACTTGCCTACCGGCCGGTGCTTTTCGCCGGGCTGCTGCAACGCTTCGGCCAGAAGGGGCCGGCGGAAATCGACGCCAAGCGGCGCTGGACCTACCGCTGGTGCCAGTGGTCCGCTGACCGGCTCGGCCTGCCGTTCCGCTTTCCGGCCACGCACCCGTTCAACCCGCTGCATCACCTTCGCCTCGCGATGGCGGCGCGCTGCGAGCCGGCAGCGGTGAAGCGAATTTTCGAGGCGCTCTGGACCACGGGTGCGGAGCCTGGCGACGCGCAGGCGCTGGCGCAACTCGCGCGTGAACTCGGAGTCGAGGCGACGGCCGTCGCCGCGCCCGAGGTCAAGAACGCGCTGCGCGAGAATACGGGGCAGGCCGCAAGCGCCGGCGTGTTCGGCGTGCCGACTTTCGAAGTGGACGGCGAGCTGTTCTGGGGCGTTGATTCGGTCGACTTCCTGAAGGCCTTCCTTGCCGACGCGTCGGTCCTGCAAAACGCGGAGATGAAGCGCCTCGACGCTCTGCCTGTCGGCGCCAGCCGGCGCGGCTAGCCGTACTTGCGCAGGTCGTCGATGACCTTGCCGTCGTTCGGCAGACTGCCGGGCGCGAGGAACTCGGTTTCGCCGCGCAGCTTGGTGACATCGCGGATCGAGGCCACGATCGCCTGGTCGAGTCCGGCCGGACGCTCCTTCGCCTCGCACTTGAGAATCATCCGGTCCTGACCGACCTCGCCCTCGACGACCAGCCGCGCGCGCAGCACCTCCGGGTGGCGGCGCAGGATTTCGCTTACCTGCTTGGCGGTAACGAACAGCGCGCGCACCTTGGTGCTCTGGTCGGCGCGTCCCATCCAGCCCTTGATTCGCGTATTGCTGCGGCCGCAGGGGCTGGGCCCCGCCAGCACCGCGGACAGGTCGCCGGTGCCGAAGCGCACCAGCGGGTAATCGCGGTTGAAGGTGGTGATCACGACCTCTCCGACTTCGCCCTCGGGCACGGGGTCGCCGGTGCCGGGACGTACGATTTCGAGGATAAGCCCTTCGTCGAGCACCATGCCCTCGTTCAACGTGTCGTCGGGCAGCGCGGTCTCGTAGGCAAGGTGGCCGAGGTCGGCGGTCGCGTACAGCTGCATCACCCGGATGCCGCGCTCGGCCATGGCCTTCCTCAGCGCGGGCGGCAGGTACTCGGCGCCGACCATCGCTTTCTTCAGCGCCGAGATGTCGAGCTTGAGCTCGTCGGCCTTGTCGGCGATCAGCTTGAGAAACGACGGCGTGCCGATGAATGCGTTGATGCCGAGATCGCGGATCGCCGCCACCTGCATCTCGGTCTGGCCGACGCCGGTCGGCACCACCGAGCAATCGAGCGCGAGCGCACCGCTCTCGAGCATCGAGCCGGCGGGCGTGAAGTGATAGGCGAAGGTGTTCATCACCAGATCGCCGGCGCGAAAGCCGCCCGCGTAAAGGCCTCGCGCGGTGCGCCACCAGTCCTTGCCGCGGCCCTCGGGCTCGTAGATCGGACCGGGCGAGACGAACAGCTTGGCCAGTTTCTCGCGCGGGGTCGCGTTCAGTCCGCCCAGCGGCGGAATCTTCTTCTGCAGCTCGCCGAGGTCGGACTTGCGGGTCACGGGCAGGCGGGCGAGCGCCGCGCGCGAGTTCACTGCGCCGGGGTCGACCTCGGCGAGAATGCGGGCGAAACCGGGCGCGTTGCGCTTCGCGTGCGCAATCTGCTCGGGCAGCGCAGCCATCAGCGCCGCTTCACGTTGCTCAGGGGGTCTCGCTTCGAGGGCGTCGTAATAATCCATGCCAAGCGTTTCCTACAGCCAGCGCTTGCGCCGGCGATACGACTTGATGTCGCGGAAGCTCTTGCGCCCGCCCGAGGAAAAACCGAGGTAGAACTCCTTAACGTCCTCGTTTTCGGCCAGAGACTTGCCCACGCCGTCCATCACCACGCGCCCGTTCTCAAGAATGTAGCCGTAGTCGGCGTATCTAAGCGCAATGTTGGTATTCTGCTCCGCGAGCAGGAAGCTCACGCCCTCCTTGCGGTTCAGATCGCGGACGATCTCGAAAATTTCCTCAACCAGCTGCGGTGCGAGGCCCATCGAGGGCTCGTCGAGCAGGATCATCTTCGGATTCGCCATCAACGCGCGGCCGATCGCGGTCATCTGCTGCTCGCCGCCGGAGGTGTAGCCGGACTGGGCGTTGCGACGCTCCTTGAGGCGCGGAAAGTACGTGTAAACCTTCTCCAGGTCGGCGCGCATCTCCGCTGCCGAGCCGCGCGTGTAGGCCCCGGTGAGCAGGTTCTCGTCCACCGTCAGGTGCTGAAAGCAGTGGCGCCCCTCCATTACCTGGACCACCCCGCGCTTGACCAGGTCGGACGGCGTCAGCCGGTCGATGCGCTCGCCGCGGTACTCGATATAGCCCTTGGTCACCTCGCCGCGCTCGCCCTTTAACAGGTTCGACACCGCGCGCAGCAACGTGGTCTTGCCCGCGCCGTTGCCGCCCAGCAGCGCGACGATGCCGCCCTCCGACACCGTCAGAGACACTCCCTTGAGCACCAGGATGACGTGGTTGTAGATGACTTCGATGCTGTTGACGGTGAGCAGCGTTGGGCTCATCGAGATCGCTCCTTGGCGGCTTTCGGGGCGGTTCTTGCCGAGCCGCCCTGAAAGCCGCCTGCGCCGCAGCGCAGGCGGTAGTAACGCTTACTTCTCCTTCGAACAGTCGCGCGGGGTGATCTTGTTCTCCGCCGCGTACTTGGCGGCCGACGCCTTGATGATCGGCCGGATAACGCTGAGGTCCGAGTGATAGACCCCCGAGGTCACGTGCCAGTTCTTCCCGTCCCAGGTCTCGATGCGCGCGCTGTGCGCGCCCTCGTGGTCGGCGCAACTGGTGTGGATCGGCTCCATGAAGTCCTCGAAGCCCAGCTTCTTGATGTCCGCCGCGTTGATCGAGAGGTGCTCCAGGCCCCAGCGCACCTGGGTCCCGGTGAGCGGCTTCCTGCCGTACTTCTTCTGCGCGCGCTTGACGCCCTCTACGGCCATCATTGCCGACACCATGCCGCGGTTGTAGAGCACTTCGCCGACGTCTTCCCTCTTGCCGCTACCGTTGCCCTTGTCATAGACGTACTTGAGGATGTCCTCATGCACCTTGCCGCGGCCGGCCGGCGCCAGGAACACGAGCGCGTTGTAGGCCTTCGCGTCCTCGCCCGCGGGCCGCACATCGGGCTCGGCGCCCGACCACCACACGCCGTACATCCGGTTGAGCGGATAGCCGGTGGCGACCGCCTGCTTGATCGCGGTCGAGTTCATCACTCCCCAGCCCCAGAGGAAAACGTAGTCCGGGCGCTGCTGGCGGATCTGCAGCCAGGTCGCGGACTGCTCGACGCCGGGGTGGGTGACCGGCAGCAGGAGCAGATCGAAACCGAGCATCTTGGAGCGCTTCTCGAGCAGCGGGATCGGCTCCTTGCCGTAGGGCGAGTCGTGATAGACCAGCGCGATCTTCTTGCCCTTGAGCTTGGCCAGGCCGCCTTCTTTCTTGCCCACGTGCTGGACCAGGATGTCGGCCGCGTCCCAGTACGTGCCGCCGAGCGGAAAGTTCCAGGTGAACACCGAGCCGTCGACCGAGTCGGCACGGCCGTAGCCGGCAGTGATCAGCGGGATCTTGTCGCGCGGCGCCTTGGGCGTGAGCGCGAAGGTGATGCCGGTCGACAGCGGCTGGACCACGGTGGCGCCGGTCGGGCCCTTGTTCTTCATGCGCTCGTAGCACTCGACGCCGCGGGCGGTCGAGTAACCGGTCTCGCACTCCTCGAACGTGATCTTGACGCCGTTGATGCCGCCGTCGCGGGCATCGAGCAACTTCAGGTAGTCGCTGTAGCCGTTGGCGAACGGCACGCCGTTGGGCGCGTAAGGTCCCGTGCGGTATACCAGCTCGGGGAAGAATTGCTCTTTGGCCTGCGCGAAGGCCGGTACGCTCGCCGTGATCGAGATCACGGCGGCGACCGTTCCGACGGAGGCCGCCAGAAATCTGGTTTTAGCTGCTAGGTTCATCTTCACTACCTCCTCTAAGTTTTGGCCGCGGTCGACAGGCCGCAGGCCGGACGCATCTGCCGCCGCACTCAGTGCGGGAACGGCCACAGACGCAGCTTCTCCTTGCCGATCGCCCACAGCCGGGCGAGCCCGTGCGGCTCGACGATCAGGAAGAACACGATCAGCGTGCCGAAAATCATCGACGCCAGGTGCGACGCCATGGCGGTCGACAGCGGCGCGCCGACCCACGCCGGCACGCGATCCAGGACGATCGGCAGCGCGACGATGAACAGCGCGCCGAAGTAGCTGCCCAGGATCGATCCCATGCCGCCGATGATGATCATGAACAGCAGGTCGAGCGACATATTTATATTGAACGCCAGCGGCTCCCACGAGCCGAGGTAGACGAATCCCCACAGCGCGCCTGCGACGCCGACGTAGAACGAGCTCACCGCGAAGGCGGTCAGCTTGGCGTACACCGGGCGGATGCCGATCACCTCCGCGGCCACGTCCATGTCGCGGATCGCCATCCACGCGCGGCCGACGTGGCCGCGCACCAGATTCCTCGCCAGCAGCGTGAACACGGTGACCACCGCGAGCAGGAAAAGGTATTTCTTGACCGGGGAGTCGAGCTGCCAGCCGAACAGGTCGAGCACCGGGGTCGATACCGAGCCCGAGGACTGGTAGCCGGTGAACCACTTGACGCGGGCGAACATCCAGTCGATGAAAAATTGAGCCGCGAGCGTGGCCACCGTGAGGTAAAGGCCCTTGATGCGCAGACTCGGGATGCCGAACAGCATCCCGACCAGGGCCGCGATCAGCCCCGCCAGCACCAGCGCGACCAGGAAGCTCAGATTCGGCACGCGCAGCATCAGGTTGTATGCCGCGTAAGCGCCCACCGACATGAAGGCCGCGTGACCGATGGAGATCTGGCCGCAATAGCCGACCAGCAGGTTGAGCCCGATCGCCGCGAGCGCCATGATCAGGAACGGGTTGAGGATCGACAGGAACAGGTAGTTGCTGGCGAGAAAGGGCACGCCGACAAAAGCGAAGACAAGCAGCGCCAGCATGACGATGCGATCCTGCGCGATCGGCAGCAGCGCCTCGTCCTGCCGGTAGGTCTGCTTGAACTGCCCGTTTTCCCTGTAGAACATGGTATCCCGTGCTAGACGCGATCGATGATGCGCTCGCCGAACAGCCCCTCGGGCCGCACCAGCAGGAACAGCAGCGCGAGCACGTAGGCGAACCAGTTTTCGATGCCGCCTCCCGCAAGGTCGAACGTCCTGACCATCACCGGTCCGAGGAAGACCTCGGCCATCTTTTCGCCTACGCCGATAATCAGCCCGCCGATGATGGCGCCGGGAATCGAGGTAAAGCCGCCCAGGATCACCACCGGCAGCGCCTTGAGCGCCACCTGCGAGATCGAGAACTGCACCCCGAGCTTCGAGCCCCACATCATGCCCGCCACGACCGCGACCACACCGGCCACGGACCAGACGATGACCCAGATGCGATTCAGCGGGATGCCGACCGACTGCGCCGCCTGATGGTCGTCGGCGACCGCGCGCAGCGCGCGCCCGGTGGCGGTCTTCTGGAAGAACAGCGCCAGCGCCACCACCAGCAGCACCGCCACCACCGCCGCCGCGACGTCGTCCTTGTTGATCAGAATGCCGCCCTGGAACACGTTGCGCAGGATCAGCACCGGCGCCTTGGAAAGCCCGAGGTTGATTTCGTAGATGTCGCTGCCCCACACGGACTGCCCGAAGCCGTCGAGAAAATACGACACGCCCAGGGTGGCCATCAGCAGCACCACGCCCTCCTGGTTCACCAGGGGCCGCAGCACCACTCGCTCGACCACGATCGCCAGCAGCACCATGATGCCGACGCCGAGCAGCGCCGCCACCCACAGCGGCATCACCTCCGCCATGCGCGCCACCGACAGCGCGGCGAACAGCACCATCGCGCCCTGGGCGAAGTTGAACACCCCCGAGGCCTTGAAGATCAGCACGAAGCCCAGCGCGACCAGCGAGTAGAGCACA
This sequence comes from Burkholderiales bacterium, assembly GCA_035266805.1. Classification (GTDB taxonomy): domain Bacteria; phylum Pseudomonadota; class Gammaproteobacteria; order Burkholderiales; family SG8-39; genus DAHVFK01. Next base: position 5,394 of record DATFMS010000078.1, on the reverse strand, counting down.
CCTGCCATGAGCCCGCCGAGCAGCACCTCGACGAAGAACCCCGGCGCGCTGGCCCCGGTCGCGAGCGGCGCGGCGAGCCCCGCAAGGAGCGCTGCAATCAGGATGATGATGGGAAGGTGTCGCTTCATGCTGCGGCCCGGGCTCTAGTGGCTCACGCCGAGGTAGGCGTCGATCACTGCTTGCGTGCCGCGCACCTCGTCTGGCGTGCCGTCGCCGATCTTCTTGCCGTAGTCGAGCACGATCACCCGGTCCGATATGTCCATCACCACGCCCATGTCGTGCTCGATCAGCACGATGGTGGTGCCAAATTGGTCGTTGACGTCGAGGACGAAACGGCACATGTCCTGCTTTTCCTCGACGTTCATGCCGGCCATCGGCTCGTCCAGCAGCAGCAGGCGCGGCTCCATCGCCAGCGCCCGGCCGAGGTCGACGCGCTTCTGCAGGCCGTAGGGCAGCCGCCCGACCGGCGTCTTGCGGTAGGCCTGGATCTCGAGAAAATCGATGATGCGCTCCACCACCGCGCGGTGCTCGAGCTCCTCGCGCTCGGCCCGCCCGAAGCGGATCGCCTGCGCCAGCAGCCCTGCCTTCATGCGCAGGTTGCGCCCGGTCATGATGTTGTCGAGCACGTTCATGCCCTTGAACAGCGCCAGATTCTGGAAGGTGCGCGCGATCCCCTGCGCGGCCGCCTCGTGGGTATCGACGTCGTGCCGCGGCTGGCCGAGAAATCGGATGGTGCCTTTCTGCGGATGGTAGACGCCGTTGATGACGTTCAGCATCGAGCTCTTGCCGGCGCCGTTGGGGCCGATGATCGCCCTGATCTCATGCTCGCGCACCTCGAACGACACGTCGGTGAGGGCGTTCACGCCGCCGAATGACAGCGACACCTCCTCCACCGAAAGCAGGACCTCGCCGATCCGGCGGCCCTGCGCAATCATCTCCTGCGCCTGCGGCTGAGCGCTCATGCCGCTCGCTTTGCCGCCGCGGGGGCGAAGGTCTTCGCGTCGCGAATCTTGAGGTCGGCGCTGATGCTGCCGCTGCGGCCGTCCTCGTACTTGACCTGGGCCTCGACGTGCACCGACGCCTCGCCGGCGTACAGGGCTTTGACGAGCGGCGCATACCTCTCGCCAATGAAGCCGCGGCGCACCTTGCGGGTGCGGGTCAGCTCGCCGTCGTCGGCGTCGAGCTCCTTGTGCAGCACGAGGAAGCGGTGGATCTGGCTGCCGGCAAGCTCGGGATCCTGCGCCAGGTCGGCATTCACCCTCTCGACGCATTGGCCGACCAGCTCGCCGACGTCGTCGCGCGAGGCCAGGTCGATATAGCCCGTGTAGGCCAGGCTGCGCTTCTCGGCCCAGTTGCCGACCGCTTCCATGTCGATGTTGATGAAGGCACATACGCGGTCGCGCCCGTCGCCGAAGGTGACCGCCTCCTTGACGTAGGGAAAGAACTTGAGCTTGTTCTCGAGGTACTTGGGCGCGAACAGCGTGCCGTCGTTGAGCTTGCCGACGTCCTTGACGCGGTCGATGATTTTCAGGTGGCCGTCGCCGTCGAAGTAGCCCGCATCGCCGGTATGAAACCAGCCTTCCCGGTCCTTGGCCTCGGCAGTCGCCTGCGGATTCTTGTAGTACTCCTTGAACAGCCCCGGCGAGCGGATCAGCAGCTCGCGTTGCGGCGTGAACTTGAGCTCCACCCCGGGCACCGCCGGGCCGACGGTATCGGGCTTGACCTGGCCGTTCGGCTGCACGCAGACGAACACCGAAGTTTCGGTCGAGCCGTAGAGCTGCTTCAGGTTGATGCCGAGCGAGCGGTAGAACTTGAACAGGTCGGGCCCGATCGCCTCGCCGGCGGTATAGGCGACGCGCACCCGGCTCATGCCGAGCACGTTGCGCAGCGGTCCGTAAACCAGCACGTCACCGAGCGCGTAGCGCAGACGGTCGCCGACGCCGACTTTCTTGCGGTCGAGGATCGCGCCCCCGACTCGCTGCGCCACGTCCATGAAGTACAGGTACATGGCGCGCTTCACGCGTCCCGCGTCCTCCATGCGGATCGACACCTGCGTCAGCAGCGCCTCGAGGACCCGCGGCGGAGCGAAGTAGTAACTCGGGCCTATCTCGCGCATGTCGGTCATCACCGTTTCGGCCGACTCCGGGCAGCAGATGCAGTACCCGGTGGCGAACGGCTGGGCGTAGGAAAAGATATTCTGCCCGATCCATGCCGGCGGCAGGTAGGCGAGCACCACGTCGCTATCGCTTAGCCCCTCCATCTCGGCCGCTGCCCTGGCGCGGTCGATCAGGGCATGGTGCGTGAGCACGACGCCCTTCGGCGTCGCCGTCGTGCCCGAGGTGAAGAACATCGCGGCCGGATCGTCGCCCGTGCCCTTGGCGATCTCGCGCTCGATGAAGCCGGGCTCGCGCCGCTGCGCCTCGACCCCGATCTCGCGCAGCCGGTCGTAGCTCGCGAGCTGCGGCTGGGCGTAGTGGCGCAGGCCGCGCGGATCGTCGTAGGTGATGTGCGCAAGCCGCGGGCACTGCGGCAGGATCTCGAGCAGCTTGTCGACCTGCTCCTGGTCCTCCGCCAGCGCGTGGGCGATATCGGCGTTCTGGATCGGGAACGCCATTTCGGCCGCCGCGGCGTCCTGGTACATCGGTACCGGCACGGCGCCCAGGCATTGCGCGGCGCACATGGCGGCGTAGATGCGCGGCCGGTTGTCGCCAATAAGCGCCATGTGGTCGCCGCGTCCCAGCCCTTGCTCCGCAAGCGCGCAGGCGAGTATCTGCACCTCGTCGGCGAACTGCTTCCAGGTCCAGGTCTGCCAGATGCCCAGATCCTTCTCGCGAATCGCCGGTCGCTCCCCGCGCACCGCGGCGTGGTGCAGCAGCAGCTTAGGAAACGTGTCGAGCGTCCCGATGTCGGTGGCCATCGAGCTCCCTCCTCCGAATGAGCAAACGTTGCACCGGCCCTCCCCGGCCCGCGGTCGCGATCGTATCCGATCCTTGCACAAGTATGACACGCCGCGCAGCACCACAGTCTAGCCGCTGGTCGTGCCATGGGTTGTCTTTCCGGCGACAATTGCCCCTATGACAGCGCTCACCCGGTTCCTCGCCGACTCGGTATGGCCGCAGGCGCTCGAGCCGCAGGCGCGCGAGCGGGTGCACGCCGAGACGCTCGAGCGCGGTGTCGCGGCCGGCGCTTACGTGTGCCGCAAGGGAGAACCTGTCGAGCACTGGGTCGGCGTCATCGATGGGCTGGTGAAGATCTCCAGCGTGTCGCCCGAGGGCAAGGCGGTGACCTTCACCGGCGTTCGCGCCGGAGGGTGGTTCGGCGAAGGCTCGCTGCTGCGCCCGGACCCGTGGCGCTACGACGCGGTTGCGCTGCGCGACAGCCGCGTCGCGCTCGTGCCGCGCGCCACCTTCGAGTGGTTGCTCGACAGCTCGATCGGGTTCAACCGGTTCCTGCTCGAGCAGCTTAACGAGCGGCTGGCGCAGTTCATCGCCATGGTCGAGTACGACCGGCTGCTCGACCCGGACGCGCGCGTGGCGCGCTGCCTCGCGGCGCTGTTCAACCCGCGCCTGTATCCGGGCACGAGCCGCGAGCTGATGATCTCCCAGGAAGAGCTGGGCTACCTGTCGGGGGTTTCGCGCCAGCGCGCCAACCAGGCGCTGCAGCGGCTGGGCGAGATCCGCCTGCTGCGCGTCGACTACGGCAAGGTGACGGTGCTCGACCTCGAGGGGCTCAGAGCGTTCGACGGCTAGTCAAGCACCACTCTCGGAAAGTAGAACGACACCACCCAGTTCGGCACGTCGACGATCGAGCTGATGCGCAGATCTGCGCACACGCTGCAAAGCATGTAGGCGTCGATCGGTGAGTAGCCGAAGCGCCGGCTCAGCAGCTCGATCATTTCCGACACCGCCACTCGGGCCCCGGTCATGAGATCGGGCCCGATGCCGGTTGTCACCTCGTAGCCCTTGGCATCGAAATGCCTGCTCACCGGACCAGGCGTGACGTATCGCGGCGTGCGCAGATTGGCGCCCTTGACGAGATCGAACTTGAGGGCGACGTCGATCGAGCTTTCGATCGCCGTGCCGCATACCTCGCCGTCGCCCTGTGCCGCATGCGTGTCGCCGACGGAGAAAATCGCCCCGTCGACCTCGACCGGAAGGTAGAGCTCGACCCCTTCGGCGATGTCGCGAACGTCCATGTTGCCGCCGACGTTGCGCGGCGGAATGATGCTGTGCAGGCCGGGCGCGGCCGGGGCGACCCCGATCGTTCCGCACATCGGCTTCAGCGGCACGCGCCCGCCGGGCCCGTACATCGCGGGCGCGAGGCCCGGGTCGTAATTCCAGTGGTGCAGCTTCGCCTGCGGGAATTGGTCGGTGAGCAAGCCGAAACCCGGGATGTTCCCGGTCCAGCCCCAGCCCGAGGGGCGGAAGGAAAGCACCGTGATTTTCAACGCGTCGCCCGGCTTGGCGCCATCGACGTACACCGGCCCGGTCACCGGATTGACGCGCGCGAGGTCGAGCTTTTCGAGGTCGGCCGCGGTCGAGCTGCGTGTCAGCTGCCCGGACGAGGCGTCGACAATTTCGAAATGCACCGTCTCGCCGGGCGCAATCTTCAGCCGCGGGGCGAACGCGTTGTTCCAGCCGTGGTGAATGTGTTCCCGGTGAATCGTATGCTGCTTGTGCGCGCTCATGGCCCGCCTCCTACACCGCGACCGTCAGGGCGCCGTCGATCACCAGGTTGGTGCCGGAAACGCGGCTGGCCGCCGGGCTGGAGATGAACACGACACCGCTTGCGACCTCTTGCGGGGTTCCGAACTTTCCGGTCGGATTGACCTTGAGCGTCGAATCGAACAGATCCGGCATGTTCTTTTCGATCGTCTGCCAGATGCCGCCGTCGAAATAGGTATTGCCGGGCGAGACACAATTGACGCGGATTCCCTTGCCAACAAGCTGCCGGCTCAGTCCCTTTGCGTAGTGGATCAGCGCGGCTTTGAACGCGCCGTAAGACCCGGCGGCGAAATCCACTTCGAAGCCGGAAACGCTCGAAATCAGCACGATCGAGCCGCAATCCGATTTCTCGAGGAACGGCGCCGCCGCCGCCACCGCATTGACGGTATGCATCATGTCGACGCGAAACGACTTCTCCCAGGTGTCGGCCGTATCGCCGACGGCCAGCGCGCTCACGTTGCACACCAGCGCATCGATGCCGCCCAGCTCGTCGGCACTCGCCGATATCCATTCAGCCAATGCCGGGCCATCGGCCACGTCCAGCGCACGTCCGTAGGCCTTGATGCCTCGGGTCTTCAACGAGGCGACCGTGGCGGCGACTTCGTCGGCGTTGCGCGCGCAGATCGAGACGTTGGCCCCCTCGGCGGCGAATCCTTCGGCGATGGCTCGG